>DATHPI010000402.1:0-2553 GCA_035484035.1 Chthoniobacterales bacterium
TTCACACTGACCTTCAATCGCAGAAGCGACGATCAGCGAATCATACCAAGGCAACTGGAACCGAGCTGCGATCTGCAGCGCCTCTCCATACAAAGCTGGCGAGGAGTGAACCGACAGCAGTGGACGAAACGTGGTTGACAAATATTGTTCTGCGTCGATGCTACTCATAGGCTTTGAAAAACGGCGTAGCGCAACATTTAGGAACTCTTGCACCACTTGATAGCTGACAATACCGCCCCGAGTCTCGATTGCGCTTCTGATCAGCTTCCTAGCTCGCGCAGACTTCTTGGGCGAGTTCGCGTCGAAGGAGTATACGAATATGTTTGTATCGAGAAAGAACCTACCGCTCATTCATCTCGTCCCTGCTGAAGCGCCGCCCCGCCTGTACGTGTTTCAGGCGTTTCATCAAAGAGTCGAACTCCTGTGTGCCCCCGCTTCGGGCTGTAAATTGTTCTAACCATTCGCGGAACATGGCATTGAGCGTCTTATGTTGAGATTTGGCCAACAGCCGTGCTTGCTCAATCAGTTGCTCATCTGCGCTGAGGGTAATGTTCTTCATACGTAAGTAGTGTACACGAGATTCGTGTAACTAACAAGCTCGTTTGGTCAAAAAACTCGTCGCGGCCCGGGTCCTCCTGAACAAGGCAGATTCCTCTTTCTAATCAATGTCTCGGTGTCCGCTGCCTTCAACTAGCCGGTCGTTGAGCTTCTTTACTATGTCGGCCCAATAGAAGAGTTGTGCAACCAGGGCGAGAATCCCAAACAAAACCACCATTGGCCCGCTTCCCGAACACAGCCAAAACCAATAGGAGTTTCCGCCTCGCTCTAGCCATCTCAACAAGTTGTCCGTAGAAATCAGAACACACACCAGCGAAGCGACCTGGTAAACAATGCGGTCGCTCTGGACCTTGGCCGGCTCCTCGGCTTCCTCGTCTTCTCCGTACCTCACTGCAAATAAGCATAGAAAACCAACCAACACATAGATCACGTTCTGACCCACGATCACCCAAAACGGTAGAAAGACTCGCCACCAGGACCATGACTTCATCTCCGTGAGCTTCAGAGCCGCTAATACCAGAGAAACACATCCAGACATGTAGAATCCTTTGGCCTGAAACTGCTGGCTAGCGCTCACCCTTATGCTGCCTCTCGCTCGTAGTATCTCAGCAGGCCGCCCAACCGCTCCCGACACCGCACTGCTCCCTCTTTCCTTCTGGCCCTCGTCTGAAAAGGAAACAATATTCGATTTTCCTTGCCCTGATGGTTCCGCTCTTCATGGTAATGCAGCAAATATTGCTGCAAGGCTCGCCGCAGCGAAGACTCTCCAAATAGGATGAGCTTTGCCAGGCATTCCTCTTTGACTGATCTCACCCAGCGTTCTGCATACGAGTTCAAATTCGGGCTTCTTGCTGGCAAGCGAATCGGCTTCACGCTTCCCGATTCGATCAGTTCACGAAAGGATTCGCAGAACTTCGTATCTCGGTCATGCAGCAGATAGCGACAGCCTCTTAGGCATCCCCACTCCTCCATGGTCATGTTTCGTGCCTGTTGCTCCATCCACTCCTGATCCGGGTACGGCGTGAATCCCGCCAAGCTCACCTGGCGAGTCTCCAAGTGGATGAAGAACAGCACATAGTAGGTCAGCAACCCCTTGAGCGTCAGGACTTCCGCCGTGAAGAAGTCCATCCCGACCAAAACGTCCCGGTGTGAGCGAATAAAGTCTTTCCACGAAACGGTTTGCTTGCGCTTCGGAGCGGGAGAAAGGTTATGGCGACGGAGGAGGTTGCCCACTGTCTGATCGGACAGCCGATGGCCTAGATTCGCCAAGGCCCCGACGATCCGATCGTAGCCCCAGCTAGGATTCTCTTTTGCCATCCGCACGACTAATCGCTCGATTTCCTCAGCAATCCGTGGTCGGCCCACTCGCTGCCGAAATCTCGATCCATCAAACTTTTTTGCGATGAGCTTCCGATACCAGCCCAGAATCGTATCGGGTTGGGCTGCTCCGGCCACTTCCTCCAAGGCCTTTCGTCCCAGCCGGTGAGCGATCTCGGCCAATGTGGCTTTTTCTTCTTGTGAGAGTAACAGCCGACCCTTGATCTGGGCTTTCAGGATGCGGTTCTCCGCCGCCAGATACTCGTTCCGTAACAGAAGTTCTTGGTCGACCGTTCCGGTAACGTAGGCCAGCAGTTGCGCCCAAATCATTTTGGACCCTTTCTGATCGCATTGACCGAGTCGTGGAAGGAGGATTGTAAGTGCTATGGGAGCTTTAGCGAAAGCGATTTGAAGAGAATCGAGGAAACCGCAAGTTGTGCCATCTCAATCCATTTGAGTTTTTTGACCATACGGGTTGGTGATCTGCGAGTAGCGCCCTTCGTGGCGCCCGGTAGAATTCTTTCGGTCGGCGATGCGAACGACGGCCAGCTCCTGGGGGTTTTTTACCGGGAGAGTGCGCAGGCGTACAGCGTCAAGCAGTTGAAAGATAGCCGTGTTGGCACCGATGCCCAGCGCCAGGGACAGCATGGCCACGGCGGCAAAACCGGGATTCAGACG
>DATHPI010000403.1:0-1881 GCA_035484035.1 Chthoniobacterales bacterium
CGTTTACCATGGGTTGTAAGACTTCGGCGGTTCCGATTTCCGCTATCCTCGCCATCATGACCGGCTGGATTCTTCGCAAACAGTTCAGAAATCTCCTTCGGTTTGCGCTGTTGTTTATCATGCTGCTGCCTCTTTTTGCCAGTGTCGAAACCTATGTTCTGAGCTGGCAAGTTTACGGTAATCCAGTGGGCCCAGCCGGGTTTGTGAAACCCCACACGAATCAGGATGGACTCCGCGGAGCAGCGGCCAATTTCATTCGATACTATATGTCAACCATCTCGTCGGGTATCGATGGCGTGGATTGTCGTTCCGGTCTTCCACAGTTCTTAGAACGGCAATGTCGATGGCTGCTCGGAAGCCTCGAGCTTCGTGAGGCCGGCTACCGGAGAGACTTTAGTGATGCTAATATGCCTTTTTTGAAGGATGGTTCTGATTTAGGATCGGATTACGGTCTGGTCGGATTTCTGGCCCTGGTGGTCAGCTCTGTTGTTATCTGGAAGCCATCTGTGACAAGGTTGTATTGGATTCTAGACGCGGTGGGATTCGCGCTACTGGCATTGACCTGTTTTACAATCGCCTGGATGCCCTGGAATCTCCGCTATCTCTGTCTCAGCTTTATTCTTTTTGGTTTGGGTCTGGTATTGTTGGTCTTTAAATCACCAGATGATCGCTCCTGGAAGCAAGTAACCCTCGGGGTGATCGTCGTCTGGTCAGCGATCTCTCTGCCGCTTCACTGCGGACAGCGAAGACCGCTTGATTTCTGGAATGCTTGTTTTGCTCGAGAGGACTTAAGCTTCAGGCAAAGACCGGCCATGAAGGCAGTCTACGACGATGTTCTCCGACTCCGATTAAGTGACACGAAAAGGTGGTTTCTCGTGGCCGGTGAGAATTCCTGTACGTTGCCTTTCCTCACCCTAACAAAAATGGATTGGCAACTGACTCCTCAATGGGACCTGGTATCAAAGGCTCGACAAGCTTTGACAGAACCAGACGATGCATTCGTTCTGGTGTTGGATAGTGAGCTCCCGCAGAATATCTCCTACGAAATATTAAAAACTTACCCCTCTTCGATCTTCATTCTCAGGATCCCGTCAGAAGCTGCGAAGCAGCCTTAACTTTTCCCGGAGAGGCCATGGCGACCCCGGCGAATGCGTTTCTAAAAAGGCGAATGAGCAACGCCATCGCTCATTATCAAAAGGCTCTTGAAATCAAGCCTTTGAACGTTGGGTTTCAGAACAACCTGGCCCTGGTTCTGGCCACTTGTCCGACTGACTCCCTGCGCGTTTCAGGGCAGTCGAATTGGCCGGGAAAACGAATGAGCTTTCAGGTGGGTGTGAACCGCTGTTTCTTCGCACCTTAGCCGCTGCGTATGCCGAGACGGGGCGGTTTCCTGAGGCAGTGGAAGCCGAGCAAAAAATTCAAGGATTGGCCCAAAGTCAAGGGAATACCAGATTGGCCGAGTCAAACCTCAAGCTCTATCAACGCGATCTCCCATTGCGAATCGCGCGCCCGGTGAATGCATCGCGTTAAGATAGAGATGGCCGATCTCAACTTCCGCTTGGCAGCAGCGCCGGCGCCATTTGGTTCACGCGGTGGGAGCAAGACGGATGGAGAATTCAGGGTTGCCTGTCGGTCAAAAAAAGTCTATCTCCCCACAGTGGTGGAGTTTTCCAGCGAAGCCGGAGAGTTCTGCGGTTAGCTACTTTCAGTTCTATGAAAAGTCGAATTTTAAAGTTGGCAGCCTTCGCCTCTTGCCTCGCCCTCGGCGCCTCGATGGCGCTGGCATTTGGTGAACAAACATTCGTCCGCACGATTGAGGTCCAGACCACGTTCGTCCGGCGCACGGCGACCGAGTATCAACGCAAGGTCGCCGAACGTAAC
>DATHPI010000404.1:0-1859 GCA_035484035.1 Chthoniobacterales bacterium
GCGACCCCTCCACGGAACAGGGCGTGATCATCAACCGCCAGAATCCGAATCATGAATTAGTCCCGGTCTTTTTTGCAAACCACGGTAAACGGCGAGCAGGAGAGGTCCCGTAGGCAAGAGATGCAGGAATACTCAATTCAACCTGTGTACCCGATCCTTGCCGACTCCTGAGTTCCAGGTGACCGCCGATAAGTTCGGCGCGCTCGCGCATTCCGGCTAAACCCCAGTGTCCGACGCGCCCTTGTTTCTCAAGCACCTCCGGGGCGATACCCCTTCCATCGTCATGGACGCGCAGCCGGAATTGGGGCTCGCCATACCAGATGGTCACCTCGATCCGGCGCGCCTGTGCATGTCGGAACGCGTTGCGCATCGCCTCCCCCGCAATCCGGTAGATTTCATCCCGTAGGATTGGATGGACGTCACGGGGCGTGCCTTCCACATCCACAAATGATTCCACGCGCTGCGAATTGGTTTCGTCGCCCGCCAGCTCTTCTCCCAGAGAGCCGATGGCCCGGGCAAGGTCGTTGGTTTCGACAGTGGATGAACGCAACCCCTGTACGGCGTCCCGGCCTTCCGTGATGGCCTGCGCAGCATGATCGAGAGCGCTCTCCAGTGTCTTCCGGGCTTCCGCCGGGCGCCCCGGGAGTTCGTCATGAGCCACTTGAAAGCGGAGCATCAACCCCTGAAAACTCTGCAATAGCGTGTCGTGCAGTTCGCGAGCGATCCGCGTCCGTTCGCCGACGCGCTCCTCCAGCCGAAGATTGAACTGCCGCGCGATCTGGTGGAGGCGTATCCGGTACAGTGCCCACGCCAAGGTCAAAATCAAGGCGCCGCAGACCGTCTGAAACCATGCCGTTTTCCACATGGGAGGCAAGATTTCAATTTCGAGCTTCACCCCCGGTTCGCTCCAAGGCCCGCGGCTGGTAGCGCCCTGCAGGCGGAACGTATAGTCTCCAGCGGGGAGAGTGGTGTAGGTCGCCAACCGCTCATCGCTTCCCACTTCGTGCCAGCTGTTCTCCAACCCTTCGAGCTTGTACCGGTACCGGTTGTTGGCCGAATTGCGATAGCTAAGCGCTGAGAATCCCAGCGAGAATATGTTTTGTTCGTGAGAGAGCGTTAAGCGAGTAGTGTAGGAGATGGATTTTTTCAGGGGCGAACGGTCTCCAACCTGAACCGGAATGCCGGATATTCGGAATTCCGTAAGGGCGACAGGCGGCGCGTAGGAATTGCGATCGAGCCGATCAGGATAAAATGCCACGCCGCCTGAAAAACCTCCAAAGAACATTTCTCCGCCCGGACTCTTGAAGCACGAGGCCCAGCCCGTTAAATCGTTGCCCGGAAGACCATCGGCAACCGAGTAGTTACTGAATGTCTTGTTTCGCGGATCGAATCTGGACAACCCTCTATTCGTGCTCATCCACAGAGCGCTCTGGTTATCCTCCAGGATGCAGCTTACGGCATTCCCGGACAGGCCATCCTTCTCGTGGTAGGCGGTAAACGTCCCGGAGTCAGGGTCAAGTTTGTCGAGCCCGTTCTGAGTACCGACCCATACCTCGCCAGTAGCGCTCACGTGCACCGTCGGCACCAAATCGTCGCCAAGTGCGCGAGGATTCCCTGGACTCGACCGGTATATTTTGAGTTGACCGGTAGCCAAATCCAGTCGGTGCAAACCCGAATAGTGCGTTCCGAGCCAGAGGACCCCTCGATCCGTATCTTCAGAGATGGAGACATACGCTTGGCTCAGGCGGCTATTCCAATCGGCCTTGAACACCGTGAATCGGCCGGTTTGCCGGTCAAATCGATTGAGGCCATCATTGGTGCCGATCCATAATGAGCCCGCGTGATCGATGAAGAGCCGG
>DATHPI010000405.1:0-5933 GCA_035484035.1 Chthoniobacterales bacterium
GAGGGGGAATTTGGTGGATTGAGATTGGACGGCGGAAGGTTCTCTGGTGGACAGATTGGCTTCTGGGCGAGAAAAACACGCATCGGGGGGAAGCATCGCACAGAGGTCACGGAGGTCACAGAGGGAGGATTGAGGCGGGACGGCGGAAGGTTCTTTGGTGGACAGTTTGGTTTCTGGGCGAGAAAGACGCGCTTCGGGGAAGAGCATCGCACGGAGGTCACGGAGGGTGTTCACCCGGAGTTTCCCCGCGAACCAAAGAGACAAGAGATAAGGCGGGACGCCTTACTTACTGTAGGCAAGCCGTCCCGGCTTGCTCTCCGGGGGGAACCCGCAACTCAAGAACTCAAGAGATAAGGCGGGACGCCTTACTTACTGTAGGCTAGCCGTCCCGGCTTGCTTTCCGGGGGAACCCGCAACTCAAGAACTCAAGAGGTAAAGCGGGACGCTTACTTACTGCAGGCGGCCGTCTCGGCTTGCCTTCTCGTGCTGTCCCTCCGGGACAAAGATCATGCGCCCATTCGAAGGGACGCCTTACTTAGCGAATTTCGGAGTACGGCCTTCGTCTGCATCATGCAAGTCGACGTAGGTTTGGATGTCGTCGCGGTCTGCGAAGCCACTCAGCTCTTTCTCGACGATCAAACCGGGAGTGCCGTTGTCGCGCCAACCTCGTTTGATGATAAAAGAATTCCACACCAGGATCTGCTCCTCATTCGGGAATTTTCTGCCCTCAAAGCACCATCGCAAAAGTTCCTCGTTTGTTCCGCCTTCAAGTGTTTTGGCAGCCAGTCGATCGTAGTCGACGGCCCAAAACCGGCAGAACCGTGCATCAAAGCTCGTGGGATCGGAAAGTCCCAAATTGTAGCCGGCGGGCAGCACGCCCTGGGTATGGAGCCTGATTTTGTCCAGCATGCGGGCAAAGAAAATGATGCCGGATGTTTCGACGTAGTCGCTGCAGGGGGTTTGATTTTTCATGTCGATTACCACTAAGATACGGGCCAAGACTTCCAAGCGCGACAAATGACTCCATGACTGATTCCTCCCACGATACGCCTAATGTTGTGATCTTTCCCCCGCTGATCCCGCTCTCGGTTCTGGTAGCGGGGATTGTCCTCAATTTGTTTAGGCCTCTGCGACTGCTCACCCATGTCTTATTCCTGGGACGGATCGTGGTCGGCGCCATAGCCTTTGTTGCCGGTCTCGGAATGGTGATTGGAGCCAACCGCATCTTCCGGCGCATCGGCACCCACACTCGACCGTCGCAGCCAACACTGGCAGTCGCAACCACCGGCATATTCACATGGACGCGAAATCCAATGTATGTCGGCGGTAGTCTCGCGCTCCTTGGCATCGCAATCGGTTTCGCCCTCGACTGGGTCATCCTGCTCCTGGCAGCCTGCCTACCTCTCGTACATTACGGCATCATCCTACGGGAGGAGCGCTACCTGGAACGCAAGTTTGGCGACGAATACCGGCGGTACCAGATGAAGGTCCCACGGTATTGGTGGCGATTCTGATCAGTGACGCCTTCTCTGCTCGAATCAACAGGGTCACTATCATTTCATTGCGACAGGCGGCGGTGCTCTCTGTGGCCTTCGTGCGATGCCTTCCGAAATTCGCGCCTTTCCCGCCTTAAACCCATGGTGTTCACCGAAGAACATTGAAGTGCTTCGCCTGAATGGAGATATTTCGTCGCGATGGGTTCAAAAATGTGAAGGCGGCTCGAATATTCCAATGGTTCAAGAACCATGTCGTGATCGGGACTCTTTTGGCTCTTCTGATTCTTTACTGCGGCTTTGAGCTTTTGTCCCAAGTTCTGGTCTATTCGCGAGACGCCTACATCACCACGGATGTCATTGCGGTGGCACCCCAAGTGAGCGGGCCGCTGGCCATTCTGGCGGTCAATGATAATCAGGTTATCCACGAAGGCGACCTTCTCCTGAAGATTGATCCGCAACCGTTCCAACTCGATCTGGATCGGCTGCAGGCAAGCCTCGAGTTGGCCCGCGCCAACGCGAAAAGAGCAAACGAAGAGGTGACTGTCGCTACTGATCAAATCGCCTCAAGGGAGGCCCAGCTGGCCGATGCCAAACTAACCTTTGAGCGCGCCTCGGAACTGCGCAAATCCGGTGCCATTGCTCAACAGGCTTTAGACGATGCGCGGCGCGCTTATGATGTCGCCCTAGCCCAGCTGGAAGGAGCACGTGCTTCACGAGTTACCGCCGAACAGGAGGTATCCGTTCAATCCGCTACAGTCAGCGGCGCCAAGGCAGCAGTGGCACGCGCCCAATATGATCTCGACCGAACCGTCGTCGTTGCGCCCGTCTCGGGACGCGTTGCTCCTCTGATCGTTCGGGCGGGGGACTATCTGACGGCTGGGCACCCGGTAGTGGCGATCGTTTCGGATCAAAATTGGCGTTTGGTGGTAAACTTGCCGGAGCGACACCTGCAAGGGCTGAAGGTTGGCCAAAAAGTTTATTGTTATATTGGTTCTGATCCTTGGAGGATTCATTTTGGCGAGGTTCGGAGCATCGCTCCAGGAGTTGCCCGATCGCTAGACCCCTCCAGGGTCTTGCCCTTTGTCGAATTGTCGACCGATTGGATTCGACTGCCTCGACGATTTCCGGTGGAAATCGGTTTGGGTGACTTACCGCAAAAACAGCGGCTCTTCGTCGGGAGCGACGCCAATATCTTCTACGTGAGGCAACCGTGAGTGAATCCGATCCGAAGACATCGTTCGACCTGCACCAGGGCCTGGTGACGGCGCTCGCCTGCTGGTTGGCTACCGTTCTGGCTCTCGCCTTCCATCTTGACAACCCTTGGTGGGCGACGATGTCAGCCTGGGTCGTTGCCAACCCCGAACGTCATGCCTTGCTGGAAAAAGCAGCAAACAGAATTCTTGGGACCGTCGTTGGTTGCGTGGCGAGCTTCTGGCTCGCGCTCTGGATCGAGGGCCGGCCTTTCTTACAGACCGTTGCCATGTTCGCAATCGGCGCAACCGGAGTTTACTACCGTTTTCGAAGCGCTCGCAGTTACGCGTGGACCATCGGTGCGGTCGGCGGACTGATAATTGTTGCGACAAGTCTCGAGACCCCGGAACAAATCTTTCATATTGCCGTGTATAGAACCTTTGAGGTCATCTGCGGCGTCGTCGCGGCCACGATCATCGAACTGCTGCTTTATCGCCAAAACTTACCGATCGACTCCGCAACAGCCTCAACGAAGCTGGCTGCCAAACCATTCGTACCGCCGGTGGATCATGCCACTGCCTTGCGCTTGGCAACGATTGGCGGCGTCGCGATGATGTTGATTCCGATTCTCTGGTCCTGGCTCTACTTGCCGTCCCTCGTCCAGATTGCGGTCTCAAGCTTCGTGGTCCTTGATCGAGACGCCGCGTCCACCCATTTTCGCGGCCTGCTGCGGGTCCTGGGATGTTTTGCCGGCGTTGCTTTCGCGCTTTTCGTGCTGCGGCTGGGACCAGATTCGTTCCTGCTCTGGACCGTCACGCTCATTGCCGGTGTCTTCCTTTTCGCCCTTCTACACCACAGCAATTCGCGGTGGTCCTACGTTGGAACGCAAGGAGGTATCGCCATTATCATTTCTCTCGTCACCGGGCTTGGTCCGCCAGACTCGCTTGTACCAGCCACTAGCCGAATCTCCGGGATGCTATGTGGAGTTGGCATTCTAATCTGCGTTTCCTTTGTCCTCGGGCACCCTGGCAACAGTCGCTCGCCGCTTCAACACGCAACCAAGACTTCCGCATAGCCACACATTCTGCGCAACGGAACTATCTGCGAGATCAATGGCTAAAAACTTCCGCCGAGGCTCTTGCACGGACGGGCTACGGTTGATAGGAGTTCCCATTAGTGAATCGAGCTATACTGGATACGAATTCTCTATTGGACCGGATGATGAACAAGTTGGGCAGATCTCGCGCGTACGTCAGCTTTCTCGGAATGGTCTTGTTCTCCTCCCTGTCCCTCAACTTGCGCGCGGAGCCAGGAGGACCTCAAATAACGTCCGAGCAAGTCAGCCAGGCGGTGCGGGAAATCAAGAAGGTTTGTATCAGCGAAATTGAACAGGATGTAGTCCCGGGTCTCGCGATGGCCGTCGTGTTTCAGGACCAGGTCGTGTCTGCGGCCGGCTTTGGCGTGCGTGAGGTCAAGACACGGGAACCGGTCGACGCAGACACCGTCTTCCAACTCGCCTCTTTGTCCAAACCGATCGGCTCCACTCTGGTCGCCAAACTGGTCGGCGAAAGAAAAATCTCTTGGGACTCAAAAATCCGCGATCTGGATCCTGATTTTGAGATGTATGATCCTTGGGTCACACGTGAAATCACACTGCGTGATTTCTATGCGCATCGCAGTGGCCTACCGGAGCATGCGGGCGACTTGCTTGAAGACCTGGGGTTCACGCGCAAAGAAATTCTCGATCGCCTGCGCTTTCAAAAGCCCAACAGTAGTTTCCGTTCGCAGTACGCCTACACAAATTTCGGCATTACCGAGGCCGGGGTGGCCGCTGCTAAGGCGTACAACTTGACCTGGGAGAATGCGTCCGAGCAAAAATTGTACAAACCTCTCGGCATGCATTCTACCAGTTCGCGCTATGTCGATTTTATGGCGCAGACGAATAAAGCGCTCGGGCACGTCCTGATAAACGGCCAATGGGTCCAGAAATACAAGCGCGATCCTGACGCGGAGTCCCCCGCCGGCGGGGTGAGTTCTTCGGTGAACGACCTGGCCAAGTGGATGCGCCTCCAGCTCGCGGATGGGCAATTGGATGGCAAACCGATCGTCGACGAAAAGGCATTGTCCGTCACCCATTGGCCTCAAATATTAACAGGATTCAGTCCATTGAACGGGTTGCCAACTTTTTATGGACTCGGTTGGAATGTTAGTTACGACACCGAAGGCCGGTTGCGACTTGGGCATTCGGGCGCATTCGCCTTAGGTGCAGGAACCTGCGTGCTCCTGGTTCCGTCGGAACATCTGGGTATTGTTGTCCTGACCAATGCTTACCCAGTCGGCGCGGCGGAGGGAATCGCGTTTACGTTTACCGATCTTGCGCTCTACGGGAAAGCCACGCAGGAATGGCTCCAACTTTTCAAAAAGCTGTTTGCCAATCCGGCGGCAGTCGGTGTCACCTTCGGGTCGGACTACTCCAGGCCACCCACCTCCCCAACACCCCCGCTCGCTAACAATGCTTATCTCGGTACCTACACCAACAAGTTTTTCGGAGACATTCAGATAGTCGAGAAAGACAACGGACTGGCAATTGTCGAGGGTCCGCACAAGCGGGCTTATCCCTTGAAGCACTATGAACGCGACATCTTTACTTATGAAACAGAGGGCGAAAACGCCGTCGGCGCGACCGGAGTTACCTTTACTATCGGCACGGACGGGAAACCGGCGAACGTGGTGGTCGAAAACCTGAACGTGCACGGCGAAGGAACCTTCACACCCACAGCCGCTGCCGATGCGCAGTGAGACGCCGGCCGTTTTTTTCGATTGATAGGGGGAAAAATTTCATTACTTGCTTTCTTCATCTTCTCCATTCATTCCTCCTCCGTCCCTCCATCCCCAACCGAGGACGAAGGACGACGACGAGAACGAGAAGGATGACGAGGAGGAGTACGACGACGAGAACGAGACGTGGGCCTCGCATTAGGTTGGCGCTTATGCGGTTGAAACTATGGGCTGAGTTCTCGAGGCCCTTTGGGGCACGGCCCTTTGGGCCAGCCAGGGTTTACCCGGGGTTTACCCTGGGTAGTTCTCCCCACCCGAATTAGCCCTGAAGGGGCCATGAGATACGGCAAAAATCGGTCAGAACCTTTGAACCGGATCGCGTGCGCGTTTCTAGTTTCTAGCCCCTTCAGGGTGAAACGTTTATTTTCGACTAACCCAGGGTAAACCCTGGGCTAAGCTATTTTGGCC
>DATHPI010000406.1:0-21549 GCA_035484035.1 Chthoniobacterales bacterium
ATCAGGAACCCGAAGGCCACAAGAACCTCTCCGGCCATCGAGACAGACAACGGCACTGGTTTCCAGGCAAAGCGATGATCAAGCGCGGAAACAACCAGGATGGCAGCGAATCCTGTGGATGCGGTGGTCTGGATAATTCTCTGGCTCCAATCCTTCTCGGCAGCCGGTCCCGCAGACACCCGCCGCTCCAGGAGCTTCGGGTCATTTTTCATCAGGTACAGGGTAATCGCCAGCGCCGACGCTCCGAACACGGCAAGGAAAACCCAAGCCTGCCAATAACTAACCGTCTGCGCCGGCAGAAAGAGGAGCATTGCCATGATCAGGAGCAAGAACAAGAGGCCGCCGAATGCTTTCTTATTCAAATCCTCTGAACGGCGCATGCTACCGGCGCTAAAACTGATTTTTCTTAGTCGTGCCAGGTTACTTCGCAGTTAGAATTGAGCTCAATGGTCTGCCCTGATCGAAGAGAAGCCCCCGCTGCTTCAGCTAGATAGACGGCTCGCAGCCCGTCGACGGCATTCACCGGGGCCGGCGTACCTGCAGCCACCCCGCCAAGAAAGGTTTCGATTTCCCTGCGGTAACTGTCGCCGTAACGGTCCATGAAGAACGTGAAGACACGATCTGGTGCCCCGAAACTGGCGCTTGAATATTTCTGGACCGCGGTAGCACGCGGATTGTCCGAAATAACCATGCCGGCAGATCCGAACGCCTCCACCCGTTGGTCATATCCATAAACCGCCCGCCGCGAATTGAGAATCACCGCCTGCTTGCCGCCCGGCGTGACCATGGTCACGCAAGCCGTGTCGATGTCGCCGAGTTGACCGATCTGAGGGTCGACCAGGCAGCTGCCTTGACTGTGAATACTGGCCGGCTCTTCGCCAAGTATCCATCGGGCCATGTCAAAGTCATGGATCATCATATCTCGAAAGAGGCCACCCGAATTTGGAAGATATTCGAGGGGCGGCGGAGCCGGATCGCGACTAGTGATCGTCAATTGCTCGAGATTGCCAATTTCACCGGCATCAACTGCCTTCTTCAGCGCAGAATGCCCCGGGTCGAAACGCCGATTGAATGCCAGAAAGACATTGCTTGCTTTGCTGCCCAAGGCATTGACGCACCGTTGGGCGTCTGCGAGATTCGGCGCGAGCGGTTTTTCGCACATCACAGCCTTTCCGGCCTCGACCGCTTTAACTATCAACTCCACGTGCGTATTTGAAGACGTTGCTACCAGGACAGCTGCAACATTGGATCGATCGAATACCTCTTGCACGCTATGCGCCACAGCGGCTCCGAAATCGGCAGCCAACGAGTTTGCCGCCGATTCAACGACGTCGTAAACGATCACCAGCTTTCCGCCGGCCGCCCCGATGGCGCTGGCATGTACCCGGGCCATCCGGCCTGCACCCATCAATGCAATTCCAATCATAGTTCTTTTTTTTGTTCCGAAACGAAGAGGATCCGAGGTCCTCGTGCTCTGCAAACCTGCGCCATCTCCTTGCCCTGATCGGCATTGGTGGCAAATGGTTTTTTACCAGCATATGCTGGCCAGCCTCCAGTGCTAACATTCGTGATTGGTGATGTCAAAAACATCAGGGTCGCTCCAAGGAGAGCCCAGCAAAGCGAAATCCTGGCGCTTTTGCCGATTTTCTACGTTGCTCGCTCCTCACGTACGGATTTAAGTATGCTTGTCGCTCGCGCCTTGAAAATCGGCAAAATCGCCGGCGGCGGTATGCCTCCTACTTATGAGACGATGCACTAAGAGCCTTGGGCTTGAATTTACGATTATTCCTTCATGAATATAGTTATTGCTATTCATTCTCCGGGTGCTATGGGGAGCGCTATAGCGGCGCGTCTGGTCGAGCATGGGGCGCGTGTGCTGACGTCACTTGACGGTCGCAGCGGAGCCACGGTCGAAAGAGCCCGCACTGCGGGGATGGAAGATGTCTCTCCCAAAACGATTGCCACCGCAGATCTCATCCTGTCGATCGTACCGCCCGGCGAAGCTGTTGCTCTGGCCAAGGGGTTAGTGAAGCGCCTCAGTGAAAGCCGCCACAAGCCGGTTTTTATCGATTGCAATGCTCTAAGTCCCAAAACCAAGCGAGAGGTCGCCGCTACGCTCGCGGAAACTGGGTGCGATTTTATCGACGGGGCTATTATTGGTGCCCCGCCACAGCCGGGCGAGAAGGGCCCAAGGTTTTATGTCAGCGGCGATCAGAGCGGACGTGCATCCACACTGGGCACGCTCGGTCTTGATCTGCGGCAGATCGATGGTCCGGTCGGAGCGGCTGCCGCTCTAAAAATGTCCTACTCGGGTATCAGCAAAGGCCTTACGGCAATTGGTGCCGCGATGCTCCTGGCCGCTTCCCGGTCAGAAAGTTCGAGAAGTTTATATCAGGAACTGAGTGAGAGTTTGCCGCAATTGCTCTCCAGATTTGAAACAGGAATACCCGACATGTATCCAAAAGCCTACCGATGGGTTGCAGAAATGCGTGAGATCGCCGCCTTTTTGGGTGAGGACAAGGCGGCTGCCATGATATTTGAGGGAGCGGCCCAACTCTACGATCGATTGTCTGCCGATATCGCGAATGAAGGTCAGGAACGAGATGCCCTCGATGAATTTTTCCGATCAAAGTGACAGCGCCAGAACCTCATCGAGGTGGCTCCGGCCTTACCCGGATGATCTTCTTACCGAAGTTCGCGCCCCGCAATAGCCGGATCAACTCTTGCGGCGCATTCTCAAGTCCATCGACAATGTCTTCACGGTATTTAATCCGGCCTTCCTTCAGCCAGGTACTCATATCGGTCACGAAGTCCGGGTATTGTGAAGCGTAATCCACGACGATAAACCCTTGAAAGGTGAGACGCTTTTTCAGGATAGCTCCCATCAGCTCCGGTACCCGATTGGGTCCAGTTGGCAAATCCGTGGCACAATAGTGCGCGATGAGTCCGCAGACCGGGATACGGGCAAAGTTGTTCAACAACGGCAACACCGCTTCCAGAACGTGGCCGCCGACATTCTCGAAGTAAATATCGATGCCGTTCGAGCAAGCCTCTTGGAGACGGTCAGGTAAGTCCAGTTGCCGATGGTCGAGGCATTCATCAAATCCCAGTTCGTCCTTCACGAAGCGGCATTTCTCTTCGCCCCCAGCAATTCCAACGACCCGGCAGCCTTTGATCTTAGCGATCTGGCCCACGACCGAACCGACGGCCCCTGAAGCGGCAGCAACGACCAGAGTCTCTCCCGAACTCGGTCTACCAATGTTAAGTAAACCCGTGTACGCGGTGAGGCCCGGCATGCCAAGTACGCCAAGCGCTTGGGAAATCGGACCCGGAAAATGATCTATTTTTCTGATCCCCACACCGTCGGATAGAACATATTCTTGCCAACCCCCTCCAGCCAACACGATATCGCCAGCCTGGTAGTTTGAAATCCTCGATTCGACCACCTCACAGATAGATTGCCCAACCATTACCTGACCGATCTCGACCCGGGGAGCGTACGATGGACCGGGATCCATGCGGCCTCGCATGTAAGGATCCAGAGAGAGATAAATCGTCCGCAGCAGCATCTGACCGCTCCCTGGCTTAGGAATCTCGGTTTCGGCGAGTCGGAAGTTGTCTAGCCAAGGCTCACCGCTTGGGCGGGAAGCAAGGAGAATCTGCCGGTTAATTGACGGGATCCGCTTTCCGTCCGCACCTGCGGTCTGAGCATCCATAGTTTACTTTCCGCGATCCGAACAATTTGTCCTGCCGATTGTCTCGGAATTGAAAAATCAGCCGACCTCAATCCTGGTTCCGAGCAGAGTCCCCTTCATACTGCTCGTTTCATCTCACGGCAGACGGAGCTCACTTTAATGCGAGTGGAGAGTCCAGACGGATGCAGCTGACGACAATATCAATACGCGTCGTCACTCTGGACGCCATGGAATAGCTCCCGGGATCGCTTGAGAGATCGCAGGCCCGAAGGGCCCTGGAGTCTGGACGTTTCCAATCCGTGGCCCGAAGTGGCCAAAAGAGCTTAGCCCAGGGTTTACCCGGGGTTTACCCTGGGTTGGTCGAAAATAAACGCTTCGCCCTGAAGGGGCTAGAAACGTGCACGCGATCCGGTTCAAAGGTTCCGAGCCGATTGTCGCTGTATCTCATGCCCCGTTCAGGGCTAATTCGGGTGGGGAGAACTACCCGGGGGTAAACCCTGGGCTACGCTCTTTTGGTCACTTCGGGCCACGGATTGGCCACATTGACCGACGAGGCGAAAATTCTCGGACGCGCCCTTCTAAAAATGTCCAAACTGCGGGCTCGAAGGGCCAAGAAGTAAGGGCGAAGTCCCTGGTAGGTGAGGCTCCGTCCGAACCGGGGATTTCCGCTTGCCCTCGCCCGACAACGCCACCCCCACCAAATTCTCGCTCGAAAGCTCGAAACAATTCACGCTGTCCTATTAAGATGCTTTGTTAGTCTCCGTGGCTTTCGCCAACCGCAATGCCGGCATTCACTTTGTTAATCGGCTGATCCGATTGGAATCCGCTTCAGTGGAAAAGAGACATCGCCAATTGCGGTCACTATCGTCTCAGGTACGACAAGTCCAAAGGAGTAAACTCTTCTTCTGCAACGGCGGGATGCAGCTTGTTTTGCACAACGGTCCAAGGATCCGCTCCGACTGAGGCCTCAGTCATCCTTTTCATTTTCAACCCCCACTCTACCCAATGGACGCTATTGTTAAGCTCTTCTGATGCTTCGTAGGTCATTTGACCCCTTTCTTACCAACACAGAGTCTACGCTGAAGTAGCTTCTCTTGCAAATAGTAGGTAAGGCTCCGTCCGAACCGGCCTTCACGGAACCACCTTACCCGATCGCGTCGCTACTCACGGGCGCGTGCGCGACAATCTGCTCGGGCGGCTCATCCCAAGAGGCAATCTGGGGCTCAAGCCGTTCCTGTGGATCAGAAGTCCGATCCAGAGTCGTCATCCATTTTGAACGAACGTTTTTTAAGCCCCCAAGATCGATACGCCGAAAGTGGAGAGGCTCAGGCACAAAAGGCTCCTTTCGATTGTACATCGTACGCATGGCAACTATGGCAAAGACTAACGGTTCCATCTTTCAATCCCTTCCCTTTTGAGGTCCAACAAGCTCGATGGCGCCGCTCTGATGCTCAGAGATTTCCTAACCAATTGTTAGCACCCCCTCTTTTGCCAGGGATGCGATTTTCCGATTTCTCTCAGCATCCCGGCAGTGACACTCCTCATCGAAGCGCTTTCCAGAAAGCCCAGAACAATCTATGGAAAATATGGTTTATATCTAAATCTCGGCCAGAATAGTCGAATTAACCGGTCTGTCAACCCACACTTCTCGGATTTCCAAAGCGTAAATTCGCAATTCTTGTTATAAAGGAGGGTGCTGATGAAACTTTTTCCATTCGTCTCTGCTCTGCTCTTCGCCGCGTTCGCCGAAAACGCCTGGTCTTCCGGAGGTCCGACAAAGTCGCAACGAGAGGAAACGGCTCCAACCGGGAAGCTGCGGGTCGGGGTGGTCTCGGCACCGGCGCAGTCAGCCTTTTTTGTCATCAAAGACGCCGACGGAGCGCCACGGGGCGTGACTGTGGATCTCGGGAAAGCGCTGGCAAGCCGCCTCGGAGTGCCAGTCGAATTCTTGGTAGTATCCAGTTCCGGCGAACTGGTTGACGCCATGAGTTCGGCCGCACTTGATGTCGCCTTCATGCCTGTCGACGCAGAACGCCGGGAAAGAGTCGACTTCGGGCCAGCCTACTTCGTGATCGAGAGTACCTACCTCGTGCGCGCCGGCTCGGGCATCCGAAGCCTAAACGACGTTGACCATCCCAAGGTCCGAGTCGTTGGCATCGCTAACACGGCGACGATCCGGGCTGCCGGCCGTTCGTTGAAAAACACGACGATTGTAGCCGTCAAGTCGGTCGGCGAGGCGACGGAGATGCTTAAAACAAAAGCGGCGGACGCCTTCGCTCTAACGCACGATGCGTTGCCCGCGCTGGCGGTTCACCTGCCCGGCTCGCGGATTCTTGACGGGAATTTTCTGCAAACCGGCATTGCCATAGCCGTACCAAAGAACCGCCCGAACGCTCTCGCCTACGCAACCGCCTTTATGGAAGACGCAAAGGCGTCAGGCGTAGTCCGGCGCGCGTTTGACGATGCGGGCCTCAAAGAGCTTGTGGTAGCACCACCGTCGGACAAATAACAACTTGCTGAAGCGGGCAAAAGAATTCCTAGGCTTGCTCTGCACCCATGCGGGTGGCTTCGACAAAGGCCTCGGTAGCGTTGTCAATGTCGCGGCCCTTGCGACCGCCTGCGGCGTGCACGTACAACGCACCGCGAGCAATACGCTCCTCCCACTCGGGTGGCGGCGAAATTTCATACTGCACTGGTTGCTGGTGGTCAGCCAGTTGGAGCTTGGGGTTGTACACGCTGTTAAATTTCCACAACATCCGGACAAAGTTAGTCTGACCTCTCAATAGACGCCCGACCGCCAAACCGGCTGCTTCCCGAAGCGCTGCAAGACCAAGATGTTTAATGCTTAACACCCGCTGAGTTTCGACTAACTCGCGATAAAACTCCGGCAGGCTCAAATAGGTCGGCAACACCGCGTGCTGAATGTCAAATAGCCGGTAGTCACGCGTGTTAATCCGGCGCGCTTCGGTGCGCCAGCTTTCTGTGCCTGGATACGGCGTGTTGATGCTGATATTGACTATCTCGGGGATCTCCATGCACCACTCGCGGATCACCCGGAAACGGTCCCGATCCCAAGAGGGATCGGCGATCAGGTTGATCGCCACAGTCACCCCCAAAGAACGGGCAAACTCGAGGGCTTCGTAGTTTTGGCTAAGAGTCACCCGCTTACGAAACTGTTTGAGCCCCTGCTCGTCGATGGCCTCAATACCGAGAAACATGTACTCCAACCCGATCTTCCGCCAGAACTTGAAAACCTCCTTGTTACGCAGGAGCACGTCGCCCCGGGTTTCGAGATAATACTTTTTCTTGATACCACGTTTGGCGATCATTTCGCCGATACGCATTCCGTGTTCGGCCTGAATAAAAGCAACATCGTCCAGGAGAAACACACCAGATTCTTTGATGCGGCTCAGTTCCTCAACCGCGCACTCCGGAGATTTAGTTCGATAACTTCGCCCGTAGAAAGTCCACGCGCTGCAAAACACGCAATCCCAAGGGCAACCGCGACTGAATTCAATGGAGGCGCAAGGGTCAAGCACTCCAATAAAATACTTGCGACGGTGCCGAAGCAGATCGCGGGCCGGCAAGATCGTATCGAGACTGTGCACGAAGGTCGGTCGCGGCCCATCTCCGGCTGCTGTCTGGACTCCAGCTACCCGATGAAGATTGGCCCGGTCCTGGCTGGCCGCCTCCAATACCGCGACGATCACCGGCTCGCCTTCACCTTTAAGCACCGCGTCGATGCTGCCATCTCCATGTTGCAGAATCTCGGTCGCCGTGAAAGACGCACTGTGACCACCGACCATAATCAGGGCGTCAGGCAGTAGTGTACGGGTCGCTTTCGCCAGATCGATGATTTCCGGGACATTGGCCAAATAATTGCACGAGAAAACAATCGCATCGGGCGACCAGGACCGGATCCAGCGGAAGTAGTCCTTGTGAGTTTCTGCTTGTAAATCGATCAAGCGCACATCGTGACCCGCGCCTCGGGCAGCGGAAGCGACTAACTCAAGCCCCAGAGGTTCCAGCCTCAAGTAAATCTTAGAATACATCAAACAGCTCGGGTGCACAGCGAGTAGTTTCATGGCGTAGGCTTTGATGGTTCATAAACCGCAGTTGGGACGATGGCAAAAATAAAATACGGCGTGCCTTGGCCTCTATAAACACAACCGCGCGCGGCCTTGCGTAATGCCCGCCCTATTAGACCTTTTGCGGCGGTGGAAATTCTGCTTTTACCCCTATAAGCTAGCGATTATGGAGTTTACCTTGAATTAACTCCTGTATTTTTTTTGAAACTCAGAGAAGAAAAATAGCGTTAGGACGATCGCCCAGTGCGTGCCGTTTGATTCGGCCAGCCTCCAAACCGATTTTTTTAACCGCCCGTTGACGCCGGCTTGAATGATCCGGCCTGTCATGGCCAATATAAACGCTGAACGCCGTATATCCTATGGGAGCTATTTCACCATGACACCTGCGCGGACTCTCATTCCGGTTCTTCTTCTGCCTCTTTCCGTCCTCATGCTGATCTCAGGCTTTCGGGCCACAGGTCAAACGGCCTCGCCAGTTCGTTTATACGTTCGGGAAGTGCCTCTGGAGGTACTCGGCAGGAAAGTGAGGACAGTGGAAATCGTGCAAGAGGATGGCACTCAGGGACTTTATCCCCAAAAATCTGGGGGCTTCAATGTAGAGGTCGTCAACCAACTCAAAGTCCCTACTTCTCTTCACTGGCACGGGCTTATTTTGCCAGCGCTAATGGACGGAGTTCCGTTCGTCAGCCAGGAGCCCATTCCGCCCAATGGCACGATGGCTTATAAGTTCCCGCTGATACAAAGCGGCACTTATTGGATGCATTCGCATTACGGGTTGCAGGAACAACTGCTCAACGCCGCTCCACTGATCATCGACGACCCGGAAGAAAGGGGGAAAGCCGACCAGCAGGTGGTCATCCTCTTGAGCGACTTTTCTTTCAAGTCGCCGGAACAGATCCTCAGCAAACTCAAAGGCGGTATGGAAAACATGAAAGGCATGGAAAAACCGCCCGGCACACCCAACAAGGATGGCATGCCCATGAAGCCGATGAAGCAAAAGTTGCTCTCGCAGCAATGGGATGAAAGCACGCAGCGTTTCGTGGCGGTGGCCGCGATGAGCGAACTGCCCGATACGGATGTCAAATACGACGCCTTGCTGGCCAACCGGCGCACGCTTGAAAATCCCCAAGTTTTTCGCGTGAAGGCAGGTCAGACCGTGCTGTTGAGAATCATCGATGGTTCGGCGGCCACAAATTTCTTTGTTAGTACTGGAGAATTAGCGACCGAACTAACGGCGGTTGACGGAAAGGACGTTTCCGCGCTGCACGGCAATTTTTTCCAGCTCGGAACGGCGCAACGAATCGACCTAAGGACGAAAATTCCTGACCAGGACGGTGTATTTCCCATTCTGGCGCAAGGCGAAGGAACCGGTCAGCGGTGCGGCGTCATCCTGGCCACCGAGGGAAAAACGATTCCTAAACTCTCAACGCAAACGAAGGTAGTGACCGCAGGCTTGGACAATACCCAGGAGTTGAGACTGGTCGCCAGCCATGGACTCGCGGAAAAGCCGGTTGACCGAACTCTCCAATCCATTCTCGGCGGCAGCATGGCAAGTTACGATTGGACTATTAATGGGCACGCCTACCCCAACCGCGACAGCCTGGATGTGAGAGAAGGCGAGCGGGTCGAGATCCTCTTCCGTAACGACACCAATATGGCCCACCCGATGCACCTGCATGGCCATGATTTCCAGGTGGTTGAAATTGACGGGAAGCCGGTGCCCGGCGCCCTGCGCGATACGTTGCTGGTCCCCCCAAGATCAGCGATCAAGGTACGCTTCGATGCAAATAACCCGGGCCTGTGGGCGTTTCATTGCCATATTCTGTATCACCTGGCAACAGGCATGTTCACCGTCCTAAAATATGAGGGGGCGAATACAGAATTCTGGCAACCGGAGAAAACGCTCTCCGAAATCCCGGGCTTGGAAGCACGTTAGTGCCTGCGAAGCGAGGTTATCATAATGGATTTTCGGTTTCTTTGGGTTCGTGCTTCTTTGAACCGTTCTTCGGACGAGGCTTTCGCACGATGAAGGTAGCCAGTCCGCCGCTCGCACTCGCGCCGGCGGCAGCGAGCGCCAAGGTTGTGATACATAGTGGACACATGGGTTTCTCTTTTCGTTAGTTAGGCAATTCACTAAAACGACGAACCAGCGGGCGGGTTTGGGACACCATCGTTTGAATATTCGTTGTGATCCCGGCCTTCGCTGGCGCTTCGAAGAAAAAATCCTTATCTTCGCGCCATTCAGAAGCCCAGGGCTGAGTCCTGTAGCCACCTCACCATCGCTCTCATCATGTACTTTGGTTCTATTGCCATTCGTCTTCGATGTTCGTACTGATCCATTCAAGCACCCTCCTGCTGACAGGAATAAGCAAGAATGAAAAGCATAGAAACAAACCTCGAGAATCTCGAGTTTCATAATGTTAGACAAATGCCGAAAGAGGAAAGCCTTAGGCGGATTTCGGCACAGTATTCGCACCTGGACAAATCCACTATCTGGACCCGTCGCTGGCATCTCGCCGGTTTATTAGCGGCAGGCTATTTCAGCTTTACTCCGCTGGCCGTGGCCCATGGTAATTCGGGCGGCCACATGTCCGGAATGGGCAACTCCGGCAACGCACAGCACAACGACCATTGGCGCTACCTCAACCCTTTTTCCGCTCCCTGGTATGATTATCACGCTGGGATTTACGACCCGGTCTATTCTTATACGCCCACCCCGGAACAGCAGGCTAAGGCGAAGCAACAAGTCGAGAGCTATCTACTCGGAGTTAAGCAGAGCCAGCACCATTCTGCTATCCATCGCTATATTTCGGTCGAAACTCTCAGGCCGACGAAAAGGCAGGCTGAAGACTTTGTCAGGAAACAGCCACCAACGCGCCACGTGGAACCGGGGAAGCTACGTTGTTTAATGGTTTTTGATACTCAGACGCGAGAGTTCGTCGGGTCTGGGTGTTACGTAGTCAGCACTGCACCACGGTCTGGAGAGGTCACGCAATTCGAGACGGTCAGTGCTGAATTTGTCGGACACGGGAACTGATAAGGCGTAGCCAGCTGATCATCCAACACAATTTCGCGTGCCAGAGACCGCTGTACAGTTTTCACACATACTGCAGAAATCTGACGGTTTCATGTCTGCTTGGCAAATCACTCTTTGGACGCATTAAACTTTTTGCGCCAAATCGTGAAACTCTTAAAAGCCCAATCCCGTTGTATGGGGTCTGAAGACCGCCCATTCGACGACAAGAGCCGCCGGTTAGTTCGGTCTTCAAAACTCAAGATCAACAGACATAATGAAAACCAAAAGCAAAGTTCTAAACCGATTCGTTAAATGGAAGACCGCTGCGCTCGCAGTCCTGGCTCTCGCAGCACTGGCATCTACGCCAGCTTTTGCCAGTGAGGCAGGTGATAATGATGGTGACGATTTTAAGTTTGACCTCATTCCCTCGAAAGGATTGCCTGCCGCGGCTCTAAACGGGGCCTTAAAGAACGCCCATGGCCGAGTAAAGATCGAATCCGTCGGTCCAGTCGAAATAATGAACGTCACAGTGTGGGGTCTGCCCCCCAACACCGACTTTGACTTCTTCGTGATCCAGGTACCGAATAAGCCATTCGGCCTAAGCTGGTACCAGGGGGATATCGAGACCAATAGGGACGGTAAGGGATACGGCAGGTTCATCGGTCGTTTCAGCATTGAGACCTTCATTGTTTCGCTGGCGAGCGTTCCGGCTCCGATGGTGTTCCAAAACGCGTTTCCGGATGCTGTACTGGGTCCCGTGACCGGACGAATCCATACTTACCACCTCGGCCTGTGGTTCAATTCCCCTACGGATGGAGCGAAAGCCGGCGCCCCAGGCACCACTCCCTTCAATGGGGAAGGCGACGCGGGTGTCCAAGTCCTCAATACCGGTGAATTCCCGGATCTAGCTGGACCGCTGATCAAGATCACGAATAGCGCTAACTGAGGCCAAATATAGCGAGAGTATCTCGCTGGCTAACGACTGGCGGGCGGCCACAGGAACTATATCCTGTCCGCCCGCGAGTTTTTCGCGGATTAACGGCTCCAATATAGGTGATCGCGAAACTGTTACGAAGTCACCGAATGAAAGCGGTTCAATACATAGTCAAACAGTGTATCAACAGAATTTCCGAGACCGATACGCACGCAATGCCGGCCCCTTGCAAACGCGTGATTGCTCGACTTTGATCGTCACCCGAATGGGGCAGTTTTTGTCGTTTGACCAAGTTCTATATGGAAGCCAAAATTGCCCGATGATCTGGATGAATGGTGCCTGAGATTCACGTGGATCCGGAGCATGACTTAATCGCGGATGATCCAGCGCGCTTTCGCACGACGCGGTGGAGTGCAATTCTTGTTGCCGCTGAGAGCCAGGAGCCAGGGAGCAAAGCGGCGCTCACCGAGCTTTGCCGGCTATATTGGTATCCGCTTTACGCTTTTGCTCGTCGGCGCGGACAGGGGCCACCCGACGCCCAGGACCTCACCCAAGGTTTCTTTCTGCACCTGCTGCAAAATCGGGCTCTGAAGCACGCCCATCCGCTGAAAGGCAAATTTCGATCGTTCCTGCTTGCCTCATTCCAGAATTTCCTTTCAGACGAGGCAAGCCGTGCCCGCTGTCAAAAACGGGGAGGTGATCGTGAATTTGTCTTTCTCGACTCGGAAGATGCCGAGAGCCGCTATCGGCTCGAACCCGCTGATCGCCTGACGGCGGAGAAGATCTTTGATGCCCGTTGGGCAATGACCTTGCTTGGCCACGCAGTGGAGCGGTTGCGCCAGGAACATGTCGCACGTGGAGAGGAACCTCGGTTCGAAGTCCTGAAAGTCTTCGTCGGCGTTGAGGAAGGGAGAAACCCGCCATCGTACGAGCAAGTCGCACAGTCACTTCGTGTCGGCGTCGGAACGGCTAAAACATTAATTCATCGTTTCCGCAAGCAATATACCGTCATTCTTCGCCAAGAGATCGGCCGCACGGTTTCGGACCCGGAAGACATCGAGCAGGAGATCCACGCGTTGTGCGACGCGCTGGTTGCTGCCGAGGGCCGGCTATGAATCAAGATCCCAAGAATCCAATCGACGAACTTGGGTCCGAAACTGCGGCGACGAGCGAGGCGGGCGCGATATCCACCTGTCCAAGGTGCGGCACGAAGATGCCCGTTTCTCGCCCTGCCGACCGATGCCCGGTTTGCCAGTTACGGCAAGCGCTTGACCCACAAGTAGAATCAGAACTACCAATGGCCACCGCTGACAAGGCGGTAGCGCACCCGGGTAGGCAACCGCTCACCCTTTCAGCAAACAGATTTGATCATTATCAACTCTTGGCTCATGACGATGGAACACCGATCGAGCTGGGTCGTGGCGCCATGGGCGTTACCTACAAAGCATTTGACACTAATCTTCGCTGTCCTGTGGCACTAAAGGTCATCAATGCACACTACCTCCAGGACGAGTCGGCGCGCCTCCGGTTTGTGCGCGAAGCCCGTTCGGCGGCTCGAATTCGGCATCCTAATGTCGCCTCTGTCTTTCATCTGGGGACAAAGGAACACGACTATTTCTATGCCATGGAGTTCGTGGAAGGTGAAACTCTCGAACACCTGATCAAGCGGCAGGGACCGTTGAATGTGACATTGGCCCTCCTTATTGCTGATCAAGTCGCCGCCGCGCTAGGAGCGTCGCAAAAAGAACAAATCGTTCATCGAGACATCAAACCGACTAATATTATGCTCAGCTTTGAGCAAGAGAATAGCGTCAGAGTTAAAGTCATTGATTTCGGACTGGCGAGAGCGACATCTGTTTCGCAATCTGATCCTGCGCTTTCTGCCCCAGGCACCTTCGCCGGAACTCCCGTATTTGCGAGTCCAGAGCAGTGTGCGGGGAGCGAGGTAGATATTCGTTCGGATATTTATTCGTTGGGCGTAACTCTCTGGGAAATGCTCACGGGTAAGGTGCCTTTCAGCGGCGCCACAGCCGAAGTAATGAACGGGCATTTGCACGCTCCACTTCCGCTCGACCAACTGATACATGTCCCGAAGCCTATCGTCGTTTTGCTTCAGTTCATGTTGGAAAAAGACCCTGGTCAGCGCCCGCAAGATCCCGCTGCGCTTCAGTCAGCGTTCAGGGCCGTGAAGAAGGCGCTGGAGTCGTCGTATCCGGCAATTTCCGAGACTAACCGGAGGAGTTCCCAGCCTCGGCATCAGTCCTGGTGGCAAGGGAAGCGGCTGTTGTCGACGATCATTGGAGTCGTTGTGCTGACCTCAGCCTTGGTAATCGGTCTACTTTTTTGGGTTTCGAAGTCTCAACCAAATTCTCCGATTCCCAAGTCAATCGCCGTGCTGCCATTCGACAGTCTGAGCGACAATAAGGAAAACCAATATTTCAGTGACGGACTGACAGCCGAAGTGATCTACGAATTGTCCAAGCTGGCGGATTTGCGAGTTATTGCGCGCAGCTCGATTCTTCGCTACAAGGATGCGTCAACCGCACATCGAAAGCCTCTGAACGAGATTTGCGCCGAATTGAGCGTTGGCGCCGTTTTGGACAGCAGCGTCCAACGAGTCGAAAACAAGGTTAAAGTCGTTACGATTTTATACGACGCAAGCACGAACCAGCGGCTCTGGGGTGCATCGTACGACCGCGAAATGAAGGATGTCTTCGCAATCCAAAGCGATCTGGCTGAGCAGATTGTCACGGCGCTACGGGCGAGACTTTCCCCGGCTGAAAGGGCTGATCTCCAGCGCAAACCGACAGGGAGCCTGACCGCGTACGACCTTTATCTTCAGGGAACGGCGTTGTGGCAAACTCATCGGCAGGAGGATAACGATAAAGCTATTGGGCTCTTTAAGCAGGCGCTGGAAGACGATCCGAAATTTGTGCAAGCGCACATCGGCTTGGCGGAGGCTTATATTGAGCGAGTTAAGCGGTTCCACGGGGAGGATTTCTGGTTGGATTCTGCAATTGACCTTTGCCAAGAGGCGATTGCGCTCGACCCGAAACAACCGCGCGCGTACATCGGACTTGCCAGCGCTTTCAACCTCAAAGGCTGGTTCGATCGAATGGATGCACCTGTGCGGACGGCACTGGATCTCGCGCCGAACGATTGGGATGCGAACCGCATCGCAGCGGCCGAATTTACGGAGTCCAGACGTGAAGAGGAAATGTACGTGGCGATTCGAAAGTGCTTTATCACTAACCCCTATGATTCATGGGCACCTTATGAGCTGGCTTTAGTCTGCTGGACGGTCGGCGAGAAAGATCTGGCGCAAAAATGGATGCAGCGCGCTATCTACCTTGAGCCCGATCCACTTAGGCGTCATTTGATGGATTGTGAGCGGCTGGTGTATAGCAAGGACTACGGCGCGGGCCTGGCCGGATTGCAGGGGTTGCCGCCGGACCTGAAAACGCAATACACTACGGCCGCCGATCTGATTCTTTTCTGCTCCATGCAGGTAGAAGACTGGCGGTTCGTCATTCAAACGGTCGACACGAAACTCAAGGCGGATAAAGAGAATCCAAACCTTTTGCTTCGCCTGGCTCTGGCGCTGCATGCTTCCGGGCAGGAGACTGAGGCACGCCGTACGGCCGAGCAGGTCGTTACTTTCGCCCAACAGAAATTACCAAAGGCCAAGTCGCCCCGCTGGATGTGCTTTGATCTTGCTGTAGGTTTTCGGCTCCTGAATCGCTACGAAGAGGCTTATCGGTATCTACGCGAAATGATAGCCAACGGCGGCTTTCCCGATCCGGTGTTAGGAGCCAATGACCCAGGCCTGCTTCCTTTTAACGCTGACAGCGAATTCCAAGAAATCTTGGCCACCATAAGTCGACAAAACGAATCCAAGCACGCACGCATTCTTGAGATAGAGAAGAGTTTTAGCGCAGACAGTGCAAAGTGGAATTGAGAATTGACGATTAAAGCATCCGCTTTTGTACCGTTCTATACGATATCACTATTCAAGCCAGCGACATTCATGGGTTAAACCCTCCCGGATCACGCCAAACCATCAAGGCAGCGGCCAAACGACTTCTCGATCACGTCAGAACACGGACAGACGCCGGAAGTGTTTCGCTGAAGATCGGTTCTCTTTTCGGGTGCAAACTGCGACTCCATTGGTCATTTGTTGCGCAGCTAATGATCACCTGGTTCATTTACTTCCATCAAGTTCCCGGTCCAGGAGGCGTGCTGCGCAGCAGTTTACTCGTACTCCTCCAATTCGTTTGCATCTTTCTCCACGAACTCGGACACCTTTTCGCCGCGAAAGGTTTCAAAATAAAAACCCTCGAAACGACCTTGTACTGCATGGGAGGAGTCGCCCGGCTCGGCCGAGTCCCAACCAACCAAGCGCAACAACTCGTCATTGCCATGGCGGGCCCGCTCGCAAGCTCCCTGATCGGAATATTCTTTTTCGTTCTCGCGAAAACTGCCTATGGGCCAAACAGCCTTGTGCTGGTTCGAGATATCCCGCTCCTGATGTCGATCGCGGGCGCAAATATGCTCCTGATGTTCCACAATCTGGCCCCAGCTTTCCCTTTCGATGGCGGCCGACTGCTCCAAATGAGCCTCGGAACGCGCATCTCCACGACGCGAGCTATTGAGATCCCGGCCTGGATCGGGCAGTTGGGCGGCTTTCTCTTTGCCATCATCGCATTCATTTTCTCCCCGGCCCTCTTCATGAACGCCTTCGGCATCGTTTGCGGCGCAAGGCAACAAGCTGCCATTGAGAGGCTCAGCCTTTTGACGGAAGGCAAAGTCGCGTCTTAGGCCCGTTCTACGATTCAGTTTTGGTGCTTGAATTCTTGTAACGCTGAACTCAAGGCAGACTCATCGGTCAAGTCGAGCCGCAACGGCGTGATGGAGGTCCACCCGTTTTCGACCGCCCAGCGATCCGTGCCAGGTTCAGCCTTCTCAAGAGGTGTCACCGTGAACCAGAAATGCTCTCGCCCTTTTGGATCCTTGTCGGGAACAATTGCCCCGTCATAGTGTCTGACAGACTGACGTGTCCACCGTACACCTGTCGAATGGAGCGGTATATTCACATTCAGCAAACGCTCTTTTTGCCGGTGAACCAAGAGGTCAAGCACCGTTGTGACCGAAGGCTCCAAGGCCGTGAATTCCGGTTCATTATCGTCGAACGGGGTGCTCAAAGCTATTCCGCGGGTTCCTAGCAAAACCGCCTGTTTAGCCGCCGCTAAAGTGCCGGAATGCCAAGTCGAATTGCCGAGATTGGAGCCGAGATTAATGCCGGAAAGCACGAGATCCGCCCCGCCCCAAAGATGCAATCCCAAGGCTACACAATCGGAAGGCGTTCCATTAACCCGATAAGCCTCAAATTTCTCGATGGGCGTTTTCCGAAACAAAAGCGGCCGACTAGAGGTAATAGCAGCGCCCATCGAAGATTGTTCAATATCGGGTGCAACAATCCGCACTTCACCAAATTGGGCGGCCGCTTTGGCCAGCGCCAGGATTCCAGGACTGTAAATACCGTCGTCGTTTGAAATAAGGATGCGCATATTATTCTCTGAAAATGCAGAGGTTTTGTCGCCTGTTCGTATTGCAGCTGAACCGTGGACTGATAAGGCGACATTCTTACTCGATACTCTGAACACTTGCTGAACGTACCGAGGCTTCGAGGGCTCGGGCCAGTAACCAGAGGAGCTTGGTGACGAAAATGTAACACCCTCACCATCCGCCCATTCAATGGGATTCGATCGTGGAATAGGCCGCCGCAAACCAGGGGCAGCCCGGAAGGGAACGTGTTGCCTTGGCGGATTTCCCAAAATTATGAAGATCGCTCTTATCCATAATCCAAATGCCTTCCGCGGGGACGCTAACGGTACCGATCTCCGTCGGTTATTCGAGCGGGCCGGTCACGATGTTGCGTACGTTAGCACGGAGGAGTCGGATTGGAGACGTGTTATCTCACCCGAAATCGTGCGTGCCGTTATCGTCGGCGGCGACGGAACAGTCCAGTCAGTCGCTCCAAATCTGAAGGGTACGCCCTTCAGTATCCTTCCATTTGGAACCGCCAACAATATCGCTCATTGCTTACACCAGACATCCGACCCGGAGTTGCTGGCCTCTCAACTGGATGAAGCCGAAATACGCCCTCTCGATCTTGGAAGAGTGACGCACCGCAGCGGTACTCAAACTTTTTTGGAAGCAACTGGCGCCGGCGTCTTTGTGGAGCTGATCCGCACAATGCAAAAGTGGCCGAAAAAGGTGGAATTGGAACAGGCGGAGTCGCGAAAGGAAAAATTCGCCCACGCCTTGCAGCAGCTCCAGACCATCACTCGGGAGTATGAGGGGATGGAGTTGGAATTAAAAGTGGATGATAGCGTGATTAAGGATCGCTTTATTTTGCTTGCGGCAATGAATACGGAGCTGATCGGCCCGAAGCTTCACCTGGCTCCAGACGCTGATCCAAGCGATGGTTTTCTAGATCTTGTTTTTGTCCGTGAGGAGCATCGGACCAAACTCTGTCGATGGCTTGAATGTCAATTACCCGGGCAAAAACATGCGGCACAGTTGGAGAACCGGCGCTGCCGGCGGGTTGAGGTTTGCGGAGGGAATACTGCTCCTGTTCATATTGACAGCGGCTTGGTTCAGAGCTGGGACTTTCCACTGACGATCGAACTCGAGCCAGCGGCTTTGCAGTATTTGGGACTCAAGAGGACAAAAAAATAGCGTCTCAGTCGCGGACAGTGACCACCCAATAGAGACAAGATCCTCGTGCTGAAGGTTTCAGAATTTCTATAAAAATACTCGATTTCTATACGGCAGGCGATATCCTCAACTCGATGGTCATCCACGACACGGAGAGTGATGGGGCGCTTGCCGCAGTTCGGAAAAGTTGGTCCGGCAATCACTCGGCGTTATTAGGTCGTTGGCTATTTGGTGCCCGCTTCTGCCCGAGTCAATTGCCCCGGCGTACAGTCACTTTGTCCGGCGCTGGCATTCTTCACGGAACCTAGCTTTCGAACGATATGAGCATCCTATTGCTGACAGTCTTAGTTCTCTCGGTTGGAGCCGTGACCTACCGCCTTTTCGATCGGTTGGTGAAACCGGTCCGGCTGTTTGTGGTTTGCCTTCTCATGGTCTCCCTGGCGGCTTTGATTTTGCAAAGTCGAGAAATATTTTCGCAGTTAATGAAATCCACCGGTGATTTCGGTTTCGCATATTTTTCCGACAATCGCGCATTAAGCGTTCCGAACCCGACCGATGATAGCGGATCTGTAGCCTCCGTCCGGTTTCAAAGCATCAGCCAACAAGATCACAATTTTCTAGATGAAATTCTGCAGAACCAAATCACGGGTGATCAAAAACAAGGCCAAGGAAGGATCGTTGGATCTGGGGATGTGTTGGTCCTGAAGGGGGAGTTAGTCGTCAATAGTCCAGGAGGTAAGCGCTCCGAACTAATCGCACACAAAGAGGCGGTCAGGCGCGCTCAACTGGTCAACCATAATGAAATGCTCAAACGCGTTCATCAAGGTCGATCAAAACAACAGTGATGATAGGGGTGTAACGACCGCGCAAGGAAGAGAACTAAGCACCCGGAACGGAATCGAAAAGGCGGAAACCTTGACGGTAGTGCGCGGCAAACTTTGCATCTGGAGCAAACCCGGTTAAAGATTTGGCCGTGGCGCAGATCAATCCTTTGCCAACATCGTTACCTCCCTCTGTACCCGACCGTCCAGGCGAAGTTGCCGAATTAAAGGGAGTTATTTTCCAAAGTGATGCCGTGAACGTACTCGGCGCATGGATCATTCGTCCGGTGGAAACTCTCGATCTGCAACTTGCGGGATTGGGTCGTTCCCCGGGCACTCCGCCCCTGGCCATGCATGCCGGACTTCACGTGGTCCTCCGGGATAAAAGGGAATTCGTAGTCGAACAATTGTTTGGTACTCCGCGCGAAGACTTCGTCGATGGATTAAACTGGACGCCGCTTGAAACCTTCAGGGCCCGCGATCATAAAGGCTGGGACGTGACTGTGCAGGCAACGGCGTTTCGCGGGGTTGATGAGAATGTCGAACAGGAGGTGATCGCATTTCTGAATCATATCCATGGCCGACCTTTTTTCGGCGAAGATTGCACTACGCTGATCGAACGGGCTTTTGGAAAGCGGCGACTGTTTGCCGACAGCCCGACGGCTTCCTCTATAGGCTTTGGGATGCGCGTAGGCGACCCCGCCTTACCATTGCTCAAGCCGGACGTAAGACTCGCTCCGGATGCCGAACGTCTCCTGAGAGCCGATATGCTCCGCGGACTGCATGACCCGACAGAAGATTGGGATGCTCCAAACGGTCACCTCTGGATCCGGCGCGGTCTGGGATGGCTGCTATTCTTTGCCGTCGTGGTCGGGCTTGGCTTCTTTACGAAGAAGCGAACCAGACGCGCGGTCAAATGAAGCGGTATCCATCGGAGTGGGATTCGATTGGATCAGCCGTTCGCCAGGTTGGAGGGACTCGATCCAGAAGGGCCGCATTGGAGGATAGAAAATCAGGTTGCTCAGTTCTGCGTGAGGCTAATTACCCCGATTTCTGGTATTGTTAGGTCATGCAAGCGACCAAAGAACAACTCGATTCACTTGGGAACTACAGGGACATTATCCTCCAACAGGCCTCCAAAGTAGCCCAGGCCATAGGGGTTCCGCAGGAGACGCTTATAGGCTGGACTGAGGACAAGGGCGAACCCACCAGCGAACAAGCAGCGGGAATTTTGGAGTTCTTGAAGGAAAGCGCCAAAACCGAATAGGATTGTTCCCTCGCGCGGTGACGCGTTGATCGTCGATCAAAGATCGAGGACGAACACGAGCACGATTGGGGGAAAGAGAGGCGAAGCCCCTTGGTAGGGTGAGGCTCCGTCCGAACCGGGGTTTCCCGGGTTGCCCTGCCCAGCGACGTCACCCCCCATGCATTGGGCCGCGGATCGTGTATCGAGAGACTCGCATCAGTAGCGGTCCGTTTTCGACCGGCATCCAATCAAAGATCGAGGACGAGAACGAGCACGAGGACGAGCACGATAGGGGAAAGAGAGGCGAAGCCCCTTGGTAGGAGGGTGAGGCTCCGTCCGAACCGGGGTTTCCCGGGTTGCCCTGCCCAGCGACGTGACCCCCCATGCATTGGGCCGCGGATCGTGTATCGAGAGACTCGCATCAGTAGCGGTCCGTTTTCGACCGGCATCCAATCAAAGATCGAGAACGAGATCGAGGACGAGCACGATTGGGGGAAAGAGAGGCGAAGCCCCTTGGTAGGGCGAGGCTCCGCCCGAGCCGGGGTTTCCCGGGTTGACCTGGCCATCGATGTGACCTCCTTCGCTGAGCAGTCTGGGACGACCGTCGACGCGGTGGTGGGCGCCAACGCAATCGCAAAACTTGCACAACAACGCCATTCAGCGTTCGAGCGCCGAATTTTTGGGGATCACGTTATACGGCAAGATGACGCTGGAAGCCCCGGCTCAGACCAAGCTTCGCCCTACCTCCCTCCGCTAATCGTGCTCGTGCTCGTTATCGTTCTCGTGCTCGTCTTCTTCCGGATAAGCGCGCGACCGCCGACTTATTGGGGGTTAAGCTGCAGGGCAAGGTGACGTGGTAAGCCCCGGCTCAGACGGAGCTTCGCCCTACCTCCCCACCGGATCCTCTACCTTACGTTTTCTTAGTTGGGAGTTTTTTACGCTTGGTCTTGGCAAAATCTTCGAGTTGTTTTTCGGACATCGACTCGGCCATCTGCTTCGACGCGCCTTTGAGGCTGGATTTGCTGGTTT
>DATHPI010000407.1:0-4508 GCA_035484035.1 Chthoniobacterales bacterium
ATCTACAGATGACGTCCGGTCGCTGGTAACCCTTGTGTCTCTTTACAGCAATCGATTGATGTAGATGCCGGTTTTATCAGGTATGGCAATCGGGACAACCATTGCGGCAGCTGAGACAAAGAGCGATAGCTGTTCTTAGAACAGTGGTCCATTCCCACGATGACGATCCGCCCGCCAGCCAGAAGAATAGAATAGCAGACAAATTCCTTATAAAAGGATGAAAACTTAAACGGGACGAGCCGCCAGGTGGGATCGGAGAGCTAACTGCGCAAGATATTAGTTAAGTAACGATGAAAACAACTAATCTTAATACTCTCTTCCTCTTTCTTGTTGTCCGAAGGGTAGGTCAAGGTTTCGTGGCGCTCTTTCGATTCACTGAAGCGGATATCCTCGCCTTACTATCTCCGTATGGAGGTTGTGCTTTCGAGGTAGATCGCCTGCAGAACAATCCTCCGCTTCTGAAAACGTTGATCAGGGCTTTGCAGAGCTGACCTCCGGGCGGAGGTTAGATCGTAATGGGCTGCAATCATCGTTCCCCCCTGGAAGGCCGGCTCAACGGTGCGAACGGAACACAGGCTGGAAGCCTATGCTACACTAACTTTCCGGAGTGTGGAGCGATCTTCCAGAGCCATCCCGGGAACTATCGCCGTGCACCTCGAGTGACGACGCGGCGGCGTTAATTTAGCATAGCATAGGCTTCCAGCTTGTGTCGGGGTGGCAACGGGCAAGACTTTGGAAATAATGGGAGTGGTTGCCCCCCTCGCAATCACTTAACCCCGGCCTAATGGTCATTTCGGGCCTCCGGCAGGGTTCCGTCTAGAATTCCGATTAAAAGCCCCGCTGCTTTTACCTCAGTTTAAATTCATCTAGGATGAAGTCCTTGACGCCTTCAGGTCCTTTCAAATCAAGCCATACGGGTCCGTTCTCGATATCCCAACGAACCTGCGTCTCCAGGAAAGGGCAGCACTCTTGTTCGAGCTTTGTCCACTCGAGTGCTTGATCCATACTAAATTGAGCCGGATCCAGAAGGAGCGCGTATCCGTCCGGCAGTTCGCGTTTATCACGGATGGCGTGACAAAGCGATTCGAAAAGCTCTGTATAGCGTGCCCTTTCTTGCGCAGGTATTCCATCGAGATTGCATGTTAGCCCGTGCGCCGTCTTTTCAGCGGCTTTTTGGCCCAGGGCTTCGTTGTTCATCAACGTCAATTCTGTCGCGGAAATGGCGAGCAAGAGCCAGCCTGTGATCCTATGCAGTTTCAACCGCCAGCACATGATGTTTGAATCCGCCAATTATTACTCCTAACCGATGGAGAAATGCTTCCAGATAAATCCCCTCAGAGAGATTTGTGAGCAATGCAGGCTGCGCGGACCCGGATGAGCCCCCAGATAACCGCCAGAATCAGGCTTAACCGCCATTCGCCGCGAACCGCCCCCCAATCAAGCGTTGTCTTGGCGGCATCAGGCCAGCCCGAGATCCTTGGAATCAGACGAGGGACATTCCGGCAATACACCTCGTACTGATCCTGAAATTTCTGACTGAGAAACTCCTCCTCTGCCGGAATAATGCCGAAATACAGCGCCAAAAAAGTGAGAGCGCAAGGCCATAAAAGACGCCGGTCCCCAGTCAGAATCACCATACCGATTCCCAGGATGACGCTTCCCAAATAAATCGGGTTGCGCACGTGGGCATAGGCTCCGGCGGTGGCCAGTTGGCTCCCTTCAATTTTTGAAGTGCGAGTATGCCGGCCAGCAAACGCTGCCGCCCAGACGCGGACACCCAAGCCAATCAGGACCAGGCAAAGGCCGCCCGCCTTGTGGCCCAGCTCGGAGGGCGTGGTGGCAATCGTTGGCCGAATGAAAGGTACCGTGACCGCTGTCACCCCAAGTCCGATCTCCAGACGATGGGGAAACAGCGAACGCCCGATGCTGGCCAACCTCCGTTTGAGGAGGGCATCCGTCCTTGGCTCTGGGAATGAGCCCGTTTTCTTTGTTACCTCGTCTGTGGTGTTGATCATCGTTGAAGAACTCGTTGATTCGAACTTTGTCGATCATCGCCCCGGCAAACCGAAAAGTGCGTGCGACTAAATTCAAAGCCATGCTTTAAAAAATCAGACACGAGTCATCGCGGCCTCAGGAGCTTAGTCCCTTGCCTTATACTGTATGGCAGGACTTATTGAGGTCCAAGGCATGTTGAAAAGCTTGCCGAAACACCTCGGCATTTTGCGCTCCCGCTACAGCAGGAGAGCCGTTTACAACAAAAAAAGGAACTCCCTCGAGGCCCAGTTCCAGACCTTTATTGACCTCTTCGGAGACTTCTTTTATGCCGACAACACTATCCAAGAACGCACCGGCTTCGGCTTTCGGAAGCCCGGTTTCAGAAGCAATGTCGACCAGGACGTCATGTCGACCGACATCGCGACCCTCCGTGAAATAGGCTTTGAAGAGCGCCTCCGCCAGAGCATCCTGTTGATTGCGCTGTTCAGCCCACCACAAGAGCCGATGGCCGGAGATAGTATTCGGTGTGATGAGGACCTTGTCATAATTGAATTCGATTCCGAGAGTCTTGCCAATCGCGGCTACTTCGGCGTCCATGGCTAAAGATCGATCCCAGCTGCCAAATTTTCTGGTGCGATAGGCCTTGCGATTCATGCCAGCTACCGGCATGTCGGGATTGAGTTGGAACGGACGCCAGACGATCTCGGGCATGAATTTTTCTCCGAGCAGTTTGAGGCCGGCTTCCATCCGCCTTTTGCCGATGTAACACCATGGACAGATGAGGTCGGAGTAGATTTCAATATTCAGTGTGTTCATAAAATGGTGAGATTTTGTTTTAGAGAATTCCTGCGACTTGCCCGCTCACTCGAGACGCCTCCTAAGCGGCGTACAAGTGGAGTTTCCTGGTCCGGAGCGCAGGTTTTAGTGTTAACGTTCCAGCAGGCCATTGATCTCACGCATCGCCCAACAGCCCAGCCCGAGCGCACTGTTCTGGATGCCCGATCTCCCCAATTCTCGGTAAAATGTGGTTTTCACAATGCTATTTTTCTTTTTTGTCGCCTCCTGTGTGCGTGAAGCGAGGAAATATTAAGGCAAGCATTGTCACAAAGAAATCGTTTCCTCTCTCCTGTCATGGTCAGTGGTCGATGACGGCCATGTTTCCCCCTTCGTGGCGCTCGGCTTTTGTCCCGGAGGGACAGGCTGATCGTAGCCAGGCACGAAGTGCCGGCGCAGTTAGGGCAAAGCTCGGGTAGGGTGAGGCTCCGTCCGAACCGGGGCTTTCCGCTCGCGCTCGCCTGCCTGGTGATCCCTGTAAATCAATCGTTTCGAGTCAACCACGCTGCGCGTAGCCATTAGCTTAAGACAGAAATGGCGGATGCGCCGGATCTAGTTCGGGCGGCGTTGATCAAATGATCCAAGCGAGAACGTGGGGGGTGACATTGTTGGGCGAGGCCAAGCGGGAAGCCCCGGCTCAGACGGAGCTTCGCCCTACCTGGTCTCAACCCTAAGGCACTTCGTGCCTGGCTACTATCGTGCTGTCCCTCCGGGACAACCCCGATCAAACAGGATCATTTTGTTGAATGTCAGCGATTGCCGCATCTATTGCCCGAAACAGGGCGCGCAGGGCTTCGTTGCGGACTGCACCCGTGAGCCGCTGCACGATACGACCTCCCCGATCAATCACGTAGATATTCGCCACGTTTTTTTTGTAGGCGAATTGCTTCACCACGGATCCGTCCCAGTCGAGCATCACGGAGTATTCCACTCGTTTCTTGAATGCCTCCCGCAGGATCTGCTGGAATAGTTTCGGGATCATTGAGACGTCGGCAATGCCATCGATATCGATCTGGTTTTGGTAGCGGTCGTACACAGGCTGAATCCAAGGTGCGAGCTGATCGGCGCCTTTCCGATCGGCGACGGTCATGACAGTGACTTTCGTTTTTGGGAAGCGGTAGATGCGCTTCTTAGCTTCCTGATCAGTGAGTTCGAAATGGCTGAGTTTTGCCATCGGCGCTGCAATTTGGAATGGGGTGACGCAATGGGCCGCGATGAGGCCGGGGAGCAGGTTTCACCTGTCGTAAGGCTTCGAATAAATGCGACCCTTCCAGAGCGCGGGGCGTTTGCAGAGTGATTGAACAAATCCGAACCACTGGATTGTGAGCAGCGCGCAGATGCCGAGCGGGTGGAGAAGTGCTCCGCCAAGCGGTTGTCTAAAACGCGCGACGGCCATCAGGCGCGGAAAAAATGCGGCGGCTGTGCCGAGGATTAAAAGAGGGATCGCCAGCGGTAAGACGGGTCTCTGAAGGCAAACCACGAGGAGCAGACCAATCGGAAGAATTTGTCCCCCGAGTAACAGGAGAGTTGCCGGCCCGATCAACCGCGGCGAGCCTAGACCTTCATGCGCGTTTCTGGCAAGGCCACGCCACACCTCGGCATTGGTCGAGTACATACGGCATTCGGCGATGCAGGTGGCGTCAAAGAGGTCGGTCGCGAAACCGGCGGCACGAAAGACG
>DATHPI010000408.1:0-2613 GCA_035484035.1 Chthoniobacterales bacterium
GCCGTCACGCCGGGGGGCAAAGTCACACTCGAAAGCCTCTCCAGGACTTTCTGGCGGTCCCAGTCGTTGTTGGAATCGTCGTCAAAGATGAGATTCACAACCGACAAGCCAGCCAACGAAGCAGAACGCACATGTTGGAGATGAGGAGCGCCGTTCATCTGAATTTCAATCGGTATCGTGATTTGCTGTTCCACTTCCTCCGCCGCCCGCCCGGGCCACTGCGTGATCACTTGAACCCACGTATTGGCCACATCCGGATAGGCTTCAACGGGCAATCTCTTGAAAGCGACGATGCCCCACACGAAAAGAACCGCTGCCACACTTAGGACAATGAAGCGATTGTTGAGAGCATAGTCGACAATCGAAGCGATCATTACTGTTCCGCCGTATTCTGGAATTCAAGCGCATTCGCTATCACTTGCTGGCCCGGCGCAATCCCTGACCTGATCTCCTGCATGTCGCCTGGAAGCATTTCCCCAGCCTTCACCTCCACTCGCCGAAAATTGTTGCCGCCGGCAGGCACGTAGACCCAATCGCGATCGTGCAAATGTAAGACCGCGTTAGTCGGTACAGCCGCGAGCTTTTCCTTCTTCTGGCCGTGAAAGGTGGCAGTGCCAAACATTCCCGGGCGCATGATGCCCGGATTGCGCACTTCGATCCTGACTTTTGCAGTGCGGAGATTCGGGTCCAGGATGGGGCTGACATTGCTGATGGTTCCGGTGAAAGTCTTATCGGGATACGCATTTAGGCGAACGTCCACCTTTTCTCCCACGCGCACGGATGCAAGATCGTTTTCGTACACATCGCAAAGAATCCAGACGTAAGTGAGGTCCGAAATTGTGAACGGATTGGGCGAACTCAGGCCTGCGACACCTCCTGCGTTGGTGACTTGCTGGTCGGTGATCACCCCCGTTATGGGCGCATGAATATCCACAACCCCAGAGGGTTGATCAAGGTTGGCATTGCCCAGAACACGAAGCTTCTCGGCGGTGGTCTTTACATCTACTTGAGCCTTGGCTTCTGAGTCTTGCGCAATCTGAAGATCGTTCAGGGAGATCGCACCTTTGTCATACAGCAGCTGTGCTCGCTCCGACTGAGTCCGCGCCAGTTGTTCATCCGCCACCGCTTTTTGATAGTCGGAGTAGGCCCCGGCAATATCAGCACTTTGCACTCGCAAAAGCACCTGGCCCTTCTTAACCATATCGCCCAAGCGGGCTTTAATTTCCACCACGCGGCCAGTGGCCAGTGAGATAACCGGCACCGTTCGGGAAATGTCGGGGTTGACCGTCGCAGTCGCCGTCAGTTGCGATGTCGTGACACGCTCGGCCGCAGTGGTTAGCGGGAATTTGTCAGGATGGTCCACTTGAAAGACATTCCGATCTTCCGCGCGCTCGACCTTCAGGGGCGGCGGTGCTCCTGCATTCGGGTCACTTTTCCCATTGCCGCAGCTGCAGAGAAACAGAATGGCGACAGACGAGAGCACCAGCATTTGAGTGGATGGCCGTCTCATTGGATGACCTCACGTCCCACGGCAAGATTCAATTGATTCGCTGCGTCCAGATAAGCGGCAACCAGGTTCAAATAGTTGACTTGCACGCTCCGGTAGTCCGCTTGGGCATTGAGGAAATCAAGAAGAGAAGCGGCGCCATGCTCGTAAGAAAACGCGATCGTATCGCGGATTCTCGATGCCTGTTGCAGATAGCGGTCCTTGTAAGGTTGCAGAAGCACTACCGTGCTGGTGACTGTGGCGTACGCGGAGTCCACGTCGCTGAAAACTTGCGCCCGCGCGGCTTCCATCAATTTCTCGCTTCGGTCGATGTCCAGTTGGGTGCGAAGTTTTTCACCCTGATTGCGATCGAAGATGCGCAAGGGGATGCTCACACTGAAGCCAATGTATTGGTCAATGGGAGGATTGCGTCCCACATCGAAGCCGAACGTCGGGTCCGTCGATCCATTGGCCACGGCCAGCCGGTGATCCGTTTTGGCTTTGTCTAAGGATTCCAATGCTGCCCTCAAGTCGGGACGTGTGTCTAAGGCTCTTTGACGGACATCATCCAACGGCGTGATTTGATGCGAAAAATCGAAAGGCCCCGTCACGTCGAATTGTTCGACAGGCGTCCGATCATTTAAAAGAGCGAGTAGCTGAATCTTCGCAGTGCGCAAATTTACTTCGGCTGTCTGCAGGTCCGATTCGTATTGCACGCGCTGCAATTCGAGACGATCCAAATCCACTTGAGCAATCGCTCCTGCTTTGTACCGGTCGCGATTTACATCCAGCACGTGGTCGTAATACGTGAGATTTTCTTTGGCCAGAACGAGAACGGCTTTTTCTTGGAGCGTTTGGATGAAAGCCATCCTCAAATCGAAAATAAGTGTTCTCTCGAGATCCGCCTGCCCGGAGACCGCGATTCCAGTTGCTTTCTGCGCACTCTCCAGGCGAAGTTCTCGTTTGTGCTGTCGCTCATGCAGGTAGCTGACGGCTGCCACAGACAGTAAGAATCCAAACGTGCTGTGATGCGGACCACCGGGGAATGGGTCTATCTGATCAGCAAGGATCGAGAAGTTCGGGTTCGGACGCAAATAGGCCGTAGTCTCATTGGCTCGGGACTCATC
>DATHPI010000409.1:0-8840 GCA_035484035.1 Chthoniobacterales bacterium
AGCGGTTGATGCCTTGTTCGACAATGGCCGGCACGGCCGGGCTGTCACTGGCGCAGGCAATCGCCCGCTGAAGTCATTGAGCGACATGCTCAAGGGCAAAGGTGGACGATTCCGCCAGAACCTCCTCGGCAAGCGGGTGGACTACTCAGGTCGTTCGGTCATCGTGATTGGCCCAGAATTGAAACTGCACCAGTGCGGTTTGCCAAAGAAGATGGCGTTGGTCTTGTTCGAACCGTTCATTATTCGGCGACTCAAAGAGCTTGGATACGTCCACACGGTTCGGAGCGCTAAAAAGATGATCGAGCGTCAGACCCCTGAAGTCTGGGACATTCTTGAAGAAGTCACCAAAGGGCACCCGGTGCTATTGAACCGCGCTCCGACGCTTCACCGTTTGTCGATTCAGGCGTTTGAGCCCATGCTGATTGAAGGCGAGGCAATCCGTATCCACCCATTGGTTTGTACCGCTTACAACGCCGACTTTGACGGAGACCAGATGGCGGTTCACGTGCCGCTCTCTGTGGAAGCACAGATGGAGGCCCGCCTGCTGATGCTGGCGCCTAACAATATCTTTTCGCCGTCGAGCGGAAAACCAATTACCACCCCCTCTCAGGATATTGTGCTGGGCTGCTACTACTTGACGCAGAATCCGCGAAAGACCGCACAGGTCGGTGAACGTCTCCGCTTGTTTTCGGAACTGCCGGAAATCGAATTTGCACTGGCCGAAAAGGCCGTCAAGATCCACGAAAAGATCCGGTTCAAGAATCCGAATGTCGGCAAAACAACGATCTACGGAAATCCGGACGTCAAAGTGATCGAGACAACCGCCGGCCGGGTGATTTTCAATGGAATCTGGCCAGAAGGTCTCGGCTTTTACAACAAAGTCGCGGGAAAGAAGCAGTTGAGCGACATCATCTGGCGTACCTACCAGGTGTCGGGTCAACAGAGAACCGTTGAGACGCTGGATCGGCTGAAGGAACTCGGATTTAGTTGGGCAACCCGCGCCGGAGTCTCCATCGGGATCACCGATATGATCATTCCGGACGAAAAGAAGATCGAGCTCGATAAAGCTTACAAACAGATCTCATTGGTCGAAAAGCAATACCGCAGCGGCATCATTACGGACGGCGAGCGATACAATAAGATCATTGATATTTGGACTCACGCGGGAGAAGAAATCTCGAACGTGATGTTCCGGACTTTGGAGCACAATGAGGGACGTCGAGAGCTGAATCCGGTGTTTTTAATGCAGGATTCCGGCGCTCGAGGCAATCGTCAACAGATCAAGCAGTTGGCTGGGATGCGCGGTTTGATGGCCAAACCGTCAGGTGAAATCATTGAACGCCCGATCACCTCGAACTTCCGTGAGGGTCTCTCGGTATTGGAATATTTTATTTCGACCCACGGCGCACGTAAAGGTCTTGCCGATACAGCGTTAAAAACGGCTGATTCAGGGTATCTGACTCGAAAACTGGTCGATGCTGCGCAGGATGTCATCATTGTTGAGCCGGATTGTGGAACGGCCAATGGAATCCTGGTCCGCCCAATCTACGAAGGGGATGATGAAGTGGTCGATTTGGCGACCCGAATCGTCGGACGCGTCAGTTGCGAAACCATTGGCAACCCGGTGACCAAAGAGATGATCATCAAGGCGAACCAGCTGATCGAAGAAGGGCAGGCCAACGCGTTGATGAAAATCGGCGTCGAACAGCTGAAGATCCGGTCGGTTCTCACCTGCGAATCAAAGCGCGGGGTTTGCGCTCAGTGTTATGGCCGGAATCTTGCGACCGGACGAATGGTGAAGCTTGGTGAAGCAGTCGGGATTATTGCCGCGCAAAGCATTGGTGAACCGGGTACCCAGCTCACCATGCGTACCTTCCATATCGGCGGAACCGCTACGCAGCTCTTTAAGCAGCCGATCATCAAAGCGAAGAATGACGGAAACGTCCACTTTAACGATCTCCGGGTGGTTCAGTCGGTGGACGGTAATTTCATTGTTCTGAACAAGAACGGGTCCGTCTCGGTGCATGCCAAGGACGGACGCGAATTCGAACGCTACAATGTGGTGATCGGTTCGGTGATTTCCGTTGCCGATGGTGCCTTGGTGAAAAAAGGTGACACGTTCGTGCAGTGGGACCCGTATAACGTGCCAATCTTGACCGAAAGAACCGGGCGCGTCGAATTCCGGGATATGATTCCTGGCGTTACCGTGAAGCGGGAGATCGATGAAGCAACGGGCGTGATGGGCACTGTCGTAATCGAGCACAAAGAAGATCTGCACCCGCAGACGGTGATCATCGGCGACAAAGAAGAAGTTGTCGCGAGCTACTCGATTCCTGCCGGTGCGCACGTGGTGGTGCCGGAACACAAGCGAGTACAGGCTGGCACGCTACTGGCCAAGACACCGCGGAAGATTGCCAAGACCAAGGACATCACCGGCGGCCTGCCTCGGGTGGCGGAATTGTTCGAGGCCCGGCGTCCGAAAGATGCCGCCGAGATCGCCAAGATCGACGGGTTAGTCGAGTTTGGCGGGACCGTCCGAGGCAAACGCCGTTTGATTCTCAGGGATCCGATCTCCGGTCAGGAGGAAGAGCATCTGATTCCGTTGAACAAACACATGATTGTGTTCAAGGGCGATTTTGTGAAGAAGGGATCGCAATTGACCGAGGGGCCAATTGTGCCGCATGAGATTCTGGATGTCTGCGGGCCACAAGATCTTCAGGAGCATCTCGTGAATGAAGTTCAGGAGGTTTACCGGCTGCAAGGCGTCGAGATCAACGACAAGCACATTGAGATCATCGTTCGGCAGATGCTGAGAAAGGTTAAGGTCACCGAACCAGGCGACACCGAATTGCTCTGGGGCGATCAGGTGGACCGGCTTGAGTTTGACAAGGAAAACCGTCGGGTCATTGAGCAAGGTGGCAAACCCGCCGAAGCTGTTCCGGTCCTCCTCGGGATCACCAAGGCTTCACTCGAGACCGATAGCTTCATCTCAGCTGCTTCGTTCCAGGATACCACCCGGGTATTAACGGAGGCGGCGACGCTTGGTAAGATCGACTATCTTCGCGGCTTCAAGGAAAATGTGATCATGGGTCACCTGATTCCTGCCGGAACCGGTTTTATGGGCCATCGCAGTATTCGAACGCTGGAAACCGGCGAACCGATTGGGAAGGCGGTGGCGGTCGAGATTGAACCTGTGGCCGTCGGCTAAAAAGAGGGGCCGCACAGGCGGCCCCGTGCTTAGCCCTATGATGCGTCCGGAGGGCAAAGATAACTCAGCCCAGGGTGTGTATGTTTTTAACGTGGTCATACGGCCCGAAGGGGCAAGAGAGCATAGCCCAGGGTTTACCCTGGGTTAGCCAAAATAAACGTTTCGCCCTGAAGGGCCTAAAAAATGCGCCCACGGTCTGGATCAAGGGTTCGAGGCCGATTCACGCCATACGCGGTAGCCCCTTCAGTGCTAATTCGGATGGAGGAGCTACCCAGGGTAAACCCTGGGCTATGCTTTATTGGCCGCTTCGGGCCACGGATGGGACACACTCAAAACCATCGGACCGCATGATCTGCGCAAACACTTCGGACCACGGAGGATAAACACTCCCACAGATGTCGATTGCCACCAAAACCGGCGATGCTGGTGAAACTTCGTTGATGTACGGCCGCCGGGTGCCGAAAGCGGACCGGCGAGTCGATGCCTATGGCACGGTGGATGAGTTGAACGCGGCCCTGGGGTTGGTCCGTGCCACCACACAGGAAAGGCTCGTCCAGGAGGTCGTCCTCTCAGTGCAAAAGGAACTGGTTCTTTTAATGGGGGAATTGGCGGTGGCTGACCAAGATCGGGAACGCTACTTGAAAGAAGGCTATGAAGTAGTGAATGGGGCAGCCGTGGACCGCTTGACCGATGTGGTGAATGATTTAGAGAAAAATTATCATGTCAACTTCAAGCACTGGGCGACCCCGGGTCACAGTCTAAGCTCAGCGGCTCTGGATTTGGCGCGGACCACCTGTCGGCGAGCAGAACGCCGGGTTGTCGGCCTGGGCGACAGCTCAGGCTTTGTGAATGCCGAGAGTATTCGCTACCTGAACCGGCTATCGGATATCCTATGGTTGTTTGCCCGGTATATCGAGACAAAGCAGACTGAGAGCCAGTGACGATTGAGAGGTCCCGTGTCTGTGTCCTCTCTGCGAGCTTTCTTTCTTCGAAAATCCCTTGCGCGACCGGAGACACTACGGGATAGTCTTCGGCTCTACACGGAAACAACCCAAGCAAAAACGGCAGCTGTCATAGAACGAATATGTCTTCAATGGAATTAATGACGGAACTTCTGGAGGCAGGAGTTCATTTTGGGCACCAGACGAAGCGATGGAATCCGAAGATGAAGCCCTTTATCTTCGAGAAGAGAAATTCGATCTACATCATTAATCTCGGCGAAACCGTAAAGCAGCTGCAGGTGGCGACAGACTTTCTGGCCAATATCGCTAGACAGAACGGCAAGGTGCTTTTCATCGGATGCAAAAAGCAGGCCCAGGAGGCGGTTAAAGAAGCTGCAGTTGCGTGCGGCCAGTACTATGTGAATCAACGATGGTTGGGGGGAACGCTGACGAACCTGACAACCATTCGCAAAAGTGTTGGACGCCTGACTTATCTCGAGCAGATCGAAAAGTCGCCGGAATACTCGAAGATGGGTAAACAGGAACTCTCCGCGCTCCGGCGTGAAGCCGAGAAGTTGCGCCGAAACCTGGAAGGCATCCGCACTATGGACCGACTTCCTGATGCGATGGTTATTATCGACACGTCCCGAGAATCAATTGCCGTCGCGGAAGCCCAGCGGCTTAAGATCCCCACGGTCGCAATCGTTGATACCAACGCGGATCCGGATCAAGTGAGTTATCCGATTGCGGGAAATGATGACGCCATCCGCGCGATTCGAGTCATTCTCCAGAAACTGGTTGATGCGATCTACACAGCCGCTCACGAGGCAAACAAGGAAGACACAGCCAATCTTGCGGCGGTGGCGGAGTAAGCGTTCGTTTTGTTATGGCTGAAGTCAATCCTACCCTCGTCAAGCAGTTGCGTGATAAGACCAACGCTGGCATGATGGACTGCAAAAAAGCGCTTGTCGAGTCTGACGGCGATCTTGCCAAGGCTGAAGACCTCCTTCGCAAAAAGGGGATCGCAAGTGCTTCCAAGAAAGCGTCCCGATCCGCCAAAGAAGGAGTGGTCGCTTCCTACATTCACTTACAGGGAAAGGTGGGAGTCCTCGTCGAAATAAACTGTGAGACCGATTTCGTGGCGAAAAACGATAATTTTCGCGATTTCGTCAAAGACATCACTCTCCACATTGCCGCTGCGCACCCGCTCTATGTAAGCCGGGATCAGGTTCCGCTTTCGTCTGTTGAACGGGAACGCGATATCTATCGTGCTCAAGTCACAGGGAAGCCGGCCAATATAGTTGAGAAAATTGTCGAAGGTAAAATCGACAAATTTTATAGTGGCGTCTGTTTGCTGGATCAGGCATTCATCAAAAATCCGGAGCAAACGATTAAGGATCTGGTCGCGCTAAAGATCGCAGAACTTGGCGAGAACATCGTAATTCGCCGTTTTGCGCGGTACGCTGTAGGGGAAGAAACCGCTGGCGGACAGTAAGCGACCTCCTGTTTGCAGAAGGGGTCCGCCCTTGGCGTTGATCTGTGCTGATCTTTTGTTATAAGTCAGCTGCATGATCCGTTGCTGGTCCGTTTTTTTACTGCTAGCTCTGGCGCTTTTCTTCTCGTCGTGCGTAACCAAGGACAGTGATCACCGAATTGTGGTCAGTGTAGCGGATCAAAGCCTCGAGCTTTATCAAAAGGAGACGTTGCTTGGACGCTATCCAGTTTCGACCTCACGGTTCGGGTTGGGAGATCGACCCGGTAGTCGGGCGACGCCGCTCGGAAGAATGGAAGTGGCGATCAAGATTGGTGCGGGCGCGCCGCTTGGGGCCGTTTTCAAAAGTCGGCGGCGAACCGGCGAAGTGCTGGTGCCGAATGCTCCAGGCCGAGATCCGATCGTGACTCGAATCCTCTGGCTGAAAGGTCTTGAACCACAGAACCGCCACGCCTTCGCGCGGTGCATTTATATTCATGGTACACCCGAAGAGCGCAATGTCGGGCATCCGGCCAGTTTCGGGTGTGTTCGAATGAAGTCAGCGGATATGCTTCGGGTTTTCAACGCAGTTGGTGTTGGCGCAACCGTCGAAATTATCCCCGGTTCATTGCCGGACTCCTTGGTTCCGGCGAACAATCCTCATGTGGTGAGCGGTCCGATCGTCAGTCAGGCACCACCCCTGCCAGTCGCGCAGGCGGCCGCTGTTTCCGGCAGCACCCCTGTGCCTCCGGCTGTCGCCCCGGTGAACTCGGACAAAAAGCCAGGAAGCTGAACGCCGAACGCTGTACGCTGAACGCCCTCACCGCTCCAAGGCCAATTCTTTGCATTTCCCGAGATCAAGCTTTCCTGAGCCGAGAATCGGAATTTTCTCGACTCGCTTGATGGTGCGCGGGACCCAGAGGTTCGGTAGACCCGATGCCAGCAGATGCGCTCGGATTTTCTCTGCGGAAAGCTCTCGAGTGGCGAGCAAAATGAGAGCTTCGCCTTTCGCCTGATCCGGTACGCCGACCACCGCGACCGCTCGCTCTTCGTCCATTTTCAAGCCAAACGCTTCCGCGATTTTCGCTTCGATCGTTTCGTGTGGAACCATCTCGCCGGCAATCTTAGAGAATCGTGACAGTCGTCCCTCGATGTAGAGGAATCCGTCTTCGTCGAGGCGGCCGAGGTCACCCGTTTTGAACCATCCGTTTTGCAGCACCTCCGCTGTTCGTTCCGGTTCATTGAGATAGCCCTCGAAGATATTTGGACCTTTTAACCAGAGCATCCCGAGTTGGTGAGGTGACAACAAAGCATTGTTTTCCGGATCGCGGATCTGCGCCGCTTCCCCCGGTAGCAATTTACCGACGGATCCTACCCGGCTGGACGGCTGCACGGTATCGTTGGGTCGGCTCGGAGCAGGGTCGGGCAGGTTCGTGCTGACGACCGGAGCTGTTTCGGTTAACCCATAACCCTCCAGCACATGTTTGCCGAATTTTTGCTCGAACGCTTCCCCAAGTTCCCTGGGGAGCTTTTCCGCTCCGGTCACCAGGAGCTTGATGCTGGCAAACTGTTTGGGTTCAGCACGTTTCAGATATCCTCGCAAAAACGTGGGAGTCGTCACCAACAGCGAGATCTTATAACGCTCGATCATTTCCGCGTTTTTGACCACGTCGACCGGAGTGGGATAGGTTATTGCGCGTACCCCGCCAATCATCGGGTACCACAACGTCACCGTGCAGCCAAAACTGTGAAAGAACGGAAGGGACGCCATGACGGAATCTTCGGGTCCAAGATTAAGCATGGAGCTAAACTGCTGAACGTTCCCCAGGATGTTTCGGTGACTGAGCACGACTCCTTTCGGCTCGCCGGAGGAGCCGCTGGTGAAGAGAAGTACCGCCTCTTTCCGATCAGCCGTCTTGGGGAGGCCGAGAAGATCGCTCAGGAGCCGGGCCGGTGTGACAGCGGATATGAGGCGCCAGAGGACAATTTTCGGTTTCAAGGCCGGCATGAGCTCTTCTAAACGGAAGACATCTCTCGGCCACGGGAAGTCTTCCAGACGTTTCATGACCGGTTTGGCGGAAATCGCATGAAGGATCTGCCCTCGCTGGATAGCCGACTGGAGGGCTGCGCGCCCAGCCGTGAAATTCAAATTAACCGCTACCTTGTCCGCCAAAGTTACAGCTACGTTCGCCACCACAGCGCCAGCGCCCGGCGGCAGGACCACCGCCACACGTTGCCCGGGACAGTGACTCTTGATCCATCGACTGAGTGCGATAGAGGCAGCGAGTAGATCGCCGCGCTTCAATACACGGCCATCCATTCCATCGATGAGCGCTTCGTCGAACGGTCGATGTTTCAGACCGCGCACTGTTGCCCGGCCCAGATGGTCCATAAGTTCAGGTCGTTTTTGATAGCAGAACTCTCCCAGCTCAAGAAGCCTTTCCCGAGTAAGCCCGATCTCGGCGGAGTGGGGGGGTATCGGCGCCCCGAAGGCAATGGTCGCAATCTGCGGGATCCGCTTGGGAATTTTCAGAAAGTATCTGCCCCTTTCGAACGAAAAAATAGAACCCCATAGGCCATCCAGCCAAACCGGGACAACGTTGCACTCGGCGATTCTGGCAATTAATTCGAAGCCCTTGTGCAACTTGATCAACGTACCTGTGCGGCTCAGTTCGCCCTCGGGAAAGATGCAAACGATCTCACCTTTCCTGATTCTCTCAGAGGCGTGTCGCAGCGCCTCTTTGGCCCGAATGTTCGAGATCGGAATGGCTTCGACCAGTTTGAAAATAGGGGTCAGCCATCGGATCCGATAGATGGATTCATGGACGATGAATCGGATCGGTCTCGGGCACGCCAGCTGCAGAACGACCGCATCCACATATGTCATGTGGTTCGGGACCAGCAAAAAGCCCGATGCTGGCAGATTTTCGAGGCCGAAGGTTCGAACTCGATAAAAGATCGCGGCGACAAAGTTCCCAAAGAATCGAAAGACGGCTTGGCGAAGCCTCTGACCTATCGGTGTCGGCATAGTCAAATGGGGAGTAAGCAGTAGCCAAACTGCGATGTTGCTTGCGGGGAATATCCTTCGGGGTGTTCCTGGAAGCGACCCGCCAACATTGGCTGACTACTCACGTTGCCAGAAAAGAAGGGAGTGACAATTTTAAAATGGATTGGGGGATAACCCACTGGCGCGAAATTAAGGCCTCGCGGGGTGATTTGT
>DATHPI010000410.1:0-11121 GCA_035484035.1 Chthoniobacterales bacterium
CCGGCAATCCCCGGAGCCGGCACCTCCGGGGACATCAGCTTTGTCCTGGAGGACCGTTCAAGCGGTGACACCAATCTGTTGGACGACAACCTCGATCTGTTCCTCAGCGCGGCTCGTAAACGGTCGGAAATAGCCCAGATCAGCTCCACCTTCCTGCCGCATGTTCCACAGGTTTATATCGACGTTGATCTCGAAAGAACCCTGAAGCAAGGGGTGGCTATCGCGGACGTCTACGAAACCATTCAGACCTTCATGGGAGGCACTTTTATCAATTACTTCAATCGCTTCGGACGGGATTGGCAGGTCTACGCACAAGCTGAAGGGAAGTATCGGACAGATCTCGACAATCTCGGGAAGTTTTATGTCCGGAACTCGGAAAGCCAGATGGTTCCGCTTAGTGCGCTCATTCGGATCGAACGCCGCACCGGGCCGGAATTCACCATGCGCTACAACTTGTATAGCTGCGCGCAGATCAACGCCACAGCCGCGTCCGGCTACACCTCCGAGCAAGTCATGAAAGCCCTGGAGGAAGTCTTTGCTGCTACGATGCCAGACGGAATGGGGTACGACTATCTCGGAATGTCCTTTCAGGAAAAACAGGCTCAACAGGGCATTCCTCCGGCTTTCATATTCGGCTTTTCCCTGTTGTTTGTTTTTTTGATTCTCGCGGCCCTTTACGAAAGCTGGTCACTCCCCTTGAGCGTTCTGCTCAGCACCCCGATTGCCCTTTTTGGCGCGTTTGGCATGCTTTACCTGCGGCGCGTCTTGACGGGCGCCTTCGTTTCTCCCTTTCTGGTCCAAGTTGAAAACAACGTTTTTGCCCAGATCGGACTGGTCATGATTATCGGTTTGGTGGCAAAAAATGCGATTCTCATCGTCGAGTTCGCCAAGGCCGAATACCAAAGCGGAACGCCGCTGGTGGACGCGGCGCTGGCGGGCGCAAGGCTCCGGCTTCGGCCGATCGTCATGACCTCTTTCGCCTTTATCTTTGGTTGTCTTCCTCTTTGGGTCGCCTCGGGGTCCGGAGCCGTTGCGCGGCAAGTGATGGGAACCACGGTGATCGGAGGTATGCTGGCCGCCAGCCTGATTGCTGTATTTCTGATCCCAGTCAGTTTTTATCTGGTCGAAAAGGGAACGCATCGGCGGGGGGAGAAACGTGTCGGCGTGTCGGCGTAGCTACAGTAAGTAAGGCGTCTCGCCTTACCCTCTTCAGCCATGCCCCGGAGCAAGCCGGGACGGCTTGCCTACGTAAGTACGGCGTCTCGCCTTACTTGATAAAGCGTCCAGCTTTGCTTCGCCTGCTTCAACCGACTTCGTCGGTGACGACGCTGAAATGCTCGAGAAGATGATGGCCAAACGCCATCGTTATGGGAACATCGCCCGCATCGCGGCCTTGGCCGATCAGGATCCGGCCGATACGCCGCCGGTTGTGTCGCGCATCGAAGGTATGCCATTGCGAGCCAAGATAAACCTCGAACCAGGCGCTGAAATCCATTGGTTGGATGTCAGGTGGGACACCAATATCGCCCAGATATCCCGTCGCGTAACGGGCCGGAATATTCATGCACCGGCACAAAGTGATTGCCAGATGCGTAAAATCACGGCAGACGCCGACCTTTTCACGGAAGCCTTCTAAAGCGGTGCGATTGGCCCGAGCCTGCAGATAATCAAAGCGGAGACGACCGTGAACGAAATCGCAAATGGCTGTAACCCGCGGCCATCCCGGGGGTGTGTTGCCAAAGGTCTGCCAGGCAAAATTCAGCAGTTCGCTGTCCACTTCGCAGTATCGGCTCGGCAATAGGAATGCGAGTGTTTCGACCGGCAAGTCACGAACATCGTGCTGAGGCGCTTCGGGGACATACGCATCCAACTTGCCCGAATCGCGGACGGTTGCGTCATTCAGAAAACGAATCACCCCGGCAGGGCAGTTGACGCGTCCGCAAACGTTTCCAAAAACGTCCGTGTATTCCTCGATCGGCAGATCCGGTTCCACCCGGAAATTTTCCGGCTCCAGGAGGTCTCCATTGCGAGAGGGATGCAGGCGCAACACGTAAATCACCGCAGTCGGGTTAGAGAGACGAAGCGCGATATCGTAGCCGATCCTGATTAGCATTTGAGTAGATTACGCATAAACACGAGCCGGCGTATTGCCCGATAACAAATACGTTTATCAGATTTGCGCAAGAGCAACTTCCAACGGTTGTCAGTGCCAGTGCCAGTGTCAGTGGGAGGCCGTCGGGCCGAAATCGTCCTCGTCCTGGTTTGTGGCCCTGTAAAAAGAGAGGGAAGGAATGGTCCTGACACTGACACTGCCTCACCCCCGCCTGAACACATTCTCGCCGGGGTAAGGCACCGAAGGTGGGAGCGGGGTATTGGTCTGCTTGACGCCGATCAGTTTGAAGGCGTCAAAGAGAACCGAGCCACAGTGGCTAAACGCCACCGCTGCGTGATGATGGAAGCGGCCCAGGAGCGTGTGACGATAGAATCGACTGAATCCCGGCAGATGCGCCGTGCCCGTGCAACCGAAGGTTTTGGGATCCAGGTCCAGAAAATCTCCCTCCGCGATATAGGCCTGTAAATCATCCCCGATACCGTGCACTTGGACGACGGTGATCGGGGATGCCGCGAATTGACCTTCAATCGTCCCCCGCGTGATGTCAGCGGGCGTGTCCGGCTCCATCATGCGTTTCATGATCACCTGATATTTCATTTCAGGGTTCTTCAGCAGTTTGGTCGAGGCGTTTCCACAATGGAACATGCCGACCATGTCCTTGAGCGGATAGTCAGCCAGGCTTTCATGAAGATCCTTCGGAATGCTGTGATTGATGTCAAGAATGCCGACCGTCGCATCCGACGCGTATTGACCCAGAAGCTCGGCGATGAGCGAATAGCAGTCATTCTCGCAGGCAATCGGGAACCCGTTCTGAGCCATGCGACCGTTAATGAAACAAGGCACGTGTCTCAGGCTTAGTTCTTGTTCGGACCAGCATTGTGTTGCCGCGCCGGAAAGCTTCAAATTATCGCGGAAATTCTTGATCGCTTTTTCGTAGATCGAGAGTCGGGAGGCGAATTCCTCGTCCGGGATGCTCGGCATTTCCCGCTTCATATCGTCTTTGATTTCGACGGTATTCTCCTTTTTATCCTTGATTCGTCTGACTTCGTTCTGGAGATCGAACAACCCGAGTTCCTCCACTTCGATTCCGATGGAATTGACCGACGCCAGGTTGTAGTTGCAGGTCTCGAAGTCGCGTGGACGCGGACCAAAAAGACCGACCGTTGCGTTCTTGGTACCCTTGACCACCTTAGCCACCTTGATAAAGTGCGCGATTTCCTGGACGCCCTCTTCCGCGCTGACTACCGGAAGCTCCGGAATATGCACCCGGTGCGCAAGGCCTCGCTTGCTGATCGCCAGTGCCGCTGAGAGTAAACCGCAAAGGGCGTCACCACGCTTTTGCAGCAGAGTTGCGCCTGATTCTTCAGCCGCAGCCAACAACATCACCGGGCCGTCGTACAATTTGACAAAATAGGCATCCTCAATTTCCGGCGAAAAGTTACCCAAAAAATAGACCACTGCATCGCACCCGGCCTCCTTGAACTGTCTTGCGGCTTCAGCGGCGTGATCTTTGGTTTCGATGATCCGGCAGTCACCCTGGGGGACGACCGGGTTGATGCCCGCCGCTTGACAGGCAGTCAGCAACCGGGCGGCGCGCTCATCCGAAAGAGCGCGCGGGAAACAGTTTCGTGAGGCCGAAACCAAGCCGAGCTTGATCTCAGGAGAGTAAGTTCCTAGGGGGAGAAACATAGGGGAAGAATTCAGGAGTCAGGAGTTCAGGAGTTGCAGAATGGATCGGCCGCCAGTGTATCGTTTGCTCTCTCGATGTAAATGATTATCGGGGCTCGAAGAAATACCGGGTTCAGAAGTTCAGGAGTTACAGGAGTACAGGAGATGCAGAATGGATCCCCTTCAGGTTTTCGATTGTCGACGGTCGCAGTGCTTACCATTTGCACTCAACTCAAATCGTGAAATTTTCCGGTACCACCGAAAGAGGCTTTGCCGCTGAACTTCCTGGTACTCCTGGAACCCCTGAACGCCGAACCAAGGATATAACGAGAATGAGCGTACGTAGACCGACCGCTGACCGCTCAACTCCTGACTCCTGAATTCTGACTCCTGACTCCTGAATGAAGAAGGATCTCCTGCTTGCCATCGACGTAGGCACCGGAAGCGTACGGGCTGCTCTGATTACCCTAACCGGGGAAACAGCGGCCTTTTCGTCTCGCGAACACGATCAGATTGTCCCTCACTTTGGATGGTCCGAGCAGCGCCCTGAATCATGGTGGGAAGGCGCGGTATCCGCGGTCCGAACCGTGCTGAACGAGGTTGATCAAGGGCCTCACCGCGTGGTCGGCGTGGCCGCCTGCGGTCAAATGCATGGCACGGTTCTGATCGACGACGACGGGCGATTGGTGCTGGATCGGGTCCCGCTCTGGAACGATAAGCGGACCCGGGAAATTGTGGAGGAGTTTCAGCAAACTCACGACACGGATGGCATTTTGCGGATCGTAGGGAATCCACCGACGGTGGCGTTTGCTGCCTTCAAGTTGATGTGGATCAAGCGTCATGAGCCAAAAGCCTACGCCGCCGCGCGAACGCTTCTCATGCCGAAAGACTATATTAACTTCCGCTTAACCGGGATGCGGGCGATCGATATTTCGGAGGCTTCCTGCAACTATTTAATGGATATCCGCACACGGGCCTGGAGCAAGGAGGTAGTCCAGTTGGCGGGCCTTGATCTTAAAATGTTGCCTCCTCTGAAAGACGCGGCGGAACTACTGGCCACGGTAACCAAAGAAGCCGCCCGTGAGACCGGCTTGTTAGAAGGAACCCCCGTCGTCGTCGGAGCTGGAGATTATCCGGTGAGTTTGCTCGGATCCGGGGTTACTCACCCTGGAATGGGATCGGATGTGACCGGCACCTCGACGCTGATCACCTTGATGACAGAAGAACCCGTTCTCGATCCCGCCATCACCAATGTGCAGGCCGTTTCCGGCGGCTGGGGAGCTTTCACTATCCTCGATGCCGGCGGCGATGCGATGCGCTGGGCGCGCCGGGCGTTTCATGATAACCAATATTCTTATCAGCGTATCGTGGAACTGGCAGGGGAGGTGCCAGCCGGAGCGGATCGTCTGATTTTTCTTCCCTACCTCAACGGCGAACGGCTTGCTAAACAGGGCAATTCAAGGGCCCAGTTCGTGGGCCTGACCAGTGCTCACCACGCCGGCCATTTGCACAGGGCGGTCATGGAGGGCGTGGCGTTCGCCTCCCGCCGCAATATCGAAATCATGAAGTCTCGCGGCAATCGACTCGAGCGCCTGGTGGCCGCCGGCGGCGGCGCAAAGACCAGGCTCTGGCTCGAAATCAAGGCCAGCATTTACGGTTGCCCGATCTTGACCCCGGCCGATCCGGAAAGTGGTGTCCTCGGTTGTGCGATGCTGGCCGGTGTGGGTGCCGGGATTTTTAACGGGATCGACGACGCAGTCCGGCGATTAGTCCGCTACGACGCAGAAATCCAGCCAGATCCCTCATGGTCCGAACGATACGAACGGATGACGTCGTTCTTCAACCGCGTTTACCTGCAAAGCGAGTCCTACTGGAACGAGATGGAAACGCTTTGATTGTTCCAGTACCTTTTTTCGCGGTTTCCTCAGCAGAAGTTCGGAAACGTTACAGTTGACTATTTTCGCAGCTATTAGATTCTCTAACCTGACGGCGTTAGTGAAACATTCATATTTCCAATCCCCCCGATTGAAAGAGGCAAGGACACCGTGAGAGTGGTGGTCGAACTTGGCCACAATTTCGAGTTTATTCCCCGACAATCTGCACTCCGGTGACTTTTCCCACGAGTACCCAATGGAATTCCGCGGCTACGACAAAAACTTTAGCCTGAAAGACAAGATTGCTCTGATCACCGGTGCCGGAGGAGGGATCGGTAGAGCGATCGCCACCTTGTTTTATGAAAAGGGTGCGAATCTTATCCTGCTCGATCTCAACCCGAACATCCAAAGCGTCGGTCAAGAGATTGCTCCAGACCCGGAACGATTGCTGACCGCCGTCGCCGACATCACCTTGGCCGCTCAGACAGAAGAAACGATTACCACCGGGTTAGCGAAATTCGGGACCATTGACATCTTAGTCAATAATGCCGGAGTTGCGCTCCTGGAGCCCGCGCTCGAAGTTCCAGAAGCAAACTGGGATAAGACCATGGACTTGAACTTGAAGGCCCCTTTTTTCCTGTCTCAACGGGTCGGCTCGGAGATGATCAAGCATGGCGGAGGCAAGATTGTAAACCTCGCTTCCCAGGCTGGGGTAATTGCCTTGGATCGGCATGTGGCTTATTGCGCCAGTAAAGCCGCGATCATTTCCATGACCAAAGTGCTGGCCCTCGAATGGGCTAAGCACAATATCCAGGTCAACGCCATTTCTCCGACGGTGGTTCTCACCGAACTCGGTAAAAAAGCATGGGCGGGCGAAGTCGGCGAACAGATGAAAAAGAAGATTCCAGCCGGGCGTTTCGCCTATCCCGAAGAAATCGCTGCCTGTGCTTTATTTTTGGCAAGTGAAGCCGCGGCGATGATAAACGGAGAGAACCTTGTGATCGACGGCGGTTATACGATCCAGTAGCAGGTTGAACCCACGGCGGTGCCCAGGCCAGCTTCGATCAGATGCGATACTTTATTCAGAATCAGGAAACGGCGGTCGAAGAAGCCTTAGCGGGCCTCCTTTCGTTTACCGATGTCTCTCTCCAGCGGGTGGGGGTCTATACCGGCGTCGTCTACCCGGGAAACCAAAAGCGCCAGGTTAAGATCGTCGTCGGAGGAGGAAGCGGGCATGAACCGCTTTTCTTAGGAATCGTCGGACCTGGGTTGGCAGATGGCGGGATTGCCGGCCAGGTATTTGCCGCTCCGCCGCCGGAAGGTGTTCTTGCCGTGATTGAAGAAGTCAAAGCTCCCGAAGGAGTCGTACTGGTGTACGGAAACTATTCGGGGGATGTCTTGAATTTTGGGGTGGCTGCGGATGAGGCAAAAGAGAAAGGCATTTTGACCGCTGAGGTTCGCGTGCACGATGATATCGCTTCGGCGCCAGTCTCTCAGATGGAGGAGCGACGTGGAATTGCCGGAGATATCTTTGTCATCAAAGCCATTTCGGCCGCGGCAGACTTGGGTCTCTCGTTCCCGGAAGTTCTCCGAATTGGTGAGAAGGCTAATTTGCACACACGATCGCTAGGTGTCGCGTCTCAGGCTGCGACCTCCATTGAGACCGGTCAGCCGATGTTTGATCTTCCAGCGGGAGAGATTGAAATCGGAATGGGCCTTCACGGGGAAATGGGTGTGCGGCGTTCCGGGTACGAATCGTCCGACGTTTTAGTGCCGCGAATGATGGAGATGCTGGCGGCGGATTTTCAAAAGACGAATCTGCCGCTCACTCGCGCTGCGGTCATGGTGAACGGGTTGGGAAGTACCACAGTCCTTGAACTACTCATCGTGGCTGGCCAAGTCCGAAAGTTTCTTGATCAGCATTCGGTGCCGGTTGCCTATCAGACCGTCGGTCAGTTTGCCACCTCGTTGGACATGGCGGGATTTTCTATCTCGATCACTGAGGTGGATCACGAGCTCGAACCGTTGTTGGGCGCTCCTTGCCGATCGCTTTGCTTCACGAAGCCTTGAGACCAGTTGAAGATTGCATCCTCCCGTTCAAGCCCAATGAGCCTGAGTATTGAACAAACTCGTTTGCTAGTCACGCGCGCCCTCGAGGACATCATCGAGAACCGTGAGCGCTTGAATGAATTAGACCGTGCCCTTGGCGATGGAGATCATGGCACCACCATCGCGCGTGGAGCGAAATCGGCGATTGACGTGCTTCGAGACGCTCACCCGATAACCACTAACGAAGTCTTTGTTCTAACCGGCCGCGCGATGATGAAGAGCATGGGGGGCGCTTCGGGCGTTCTCTTTGGGATGTTCTTTCAAGGCGCGAAAGCCTGCCCTGATGCTCAAGTCCTGGATACCGCTACCTTCCTCGGTTTCGCCAAGTGCGGTCTGGATAATTTGCAGCAAAAGACCAAAGCAGCGGTGGGCGACAAAACGATGATCGATGCCATCGTACCCGCCGTCGATGCGTTGATGCAGGAGGCCGAACATCCAAAGTCTTTATCGGCGGCATTGAAGCATGCGGCGGAGGCGGCAGAGCAGGGTGCACAGTCGACGATTGGGTTACAGGCGCGATTCGGAAGGGCACGAACGCTGGGCGAACGAGCAGCCTCGGTTCAGGATCCTGGAGCCACCTCGGTTTTCCTCTTCCTGGCAGGTTTGGCAAAGCATCTTCAGGAAGTTTAGCGCGTGAAATTCTACCTGGGCACGAACTGGAAGATGCACAGGACGAATACCGAAGCGCTCCACTATGTCGCGGAGTTTCTGCCATGGCTGCGCGAACAGGACCTCTCGAGGCATTACCTCTTTGTCATTCCCTCGTTCACTTCGTTGCAACTCGTCCGGAATGCCGTGACCGAAGCTGCCGTGCCGCTCAAGGTCGGCGCCCAAAACGTTCATTGGGAGGACGGTGTCGAAGCGACCGGAGAAATTTCGGTGCGCATCTTGGCCGACATTCCCGTGGACTTGGTGGAGATTGGGCATTCGGAACGCCGTCAAAAATTCGGCGAAACGGACATCGAGGTCAATCGAAAGGCCCGTGCGGTGCTTGGTCACGGACTTACCACGCTCATTTGCATCGGAGAAAGCGCCTCAGACAAAGAGAAGGGAAGTGGTACGCAGACCTTGGAACGACAGGTTCGGGCTGGTCTCGACCACATTTCTCCGGAAGATTTGTCCAGAGTCATGCTCGCCTATGAACCAACCTGGGCAATTGGAGTGGGGGGACAACCCGCGGACCCCAACTATGTCCAGGAAAAGCATGCCGCCATTCGGGAGGCTTTGAGCAATATGTATTCGGTCGGGATCGCGGCCGAAGTTCCCTTATTGTACGGTGGCAGCGTCAACCGCCAGAACTTTCACTCCTACGCAGAAATCGCGCATGTGGACGGCCTCTTTGTCGGTCGCGCCGCCTGGACCCCGAAATCGTTCTTAGAGCTAATCGAAATGTCCCGTGCATTTGTCTGACGGGCCGTTGTCATCTGGCCGAATCGTGCTCGCTTTTGATCATGACCGGTAAAAAGAGGCGTAAAAACGATAACGATAAGGCTGACGATAACCCTGAGCACGATGGGAGCGGTCCCCCTGACACTGACACTGGCACTGACACTTCCCTCGGCGGCGCGAAACCTGCTGTTCAGGAAAGGCAAAACAGCGCCCTCGTGGCCGAATTATGAATGATCAAGCGAAAACAACCGAAGAGACCCTTGAAGCTCTTCGGCGAGCCGAACAGAAATACCGGAGTATCTTTGAGCATTGCCTGGAAGGCATATTCCAAACAACACCGGAGGGAAAATACATCAGTGCGAATCCCGCCCTCGCCCGGATGTATGGATATGGATCTGCAGAAGAGTTGATTGCGGATCTCACAGACATCACCCGCCAACTTTATGTTCAACCTGGTCGTCGCTCGGAGTTTATTCGGCTCGTTCGTGAAAACGGGAAGGTGATCGATTTTGAATCGCAAATTTATCGCCGGGATCGAAACGTGATTTGGATTTCGGAAAGCGCACGCGTCGTCCGCGATGAAGTCAGCGACGAAGTCCTCTATTACGAAGGGATGGTGCAGGATATCACCCGGCGGAAAGCTGCAGAGGAAGAACGCGATCAAGCCAATGCACGCTTATCAGTGCAGTACGCGGTGGCGCGCACATTGGCTGAAGTGCGCCATTTGGGCGAAGCCTCGAATAAAATCGTCCAAGCGATTTGTGAAAGTGTCGGCTGGGATTTCGGGGATATGTGGCGGGTCGATCCGGAGGCAAATCTGCTCCGTTGCGTTGATATCTGGCATGCCCCTGAATTTCGGGCCCATGAGTTCATCGAAGCGACGCGCAAGACTACTTTTGAAGCAGGGCTTGGACTGCCCGGGCGTGTCTGGTCAAGCCGCAAAGCCTTCTGGATGCCGGACGTTGGCCTCGACGCTATTTTCCCACGCTCTGCGCTCGCAGCCAAAGGGGGACTGCACGGCGCCTTCGCGTTCCCGATCATGCTGTCGAATGACGTAATTGGCGTGATGGAATTTTTCAGTCGCGGTATTTATCCACCGGATGACGAACTTCTCTCGATGCTTTCCGCGTTGGGAACTCAGATCGGCAGCTTCATCCAGAAAGAGCAGCTGGCGAACCGGCTTGATCGCTACGCGGACAGCTCTTGCTAGTAGCCAAACACTGAACGCCAAAGACTGGTAAGATTGAGGAGAAGCAAATCCGCCGATATCGGACCCCCAATTCCCCCTCTGTGACCTCCGTGCGATGCTTTTCCGCTGGACGCCGAAGGCCGAACCAAAAAAAGGCCTTGCAACTTGCGGCGGAATTCACTACGGACTGTTTGTCTAATCTATTAGACAAGTAAACACCCCCGGAATGGGATGCCGCCCCTTTACCTGGTTGCTCCCCTGATTAGCGGCCTTTGATAGTAAATGACCCCCCATGAAACTTTCTATATGCTTCCCCGGACGACGTATTTTCGCCGGTCTTCTGGCACTCGCCACCACCGCCGTGATGGTTCACAGCTCCCTCGCCGCAGACGCGCAGCCGACTATCCCGATTATTGTTAAGGACACGACGTCTAACTATTGGCAGATCGTTCTGGCTGGTGCCCGCAAGGCAGGTAAAGACCTCAATGTCAAGGTTCCAGAACTCGGCGCGCAGTCCGAATCGGATATCAATGGGCAGATCTCCATTCTGGAGAACGCGGTTTCACAAAAGCCGGCCGCGATTGTCATCTCACCGACCCAGCGAACCGCGCTGGGCAAGCCGATCGATGAGGCTGCGAAGAAGGTCAAAATTATCGGTATCGACTCGGCAGCCGACTCCAAAGCTTTCACCTCCTTCCTGACCACCGACAACGTGCAGGGCGGTCGCATCGCTGCCGACGGTCTCGGTGAAGCCATCAAGGCGAAATATGGGAAAGCCG
>DATHPI010000411.1:0-5892 GCA_035484035.1 Chthoniobacterales bacterium
GGAAACCTGACGTTCCTGGGGAACTTCGATCGGGACCTGGTAGGTTGCGCCACCGACCCGGCGAGATTTCACCTCGAGTCGAGGCTTGGCATTCTCCAACGCCTTGTGCAGCGTATCGAGCGGATCGACAGAATCCGATCCTTCCCGACTACGTTCAATTGCCTCATACACGATCCGCTCGGCAACCGACTTCTTGCCGCTCCGCATGACAGTGCTGATCAGACGCGCCACCACCGGGCTGCCGTACCTGCTGTCCAAGGACTCAATCTTATGAATGACTCTGTGCCGACGTGACATAGTTTCTTTCGCCGCGGAATTGGGCCGTTGCCCAATCACCGCCAAATTTTACTTCTTCTTGCTCTTGCCTTTTGCAGCTGCGGCCGCTTCTGCACCTGATTTGGGACGTTTCGCACCATACTTCGAACGGCTGCGGCGACGGCCGTCCACCCCCAGGCTATCAAGCGTTCCCCGAACGATATGATACCGGACGCCAGGCAAATCTTTGACTCGACCACCACGCACCATGACGATCGAATGCTCCTGCAGGTTGTGCCCCTCTCCCGGGATATAGGCGATCACTTCATACCCGTTGGTCAAACGCACCTTTGCCACCTTCCGCAGCGCCGAATTCGGTTTTTTGGGCGTGCGAGTCATCACCTGCACGCAAACCCCGCGCCTTTGCGGGCAATCGGCGAGAGCCGGTGATTTTGATTTCACCGCTATCTTCCTGCGACCCTTTCTTACGAGCTGGTTGATCGTTGGCATGTCACAAAATTTAATTTAGTCCAAATCGTTCGGAGATTAAAAAAGCCGCTCTGGCAGTCAGGACCTCTATTCCGCCAGACGCGGGGGAGCGGGGACTATATTAGTTTTCCCACGCCGCGCAAGAGATTTTTCCTCAACGCCCTTCACCGGAAATCCCCGGGGAAATGGACCGAAACACTAACACACATTTTAGTGGTTTCACCTAAAACATCGTCCGATTGAGCAACCCTAGCGTGCCGCTGGATCTCGATTCCCGTCCGTGGTACTTTGCTCGGCGTGGCAGGCGATCGCTGGCTGGAATTTTCTCGCCAGAGGAAAGTCCGAACACCGAAGGGTGGCATGCCTCGTGAAAGCGAGGGTACCTGGGTCTAAGTCTCAGGTAACGGAAAGTGTCACAGAAAATAAACCGCCCAGCACCATCAGTTCTCAGTTGCCAGTGTCAGTTTTCAGTTAAGAGGGCAGAAAGATGATATCCAACTGACAACTGACACCGGCAACTGAGAACTGATGGTGCTGGGTAAGGGTGAAAAGGCGGGGTAAGAGCCCACCGGATCTTAGCGTAAGCGGGATCGCACGAAAAACCCCATGTGGTGCAAGACAAAGCAGAGGGGAAGGGTTGCCCGCTCGTTTTCCCGGGAAACCGGGAAGGAACCCTCGGGTAATAGTCGCATCCGGCATCACGATGCCGGGCACTCAGGAAACCGAGTGAGACAAATGATCGCCATCCGCGAAAGCGGAAACAGAATTCGGCTTATACCACGAAAGGCGAGGCCCGTCCGGGTTATCCCGGCACGGGCCTCGACCCTTTGGTGGTTGGGTCAGTTGCCGGTGTCAGGTGCGGTCGTCCGTCTCAATGACGACAGGCCGCCTTCGCTAAAGCGCGTCTTGAAAGCGAGAAACAAAGACGGCGACAAAGATTCCGACCGAACGTTCTGCTTCCCCCACTGACACTGACACTGACGCTGGCAACTGGCACCTGCCACTGTTGACTTGATCCCACCCCGGGTTTGTGTATGTAAGCAGTTCCCGCCTGTTCTTAAATCATAACCAAGACGGCATAACCCCACCAGGCAATGCAAACGAACGGTATACTCTATAATAACATAGTCGAAACAGTCGGCCGAACTCCGCTGGTCAAACTCAACCGCGTGACCCGTGGCATTGATGCGACCATAGCGCTTAAGTGCGAATTTTTTAACCCGCTCGGCAGCGTGAAGGACAGGATTGGTATGTCAATGATTGCCGCTGCTGAGAAGGATGGAATCATTAAGTCCAACACGGTGATCGTCGAACCTACCAGCGGCAACACCGGGATCGCTTTGGCCTTCGTCTGCGCTGCCAAAGGCTACAAGCTCATTTTGACCATGCCCGAGACAATGAGTATCGAACGCCGCACCCTTCTGGCAATGCTCGGAGCGCAATTGGTCCTCACCCCCGGTTCCGAGGGAATGAAAGGCGCCATCGCACGAGCGGAAGAACTCCTGAAAACGACACCGAACGCCTGGATGCCGCAGCAGTTCAATAATCCCGCAAACCCCGCCATTCATCAGGAGACCACCGCCGAAGAGATCTGGGCCGATACCGATGGCAAGGTTGACATTCTGGTCGCCGCCGTGGGCACTGGGGGCACCATTACCGGAGTCGCTGAAGTCATTAAAAAACGCAAACCGGAATTCAAAGCAATTGCCGTCGAGCCGAAAGATTCGCCGGTCATAATGCAAACCTTGAAAGGCCAGCCATTGAAGCCGGGTCCGCACAAGATACAGGGCACCGGAGCGGGTTTCGTTCCAAACAATCTTCATTTGAAGATCGTCGATGAAGTGATCTCGGTTTCTAACGAGGACGCGTTCATCATGGCACGCCGTCTGGCTAAGGAAGAAGGAATTCTCGCTGGGATCAGTTCCGGCGCGAACGTTCACGCGGCTATCGAAGTAGCGAAACGCCCTGAAAACAAAGGTAAGCTCATCGTCACAGTGGCCTGCTCGACCGGGGAACGCTATCTCAGCACTGCGCTGGCGGACGAAGCCAGGGCGGAAGTGGGCGGTTAGCTTCCATTCTCATTGCCTGAATTGATCTCATGACTAGTCAACCCGCGGCGCAACCGTCTCAGCCATCTCAGCCCCTCTCTGCATTTGATGCGGAAATATTTTGGGCACTTCACAAACAGAAGATTATTATCGGGATTTCTCTGCTGATTGTCGCGCTGCTTGGAGGGAGTGTCTATTTAGGGCTTCAGGCGGTTAAGGCCCAGAAGGCCGAAGCCGCTTTCGCCTCAGCCGATACCATCGAAGGATGGCAGTCTGTGATTCGCGACTTTCCGAACTCGATCGCGGCGGGCAACTCCTATCTGAGAATCGGATCAAAACTGAGAGAAGACGGCAAGTATCCGGAGTCTGATACCGCCTATGAATCTTTCGTCCAGCACTTTCCCAAGCACCCTTTGCTGGTCGCTGGGTACATGGGCTTGGCCGCCAACGCAGAACTAGAAAATCACCCGGACAAAGCTCTCGACGAGTACAAGGAGGTGGCGACTCAATTCAGCAGCACGTACATGGCGCCGATGGCCCTGTTCCAGCAAGCGCGACTCGTCGAGGCAAAGGGACAATTAAAAGACGCTCAGCAATTGTTCGAGAGTATCGTACGGCGTTATCCGGAAAGCACGTTTTCCGGAGAGGCCGGGCGCAGAGCAGGTAGACTGGCCGACCGACTTTCCCAGGAGTCTCCCAAACCGGCTCCGTCGGCGCAGAGTTCGTCTTCCCCGACAAGCTTCAAGTCACCAGAGCCTTAGGGATCACGGGACAGGGGACACGTGTCGGCGACGGCCGTGTCGGCGTATCGGCGTGAGTCGCTCCACATTTATCTTTTCCTCAGCGCGATGCTCTCCGCTCTTGGCGGCGGATATCACTGGGGATTTTCGCTCTGACCACAAACAGCCGCGTCCCGGAGGGTTGCGATGAAAATGGCCTGCTCGTCGGTTAGGCAGATTCAGATCTGAGGTCCGATAGCGCACCCTGACCAGCAACCCGTTTGTGACGATGTGCTAGACTTGCTCACGCCGACACGCCCTACGCCGACACGCCGATCCGATTCCCCTTACGCCGATCCGATTCCCCTCACGCCGATACGCCGACCCGACTCTCCTCATGCGTATCCAGCAGTTCACCTTGCGTCATCTCCACCTTTCCAATCGAAAGTTCGCCAAAAAATTCCCCTCCCTTTTCGACCGTGAATCCGCGCCCAAAGACAGCACCGGTTAGCCGTCCGGTTTTCTGAATCACCACCTTACCGGTGGAAATAATCCTCGCAGAAATGATGCCCTCGATGTCAACCAATTCCGCCCGGATAGGTCGCACAAAGTCAGCTTCACATTTTTTGTCAATATGAACGCTTTTGGCCTCGATGCTGCCGCTGAGTTTTCCCTTTAGGCGAATGTGAACTTCGCCGCTGCAAATGAGATTGCCGCGCATGGTCCCCTGAATTTCAGCATAATCGCAAATGGCCCGATTGCTGTTCAGATCGCCTTTGTTGGTGATGATCAGACGACCGCGAGTCCGGATCGACCGGCTATAGTTGCTGGTGATCCGGTAATCCTGCATATCAATGTAAGCTCCACACAGTGGACAGATCGTCGAAGTTGCACTCTTTGGAACTTCCCGTTTGCCAACACATTCGAAGCATCGGGCAACAACTGTCCTGTGAGCACCTAAAAGGCCTTCCAACTTATGGAAGACCGAAGGTTGCTTCTCTGCCTCCGGCGGTTCAATCGATTTTCGACCTTTGCCTAGCTGAACGTAACCGCTGCACTTCCGGCAGTAGGTCGATTTCGCAAGCTCAGGCTCTAACTGAATATTACCGCAATGGGGACATTGAACTTCGATCCGTCCTTTAGCAGCCACCAGGACTCCTTAACGGGGAGCACCGACTTTCTGCAGCTCTTCCTTCTGTGGAGGAGGGCCGCTCAATTCTTTCACTATATTCTTGTTCGGTGTGACTTCAGACTTTCCAACAAAGGTAGCGCCTTCCTCAATGATTAGACGCGCTGCTTTCAGATCCCCAATCAGCTGAGACCGGGAATGAAGCTCACAACGTTCCTGAACCGTAATATTTCCATGCACTTTGCCTTTCACGATCACGGTCTTGCTTTTCACTTCGCCTCGGACATCTGCATTTTCCCCAACTGTCAAAACACCATCCACAGAGGAAATCTCGCCTTCCAGATTTCCATCAAAGACGAATTCATTGACAAATTTGATCGAGCCTTTAATTTCGACGTCCTTCGCGAGACTATTCTTATTAGGTGGTGTATCTGCCATAACGGATGTTGGTTGTGTTACAGTGAACGGTTTAGCGGCCGGCGGAGTCGGAGGACCCTCCCCAGACCCAGCGTCTTCCGCAGGTGCCGTCTGTCCAGGCTTTTGGGGGATAAACTTCTTCAGCACGTCCGCAACTATGAAGGGCACCAAAAGGAGTGTCAACGACTTCTCGCGCCAACTTGCGCTAGCTCTTCCGCCGGATAGGTCCAGATTTCGCTCAACGTCGGATGGTAATGCGGGATGGATGCAAGCGTTGCCGCTGTAGAATGAAAATGCATCGCCACCGTGATTTCCTGGATCAATTCCGAAGCCTCCGGTCCAATCACTGCGCCTCCCAGGATCTCGCCGCTCTTCGCATCAACGATCAATTTGACAAAGCCTTCGACTTCACCGCGGACGATCGATTTTCCGTGATCGTTAAAAGGGTGCCTGGCGACCCGGACCTCCCGGCCCTGCTCTGCGGCTTCTCGTTCAGTCATCCCGACAGAAGCGATCTGCGGTTCGGGAAACATAATGAACATTTGCAAACGGTAATCGATCGGCGTTAAAGCTTGACCCTCCAGCAATTTCTTCGCGTTCCGGGCTACCACCTCCCCCTGCTGAACTGCGATGTGCACAACTTCGAAAAGTCCGGTAACGTCCCCGGCGGCAAAGATGTGCGGCTGTGATGTTTGCAGGTTGCTGTTGACGATCAACGCCTTCTTTTTGTTGGTTTCCACTCCGGCTTTCTCCAGTCCCAATCCCTCGATTGCCGGCTTGCGCCCGAGTGCATACAAAATCTCTTCCGCCTCAACAGCCTGTTCTTCGCCGTTCC
>DATHPI010000412.1:0-3430 GCA_035484035.1 Chthoniobacterales bacterium
GAAGGCCTGCAGCAGATCATCGTTCCTTACATTGAAAACAACGTAGAGGGCACAACGTTTAAGATCCTTGATTCCTATTATTTGATGACATTGGAGGATGTGCGCGCTCGCGGAATGATGATCCGACACAAGGAACGCAAATTCGGACGGGGCTGCGTCGAAGAATGGATTCGTTCCCGACCGCAACTATTGGAGAAGGCAGTCCAGCTTCTGCGCCCATTCGAGATAATGCTTGCTCATGCCCCATTCCTGCTGGGAGACGTACCGGTCTACAGTGATTTCGCGTTATTCGGTATTCTAGAGAACTTGGTATACGGAGACTGGGTCGTGATGCCAAAGGAGTTAGTTCGAATAAAAGAATGGAGAGAAATGCTGCGCAGATTTCGGTATACGACGGTAACAGAACGGAATATTTCTGCTAATACTGCCGGGGGCCAAACGGAAAGTTAGTTCAGTTCAATAGCCGCCCGATTGTCGACCGCCTTTAGATTTAGATGCTGCACTTAAAGGGGTGAATAGGGTGCGCAACTGAGACGTGCTCCGATTAGACTCTACTGCCGCGTTGTTAGTATGTCCGATCTGTCGACCCTTCAGGGCGCGTCGCTCTGAGCGGTTCTCAGGGTTGAAACCCTGGGCTTCTACAGCCCCTTTGGGGCAAATTTCCCCGGCGTGACCTTCTCCAAATGTCCAAACTGCAGAGGTCCCTAACGTGACCAGGCCAAGGCATAGTGAATTGCCAATCCGAACCGGCAAAAATAACTGATGACCACCCTTGGGCTGTGGCGGTGGGCGGCGGGCGCCGTGTCGGTCGATCATATCGTGTCGCGCAAACTAGAAATGTAAAACTGGGCGGCCATCCTCTTTCGAATACCGTTGGGACCGCGCTCGGCACTTTTTCTCCGTCGATTCGGGGTTTACCAAGGAGCGGCGATCGTATTTGCCGTTGCCTATTCCGTACCGACTTCGGCGCTCCGAACGACTGCTTTGGGACGAAAGTTTTTTCTCATTTGTTTTCCGTACCTTCCTCGCTCATCATGACGGAATCATGGCAGCCAAAAACCCCGAGGTGAGTTCTCCCGATCCTGCGTACGCCGCGCGTAAGAAAAACCTGGATCTGGCCCTCCAACAGATCGCTAAAGATTACGGCGAAGGCGCCATCATGCGACTTGGGGACGATCATATCCTGCCCGTGGAAGTGATCCCGACCGGCAACATCCTGATTGATCGCGCTCTGGGTGTCGGCGGATTCCCTCGAGGCCGGGTCATCGAAATCTTTGGACCGGAATCATCGGGCAAAACAACATTAACCTTGACCGTTATCGCCCAAGCACAAAAGCGTGGCGGCCTGGCCGGGTTCATCGATGTCGAGCATGCGCTCGACCCGCAATATGCGAGACGCCTTGGAGTCAATCTGGATGACCTGCTGGTTTCTCAACCGAGTTCCGGTGAAGAAGCACTCCGGATCTGCGAAACTTTGATTCGCTCCAATGCGCTGGATGTTGTGGTCATTGATTCTGTTGCGGCATTGGTCACCAAAGCAGAACTGGAGGGCGAAATTGGTGACGCCACTATGGGGGCGCAAGCCCGCCTGATGAGTGCCGCGCTCCGGAAACTGACTGCTCTCATTTCCAAAGCACGAACCACCTGTATTTTCACAAATCAGATCCGGGAAAAAATTGGCGTGATGTTCGGTAATCCGGAAACTACGCCTGGCGGGAAAGCCTTGAAGTTTTACGCCAGCGTCCGAATCGACATACGTCGCATTAGCGCGATCAAACAGACCGACGGAACGGTGGTCGGCAACCGGACGAAAGTAAAGGTAGTTAAAAACAAGGTGGCTCCGCCATTCACGGAAGCGGAATTTGACATCATGTACAATGAAGGGATCTCGAATGTGGGAGCCCTCCTCGATCTCGCCCTGGAGAAAAACATCCTTGAGAAACGCGGCTCGTGGATCTCCTATAAAGGACAGCAATTGGCCCAGGGTAGAGACGCAGCAAAGGAGGCCTTGCGAGCCGATCAATCGGTGTACGATGAGATCGAAGTTGCCGTGAAAGCAGCTCTTGATGAAGAGGCGGCAAAGCGCAAATAAGAAGCAGCCCTGCGAGCGCCAACTTGCGTGGTTGTGTTGCGATCCGTTCGTGGGCACTTTGTCGCCGTGAATGATTCGATGCGTTTTGTAGTTGCTGGTCTCGGCTGGTGGGGACGCTCGTGGATCGATGTTCTGAAGATCCATCCGAAGGTTCAGCTCGTAGCCACGGTCGACCCCTCAGCCGAAGCAGGAGAGTGGAGCCGGGAGAATCTGGCCGTGGATCACTTTTCTGACTTAGACAGCGCTTTGGACGAAATCGACGTCGACGCCGTTCTTGTCACGACACCCCCAAGGCTGCATTCGCCCGTTTTGATCAATGCACTTGCGCATGGAAAACATGTGCTGGTCGAAAAGCCGCTGGCAGTGTCGTCCGAAGACGCCGCTCAAATTGCCAAGGCCATTGCAAAGACGGATGCCAAGGTGATGGTTGGTCAGGGCTATCGATTTATGGATAGTGCCACCATACTTCGTCAGGCTTTCCAAAGCGGAATCATCGGTGAGCTTCGAGCAATTCGCATCCTCTTTCGCCAGTATATCCCCGACATCTTGTCGCTAGATCATCCGTTGTATCAGCTGCAGCACTCGATCCTGATCGACATGGCTAACCATCATTTCGATCTGATCCGTTTTTTGACCCGGCAGGAATTTTCGAAAGTAATTGCCTTCGAGTACGAAACCCCTGACAACGCGTTTCGCTACCCATCGAGCGCTCTTTGTCTCTTGACTTTGGACAGCGGTGTCCCGGTTTTATGGGACGGGGATTGGTGTCATCAACAGCCGAGGACATCCTGGGAAGGAGATTGGGAATTGATCGGCTCGGAGGCCAGAATGTTCTGGCGAGGAGAGCCTGACAAAGAGAGAAAGAACTTGTATCACCCGGTAATACTCGTGGAGCGCTCTGGAGGCACTAGGGAGAAGATTCCGTTTCAAGAATCCATCGGAGACAGGCGGGTACCCGTCCTGGATCATTTCATTGAATCGATTGCGCATGGTAGACAGCCCGAGCCCGGCGTAGAAGACAACTTGAAGATGCTCCGAGCTATTTTCGGTTGCATCGAGTCTGCGACCGTTGGCGGTGAAATCGATCTAAACGCCTGACGTGAAAATAAGGTCAGGCTATTTTGCACGCAAGAGTTGTATATTGAACACTGTGTCGCGTGGGAACAGCGCGACCCGCCTCGATGCTGGTAATCACCATGCAAAAACAGGGTTGCGCCTTTCTTTCTTTGGTCTTAGATAACTTCTCTTCTGATCAAACGCGCGGTTAGCTCAGTGGTAGAGCACTACCTTGACACGGTAGGGGTCACAGGTTCGAACCCTGTATCGCGCACCAGCCGC
>DATHPI010000413.1:0-3687 GCA_035484035.1 Chthoniobacterales bacterium
TATGGTTTGAAGTGCTGTCGTGCTCATGTCTGCTTCAGTTAATTTTTGGTCCGCCTGAACGATTCAGGATTGGTGGAAGTATGCCGCATCACCCGCAACGCTTCTCTCGCGATCCTGCGCAGCCTAGCGCGATCTTGCGGGAAAAGTTAGCCGCCTTTCACGGAACTCCGTTGGCGTCACGCCGACGACACGCCGGAAAACCTTAGCAAAATGGCTAGGGCTCGTGTAGCCGACTTCGAGCGCAACCTCGATGAGACTCCCGGAGGTTTCGCAGATGAGCTTCTGATCTCCGCGCACGCGAAGCACAGATGCGCGAGCGCTTCATCGCGTCCGAAAAAGTCGATCATTCACTTCCACCTCGTCAACCTTGCCTGCATACACAGCTTCCAACGCCGCAAGGAACTTGATCTCTTTGGCGGAGTTTTCAGGATAAGTTGTGAGACACTGTGGGGAAGCGTAATTAGCCAAGATTGAACTGCGTTAGAAGGCGGAAAGGAACACCCTCAAGCTCGTAGGACTGGTGATCATCGCTAGGGATCTCGCGCATGAACTGAGTGGCGCGACGGACGATTTCATTGAGGTCTTGGACGATCAGGTAATCAATTTGCTGGGTACGCAGGAGAGGTTCGGTTACTCTGTTCAACTCGTGAGTGATGTAAATCGGACGATGCGCACGCTGCAACTCGGCAAGCGCCTCGGCTAGGCCACGGTTGCCGCCGGCAACGTTGTAGACCCCAGCAATATTGGGCTCCACTTGCAGCAGTTTTCGGACGGCATCATAGGTGGCTTCGTCGGAGTCCTTGCCCTTAATAACCTCCAGGACTTCAATGCTTTCAAACTTCTGGCGCATGATCGAACGAAACCCGATTTCGCGATCTTCGTGGCAGTGGTAGGAAAAGCTGCCAACCACGACGGCAACTTTGGCCGCCGAACGCTCTTCTAGATGGCGTCCCATCAGATAGGCGGCAACATTGCCAGCCGCTCGATTGTCGATGCCGAGATAGGCCAAACGGGCAGACGATTCGAGGTCGGAGACAAGGGCCATTACGTGTTTGCCCGCCTGGCGAAGGCGTTTCAGTTCGTCGATGATCGGTGAAATGTTCTTGCTGACGATGGCAAGTCCATCCAGTCCACCTGTCCAACCTTTAATGGCTTCAACCACCTCCTCATCGGAGGCGGCGCCCAAACCTTCGATTTGCAGAAGCCGATCCCCGTTCTGCTGTTTCTCGATAGCTGTTAAAAAAGACTCCGTAAAGGCCTGGCCCGCTTGAATGATAAACCCAAAGCGTTGCGGGTTCTGGGGTATCGATGACGTTGCGAAAGGCTTGGGATTCTTGTTCTCGTATTCCTCCTCAAGCTGGGCCAGTGCCTTGTTCACTTTGTCTCGCGTCCGGGGATGTACCCCTGGTCGCCCATGAAGGACCCGGTCCACTGTTGCCGTGCTGCAGCCGGCCAACTTCGCAATTTCATCAAGTGATGGTCTCGCCATGGTTCTCATTCCCCCAAAGAGTAACCCAAAAATAGCACTTGTTTCAACTCATATAACATCATTTTCAATCATTTCCTGACGTGTTACATCACTTTTACACCTCGGCGCAGTGGAAGACTGACGGGGAAAGTCTCCCACCAGTCTTCTGGACCCCTCAACTACTCAGGGTAGGCTCCGGAGACACGCTGATCATAATCGATGAGAGCTCCCGTCATCACGCCCGACTCCGGACTCAACAGGTAGGCAGCCAATCCGGCTACTTGATGCGGCTTAACCAGCTGCCCCATTGGCTGCGTTGCCTCAGCTTTGGCTAGCCAATCTTCACTCACGCCATGGAACTTCTGCTGCGTCGCGCTCTCACCAGGAGTGTCCATCCAACCTGTCAGAATGCCGTTGCAGCGAATGCGATTGGCAGCGAAGGCGTTGGCAACATTCTTTGTAAGCGTAGCCAGCGCTCCCTTCGACGCTGAGTAGCCCGACAAATAGGATTGTCCGCAGTGCACTACCATGGAAAGGATATTGACGATGCTCCCTGGCTGGCCGGTTTCAATCAAGTGACGAACGACACCCTGCATCAGCAGAAAGGGCCCGCGCACGTTGGTGTGGAACATCCGATCCAAGAGCTCGGGGCTAGTATCCAGAAGGGTGCCTCGGTCGGGTAGGGCCGCGGCGTTCACCAGGCTGTTCACCGTGCCAAAGCGCTCCAGAGCTGTGGCGACCAGTCTGAAGCAGTCCTCTGGAATGGACACATCAGCCTTTACGAAGAGACAATCCGTACCGCGAGATTGGATGGTGGCCGCCGCCTTCTCTCCTTTATCTAAGCTTCGTCCGCTCAAGATTATGCCGTGCGCGCCCTCCCGCGCCAACCGCTCGGCGATGGCGAAACCCAAACCTTGGGCTCCTCCCGTGATGATCGCGGTCGTTGTTCGGTTTCTTAAGAAAAAGTCGTCAGTCATTGCCAGGTAATTTCACAGTTTGGTTTCAGTTCAATGGCCTTTCCTAGTCGCAGAGATGCTCCCGCGGCTTCTGCAAGGTAGACAGCCCGCAGCCCGTCGGTCGCATTCACTGATGCCGATTGGCCATGAGCCAATCCATTTAGAAACGCCTCAATTTCCAGGCGATAGCTGTCGCCGTAGCGTTCCATGAAGAAGGCACGAAAGCGATCCGGCGCTCCAAAGCTTGTGCTTGAGAATCGCTTGAAGCCGGTAGCTTTCGGATTGTCGGACATCACCATGCCCGCTGCGCCGAAAGCTTCGATCCTCTGGTCAAAGCCATAAGCAGTTCGCCGCGAGTTGAGGATTACCGCCTGCTTACCGCTCGCTGTGAGGAGGGTCACGCAAGCGGTATCAATATCGCCGAGTTTGCCAATCTCGGGATCGACGAGGCAGCTGCCACGACTGTGAATGCTGGAGGGTTCTTCGCCAAGCATCCACCGGGCCATGTCAAAGTCATGAATCATCATGTCGCGGAAGAGACCGCCAGACTTCGGAATGTACTCAAGTGGGGGCGGATCCGGATCGCGGCTGGTAATCGTCAATTGTTCAAGGTTGCCGATCTCGCCGTTCTCAATAGCCTTCTTGACTGCAGCATGTCCCGGGTCAAACCGCCGGTTGAAGGCCAAGAAGACCTTGCTTACGTGCTCCCCCAATGCGTCCACACACTGCTGCGCCTCCAAGAGAGTGGGTGCCAGCGGCTTCTCACACATGACAGCCTTTCCGGCCTGAACCGCGTCGATCACGTACTTCACGTGCGTGTCCGAAGACGTCGCCACCAGAACTGCTGTGACCTCAGGATGACTTAAAGCCTCTTCGGCTGTCCGAGCAACGGATGCGCCGGCCTTCGAAGCGAGAGTCGCGGACGCCGCTTCCGCAACATCGAAAACGGTTACCAGTCTGGCGCCCGCGGCTGAAATGGCCTCGGCGTGCACCTTGGCCATTCGGCCGGCGCCCAACAATGCCAGCCCGATCATCGCGGACCTCCGATTGGCCCTGGTTGTGATGTTATATGATGATTTATGTGATGCGAACACATTTTATTATTTGACATATTGATCTATTATCATCAACTTCTGCGGTGTCAAAACAAATCATTACGCATCTATAATACATCAAAACAGATCAAATCCCCATCCCTATGAATAAAAGCCATTCCCATCGCCTGGCAGCGGCAACTTTGCTCCCGACTCTCGGCTACGCGGC
>DATHPI010000414.1:0-14141 GCA_035484035.1 Chthoniobacterales bacterium
AAACTGGATTTGCAGTACGCGGGCACATTCGGCGATGCGTCGTGTCAGCCGGAGATCGGCGTCACTTGGGGCTGGATCGCCCGAAGGATGGTTGTGGACCAGGACAAAGGCATAAGCGGAATGGCTAATGGCTGGTTTAAAGATTTCGCGGGGATGGGCAAGACTCTCGTTCAGTGTTCCTTTTGAGACTTCGGTGATGGCGATCAGGTGAAAACGAGTGTCCAGTAAGACCACGCGAAGCGACTCACGGTCCAGTCGGCGCATCTCCGCTCCAAGCAGCTGATAGATGGCTTCAGGATGATTGAGAGGCTCGGAAATGACTTGCTCAGCGGCTAATCGAGTTCCAAGCCCGAAGGCGGCTGCCAAGTGCAAAGCCTTGACAGAGCCGACACCCTTAAAGCTGGACAGCTCGGCGACGGGGCATCGGGAGAGGTGGGAGAGGTTGCCATATTTTCGCAGGAGTCGCTCGGCAAGTTCGACCACATTACAACCGCGCATCCCGGTTCGGAGAAGGATCGCCAGAATTTCGGCATCGGTGAGAGAATCAACTCCACGCTGGAGAAGTTTTTCGCGCGGCTTCTGGTGCTCGGGCAATTCGCGTATAGTGAGACCACGGGCGGTCATCTGGCGTCTTCTCGTTTCCCATTCCCAAACTCAAGAATCAGTAGAGGCGAGACTTTTCGTCTCCCGAAGAAGCAAAGCGGGGACGCATCGCCTGGTTCATAAAACCAACATGCGTCGAAATTGTTAGGCAGCGACGGCAAACTGGTCAACAGTATTCGACAGAAAATCGCCGATATCCTGCATCGCCAACGAATATTTGTTGATCGGAATCCGCTGGAGCTCTGACTTTGCTTCTTCGACGAGCCGTTTAGTGGTGTCGACGGCTCTGCGCAGCGCGCCTCGCCTGATGACCTCTGCGGCCAGTCCGTCCAACTCGTCTTCGTTGGCGCGGAGCAACACCTCGCTGAAACGATGATGCTCTTCGGGTTCGACCATCTGCAAAAGGTAGAGCACCGGAAGGGTCAATTTTCCTTTGCGCAGATCCGAACCGAGGGTCTTGCCCGCTTTCTCCTCGGTCCCGGCGATATCGAGGCAATCATCGTAAATCTGATAAGCCGTTCCGAGTTTGAGGCCGTAAGCTTTCATGCCAGTAATGACTTCGGGGCTGGCCTCACTGATAAAGGCGCCGAGTTCCGTCGCCACGGCGAACAAAGCGGCGGTCTTCATCTCGATGACCTGGAAGTATTCGTCAATAGTCAGGTTCAGATCGAACCGGCGCTGGGTCTGGATGATTTCACCAGAGCAAACCTCTTTGGCGGCGTGAGCGATCCGGCGGCAGATGGCATTATTGGGAAACGCGGCCGCCAGCATCAGAGCATGAGCAAACAGACAATCTCCCAACAGGACCGCGATCGTGTTACCCCACTTGGCATTGACGGTCGCCTGTTCCCGCCGGATATCGGCTCCGTCCATAATATCGTCATGCACCAGGGTTGCCAGGTGAATGAGTTCCACAATAACTGCCAGGTCGACGTGACTCGTGCAGAGCGTCCCGGTGGCAGCTCCGGATAACAAGGTCAGAGTGGGGCGAATGCGTTTTCCGCTGGTGCCGCATGCATACTGGAAGTAGCCCTCGATAGCTGGGTCGAAAGCCTTGGCTTGTTCGCGAATCCGCTCCTCGACTGTGTAAAGATGCGGATTAATCAGCTCGACGGCCTTTTGCAGCTTGGCTGCGCCCATCCCGTGCAGAGCTAACTTTGTGAAATTCTTCACAAGCCGATCGTAGTGTGGATTGTCACCATCGTCAATTTTGGCCGGACGGCTCCTATGCCAAGATCTCGTTTATCATGGTCCGGCGGAGCCGCAACCATAATCGTTGATGCTCCAACGTTTACCTTACAGGGTCGTGCGAAGGACCGTGGCCGTGCCGGAGTGTGGCATCAGTGAGCCCTTATGACTACTCGCAGGAACCAGGAATAAGTCCCCTCGCTGGAAAAAGCGGGTGCCGAAAGAGACTGTCCCGGCGATCACTTGGAAAATTGAGAACTTGGGCTCGGGGTTAGCCTCGCGGCCCTGATTCAGGTTCCAACGGTCGATGCGGAACCAATCGCAAGCCACCAGGTTTTCCACGTTACCCTTGCTCAGAGCGGGCTCAAAATCGTCAAAGTCAATGCAAGGGAGCGAGCTTTCAATGTGGAGCTGCCTTGGCTTGCCATCCAGACCGAGCCGGTTCCAATCGAACACGCGGTATGTGGTGTCGCTGTTCTGCTGAATCTCGAACATGACGTTGCCCGCGTCGATTGCATGGAGTCGCCCGCCGGGGATATAAATAAAGCTGTCCGGTTGGGTCGGAATACGATGCAAAAGTTCCAAAACCTTGCCGGTGGCGAGAGCCGTTTCGAAGTCGCTTCGACTGACCCCATGCTTAAGGCCGACGTAGATGCTCGCACCTTCATCTGTGCCGACAAAATACCAGAACTCCGACTTCGGCTCGGCGACTAGACTGGTGGTGCCTGGAAGACCCGGATGAACTTGCAGTGACAGGGTGTCGGAGGCATCCAGGATCTTGACCAGAATCGGAAAGCGCACGTGGTCGAAACCTTCGCCAAAAACCTCCCGGCGATGGTCCGTCCAGATTTCATGGAGAGCAACGCCGCGAAATTTACCCTCCGAAACAATGCTCTGTGCATCTTCGCGATCCACCAGTTCCCAAGACTCGCCCACCGGGATGCTTTCCGGGAGTGCCCGCGCGAAAAAGGTTTCGAGTTTGCGACCACCCCACACTCTTTCCATGTACAATGGTTGAAATGTCAGGCACTCGGCTTGCATATTTGAGCGTGGCGTTCGCGAGGCAAGGAAGCTACGGGTAGCGAGTAAAGTCGTCAATGAAAATAACCGCCTGGATCCAGGGTGGTCATAACCCTTTTTGGAGACGTAACCGCTGCCGGTGCGCAAATAGAGTGGTTATGGATTGAAAGCCCACAACTAGGATTTACACTGGGAGCTGACATGGCGCAGTCGCGAAAGCATAACGCATGGAACGAAGTGATGGGTCTAATTTTGCTCGGCGTTGGGACAGTTCTATTCCTGGCGTTGATTTCCTATACCCCGAAGGACGTCCCTTCCTGGGTGTGGTTCAGTTCGATCAGCCCGCCTAATAACCCGGCGCAGAATTTTATCGGCCCGACCGGTGCGGTCATCGCGGGCTTCCTTTATATGACGCTTGGGAGCGCATCCTATCTGATCTCGACTATCTTTATGGGGTTCGGGGGCGCCAAGCTGTTTTTGCCGGGCTTTCGGGTCTTAAGGCGTCTGCCGTGGGCTGCCGTCTTCGTGATCAGCGGAGCGGCGGTGGCGGATATACAGCCTTGGTTTCTGCATACCTGGAAGCGCGACTTCAATATCATGGGCCCCGGGGGATGGGCCGGTGATGGGCTTGGAAGACTGCTCTTGAATATGCTTGGGCAGGTCGGGTCGATCATTTCGCTCTCAGTGATCTACCTCATCAGCTTGATCTGGTTAACTGGGATTCGACCGGTCTATCTCGTCAAACAGTCGATCCAAAGTACCAAAGATTTCTTCCGGCGAACGGTCGAGGCCTCAGAGCGTCGCCGAATGCAGGCCTCCAATGAAAGAGAACGCCTGGAAGCCAACCAGAAGAAAATCGAGCGTGAAATCCGCAAGCAGGAGAAGCAACTGAAGAAAAAGGGCTTTCTGCCTGAAGAGCCGGAGGCTGACACCGCAGTCTATCCCGAGCCCAAAATCATCGATTCGTCCGCGGCTGTTCCGGACCGGGCAAAGCCATCGCTGGCGGAACTTAAAGGAAAAGGACGCGACAAGGAGCAAGTGCTGCCCATTTCCGGACAGCATATCGAAAACTATGTCCTTCCCTCGGTTCAATTGTTGGAACCGATCGACCTGGAAGGGCGTAAGGCGGCAGATCCGGCGGAATTGAAACTGATTCAGCACGTCCTGATCGACACCCTGAAGCAGTTTAATATCGAAGCGAGTCCGGGAGACATTACCCGGGGACCGACCATCACCAGGTACGAACTTTATCCCGCCCGAGGGGTGCGAGTGGACAAGATCTCGAGTCTCGAGCGCGATCTGGCTCGGGCCACCAGGGCCGAACGGATTAACATTCTAGCACCGATTCCTGGAAAGGATACGGTCGGAATCGAAATCGCGAACTCGAAAAAGGTTAAAGTCACGCTCCGCGAGATCCTCGAGTCGGACGAATGGACACAGACCAAACACCGAATTCCTATTGTGCTGGGTAAGGATGTGTACGGGAAAATTATTCTAGGCGACATGGCGCAAATGCCACACGGACTGGTGGCGGGAACCACCGGTAGTGGCAAGAGTGTCTGCATCAACGCCATCATCGCCAGTATTTTGTTCCGGTTCAGTCCGGATGATCTGCGTTTTGTGATGATCGATCCGAAGGTCGTTGAAATGCAGATGTACAATGCGCTTCCGCATCTGGTGATGCCCGTAGTGACCGATCCCAAGAAAGTGCTGCTCGCGCTTCGTTGGGTCGTGAACGAGATGGAGAATCGCTACAAGATTTTTGCGAAGGTCGGAGTTCGGAACGTGACCGGTTTCAACGCGCGGCCGAAGCCGAAATCGCAGCGGGAACTCGACCTCGAAAATGGAGTGGAAGAGCCCGGTGAAACTGGGAGGCTTGCGAAGGACCCGGAGACGCCGCCGATTGTGGTGGCAAGGGATGATGATCTGATTATCCCTGAACGGATGTCTTACATCGTCGTGATCATCGACGAGTTGGCGGATCTGATGCAAACTGCTCCGGCCGATGTGGAGAGCGCGATCGCCCGGATTACCCAGATGGCCAGAGCCGCCGGGATCCATATGATCGTGGCGACCCAAACTCCGCGTGCCGACGTGGTGACCGGAGTCATTAAAGCCAATATTCCGACTCGGATTGCTTTCCAGGTCGCATCCGCGCTCGATAGCCGGGTGATCCTGGATGAAAACGGTGCGGAACGTCTTTTGGGCCAGGGTGATATGTTTTATCGGCCCCCAGGGACTTCGCGGCTGATCCGTTCCCAGGGTGTGCTCGTCACGGATGACGAGATTCGGCAACTCGTGGAATTTGTCTCGGCACAAGGCACGCCGGCTTTCGATCCGTCGATCCAAAATCAACTCGAATCCTCAGCTCCGGCGGAGGAAGTCACCGAAGAAGACGAAATGCTGGTGGAGAAATGCCTGGAAATTATCCGTCAGGAGAAGCGGGCGTCGACATCGATGCTCCAGCGGAGGCTGCGGCTCGGTTACACCCGCGCTGCCCGGGTGGTTGATATCCTGGAGCGAAGAGGCATTTTAGGGCCGGGTGATGGAGCGAAACCCCGAGAGATTTTAGTGGACTTGGACGCTCTCGTGTAAAGGTCGTGAGAGGATCGCAAAGTTTCCCGCTGAATAGATTGCACGGTGTGGGTTAAAAGCGAGTCTCTGAGATGGTGGAATCGGTTGGAAGGATATTACAGCAGGCACGGCTTGCCAGAAAGCTCGAGATTGAGGATGTGGCCGAACGGACCAAGATTCGGCCCGACCGCCTCATTGACCTCGAAGCGGATGAGTATTCTCACTTTCCTAACCTGACGTACGCCAAAAGTTTCCTCGCGAAATATGCCAGGTTCCTCGGGGTCGATATCCAGCATAAGCTGGATGATTTCCAGATCTCATCAGCAATTTCGATGGGAGACTATCAGTACTTGAGTTCGATGCCCCCACACAATGCGCAGCATGCGCGCTGGACCCAAAGAATCCAGCCCAAAGGATTTCGAGTTCATCCAGCGGTCGTGGTGGTATTGGTTTTGATCGTGCTGGTAGGCGTTCCGGTCATTTCGTATCTGGCGCTCAACATCCCGAGAGTAGCCGGAACAAATTTCTCAGCCGCCAATGGATCGACGAATCAAGCGGAAGTTGCTTCGACCCACGCGGTGAGTCCGGTGCCGTCGGCGGCCGATTCAACTCAAGCTTTGGCGGCGCAATCTCCTTTCGGGGGGAAGCCGGCGGCTGCTTCTTCCCTGACCCCCCAGCCATTGGAACTGAAAGCGGATGCGACTCCGGCTCGCAATGAGGATCGGATCGAAGTCCAGCGAGCGCAGGCGGTCGGTGCGCCGGTATCCGGGACCCCGGTCGAGACCCCGGTGAGAACCGGTCTCGCAACCCTTCCCGAAAAGAAGTTGGAAGTCCGGGTCATCAAACGGACCTACGTCAAGGTCACCAAGGATGAAGAGGGGACTCAACCCGTATTTGACGGGTTCGCCGGCCCGGATAGCCGACCGATTGTGGTTCAGGGAAAACGATTCTGGGTACATGTCCTGGACAAAGGCGCCGTTGAGGTGCGAGAAGATGGGCAACTTGTCCCGGGTAACTCCGGTGATATAGTGATCGACTGATCGAATGGTTTTCAATAAATCGTCTAGCCGTCCATTGCTCGCTGCCGACTTCCTGCGTCCGATTCCTGCCGTAAAGGTGGGGATGATTAGCCTTGGATGCGCCAAAAACCTTGTCGATGCCGAGATCATGTTGGGCGATATCGTGGCCCACGGGATGGAAGTAACGGCAAATGCCGAAGAGGCGGATGTCGTCATCATCAATACCTGCGCCTTTATCGATTCAGCCAAAGAAGAGTCGATTGAGGCGATATTGGACGCCCATCAGGTACGTGGCATGCGAAAGCGGCCCGGCCAGAAACTGGTGGTCAGCGGCTGCATGTCGCAGAGATTTTCGGCTGAGCTCGCGAGCGAAATTCCGGAGGTGGACGCGTTTATGGGGCTCGATCAAATTGCCCAGGCCGGCGAAATCGTCCGGAAAGTCGTCGGACGGCAGGCACCTGCCGCGGGGCCGTTGAATTTTGTCACGCCGAGATCTCGTTATATACCGGATTACACCACGCCGCGATTCCGGTTGACGCCGAGTCATTTTGCCTACCTGAAAATCGCCGAAGGGTGCAATCACCCCTGCAGTTTCTGCGTGATTCCACAGATGCGGGGCAGGCATCGAAGCAGGCCAATGGAGTCGGTCGAAGCCGAGATTCGCCATCTTGTCGAAGAAGGCGTTAAGGAGATTAACCTGATTAGCCAGGATACGACCTATTATGGGATGGATCTGTGGGAGCAGAAAGCCGGACCCCGCCAACCCGTTGATTCTGCGCGTGGCCCGACTTTGACCCGGTTGCTGGAGCGGATAGAAGGAATTCCTGGAGATTTCTGGGTGCGGCTTCTCTACACGCACCCGGCGCATTGGAGCACGGAGTTAATGGAGGCGGTCGCTGCCAGCTCCAAAGTCGTGAAGTATGTCGATATGCCCTTGCAGCATATCGACGAGGAAATGCTGAAGCTGATGCGGAGAGAAACCTCCCGTCAACACATTGAAGATCTGATCCAAGCGCTTCGCGCGACGATACCGGGTCTTCATTTGAGAACAACCTTCATCGTCGGTTTCCCGGGAGAAACAGAGAAGCAGTTTGAATCTTTGCTGGAGTTCATTGCCCGAACGCGATTTGAGCGTTTGTGAATATTTACCTACTCGCAGGAGGAGGGTTCGCGTGCGGGTAAAATGCTTGGGCAGTTGCCCCCTGCTATTAAGAGCGCTCGTTACCGCCGAGCGATGCAGTTGCAGCAGAGTATTGCCCACCAACTTGCCGAGGCCATGGTCGGGACGGAGATCAAGGCGCTCGTCGAACAGCCGTTGATCGCTCGAAGCGCGGGCGACGCGCCGGAAGTAGACACTCGAGTATTGCTGGGTGATAGCGCTCCCGTCGGAGAGTTTGTCCAGGTGCGAATTACCGGGACCCAGACTTACGATTTAAGAGGCGAGGTTTGCGGCAACAGGTAGATGCCCTTTTGGGCCGGGCCTTCCAGTGTTGCCCTGCTCGAAGCGAAGCAACCCAAGAAACCCCGGCTTGGGCGGAGCCTCACCGCTTAGGGAAGCTGCGCGCTCTCTGAGTCGAAGATTTGACCTCTGTGCGAGTGATACTTCCGTCTTACTGGGGGGTGGGGGTGGCGACGGGTGCTTCAGCGGCCGGTGTTGGAGTTGGCGCTACCGGAGTGGCCGCGGGTTCCACCGGAGTGGGCGTAGCTTCTGCTGGTGTTGCAGCTGGAGTCGCAGACGGCGAGCTCTCGGGTTTTGGCGATGGTGAAGGGCTCGCTTTTGCTTTGGCTGTTCTGGCGTGGTGATGACTGGAAGAACCAGTCTTGCCGTGGCCGGCTTTTTCGAGTGTATTTCCTGTATTCTTCAAGCCTTTGCCAACGGTGCGTTCGGTGGCCTGGGCCCCATGTTTGACGGTTTCGCCTGTGGCTTTTGCACCATGCTCAATGGTCTGCCCCGTTTTGGTCGCGGCTTTCTCTACGGTCTGGCCGGTCTTTTCGACCGGACCCTGATCCTGAGCGCGCAAAACCAACGGAGCGCCAATTGATAAAATAGTTATTAATGCGAGGTGTCTCATAATCTTTTCGTGGGTTGTTCGTAGCGAGGTTTTCCGATGGCCTTATTTTTTGCAAGAAATTCCCCTTGCTGACCTTCCTCAATTTGGTTTGCACAGAGGCGAGCAACGTTCGATAATGCGACTCAGGCGAGTGACCAAGGTACCCTTTTTTGATCTCAAGCGGCAGTTTCTTCCTCTGCGAGAGGAAATTCTAAGCGAGATTGCCGCGACCTGCGACGCTCAGAACTTCATTCTCGGATCTCGCGTCGAACAACTGGAGAAGGCGATCGCTTCGCTTTCCGGAGGAGGGTATGCCGTCGGAGCTTCATCCGGTACCGATGCCGAACTGCTGATTCTGACGGCTCTGGGAATCGGTCCTGGTGACGCGGTCGTGACGACGCCTTTTACGTTTTTCTCGACTGCAGGCTGTATTGCCCGGATGGGAGCGAAACCGGTGTTTGTCGATATCGATCCGGAGACCTTCAGCTTGTCGCCCGCGAAATTGGAGCTGTTTTTCTCTACCCAGTGCACCTTCGATGAGAGGGGCGTCCGGACGCGTGACGGGCTTCGAATCCGAGCAGTCATCCCGGTCCATCTCTTCGGTCTCTGCTGTCCGATGGACGAAATACAGGCGATCTGTGAGCGCTATGCGGTGCCGGTGATTGAAGATGCCGCCCAGGCGATTGGGGCCGGCTATCCCTCCTCAGAAGGGATCAAGCATGCCGGTGGAATCGCGGAATTCGGCTTTTTCAGCTTCTATCCGACCAAAAATCTCGGAGCGTTTGGAGATGCAGGAATGGCAATCACCAGAAATGATCGGCTGGCGGCCCGTATGAAGGTTCTCCGAAATCATGGGATGGAACCAAAATACCAGCACGAATTGGTGGGTGGGAATTTTCGTCTGGATTCTTTGCAGGCGGCGATCCTTTTAAGAAAGCTGCCGCATCTAGCCGACTGGTCCAAAAAGCGCTGGGCGATCGCGCAGCGCTATCGGAATGAGTGGGCGAATCTCGCGCCCCAACTCCGGTTGCCTGTCGAGCCATACGCGAGACAACTGGGTCATCAAGGGCATATTTATCATCAGTTTGTCGTCCGCACGGCGTTGCGCGAGGAATTGCGCGAGTACTTGAAGGAGTGCGGCATCGGAACGGAAATATATTATCCTGTGCCGTTAAACCTTCAGAAAAGCTTTGCCTACCTGGGTGCAGGTTCGCTTCCGGAATCGGAAGCCGCGGCCCGGCAAGTTCTGGCGTTGCCTATTTTTCCCGAGTTAACCGACAGTGAAATCGAACTGGTCGCCGATGCTGTCGCGGCGTTTTTCAAAAAATAACGAATGTTTGAAATAAAAGAGAAGCCAAAACAGGTTGAAAAAGCGTTACTGATCGGCGTCTACAAGGATGCGGAGCAGAAGGAAGAATCAGCCAGCCTTTTGGCAGAGCTGGAATCTCTCGTCGAGACGCTGGAAATCCCCGTCATCGAGCGTCTGCTGGTCCGGGTCCAGGCGCGAAATCCGCGTTATCTGGTCGGCTCCGGAAAAGCGGAAGAGATCTGCGAACGAGCGAAGCAACTTTCAATCGATGTCATTATTTTCGACAATAGCTTAAGTCCGGCCCAGCAACGCAACTGGGAGGCATTGACTGGAGTGGCGGTGATCGACAGGGAAGAAGTGATTCTCGATATCTTCGCGCGGAGAGCCCAGACCAAAGAAGCCCGACTGCAGGTGGATCTGGCTCGAATGGAATACTCGCTGCCGCGACTGACCCGCGCATGGGGTCATCTCAGCCGTCAAGGAGGAGGTTTGGGTGGAAAGGGAGAAGGCGAAACCCAACTGGAGACTGATCGGCGCCTGGTTCGCGCGCAAATTGATCGGCTAAAAAGCGATCTCGAGCTGGTTCGCCTCCGTCGGGCAACGCAGCGCAAACAGCGTGAGCGCTTGCCTCTGCCGAGCGCTGCCATCGTCGGGTACACCAACGTCGGTAAGTCGGCGCTTTTAAACAAACTAACCGGTGCGCGAGCGCTTGTTGCCGACAAGCTCTTCGCGACACTTGATACCACGACTCGCCGTGTGGTTCTGCCTTCCGGCCAAAGTTTGCTTCTGACCGATACCGTGGGGTTCGTCAGGAATTTGCCGCATCGTCTGATCGAAGCCTTCAAAGCGACACTCGAAGAGGCTGTACTTTCAGATTTTCTGATTCATGTCCTCGATGCCAGCCATCCACGCGTCTTCGATTTTTATCAGACGACCATGCGAGTGCTCGTCGAATTGGGTGCAGATGCCAAACGGATGATCACCGTTCTGAATAAGGTTGACCTGGTGAAAGACGAGGCGACTTTGCACACTCTGAGACTTCATTTCCCCGAGGGGGTCTTTGTTTCGGTGCGCTACGGAGACGGTTTGAAAGAGCTTCTCTATCGGATGGCGGATCTTTTGACGGATCGCGTCTCGAAAGTGGAGCTGGCCTTGCCCCTTGATCGGACGGATCTTCTTTCGCTGCTTCACCGGACGAGCCTGGTCATCGATTTGGGCTACGAAGACTCTTACGTAACGGTGGTTGCTTTGGTGTCGCCAAAGGTTTATGCGCGAGTCGAGCCGTTTCTGGTTAGACGCGACCCGAAACTGCAGCCTGCTTAGAGGGTAGTGTCAGTGCCAGTGCGAGTGCTAGTAAGGATCGGCGGGACGCCGTGATCGTCGATGAATCTGCCAAGTTGGATTCCCCACGCCGCGATATTACAGACAAAGAGTGGAAGCACGTAGCGGTCGTTATAATAGACACAGACGCAATTGACAAAATAGAGGATACTGCCCGTTGCTACCAGACAGAGAGCCAACCAGGCGCATTCAGCCCGACCATGTCGGGCCAGGATGATTCCTAAAGCGATGTTCGCGATCACTAGTACGATCATGGGGATCGGGCCACCCAAGTTTAAATAGAGGTCCCGCGACGCTCGATCGACTCCTCGATTTGCCGCTGAAGAATCCACCACATGAAGTTGGTTCAATGCTTCCCACATTTGGGGATTTTCCTCGGACATGCGGGCGGCTGTCCGGGTGGACAAAAAGCGGGTTAAGCTGAGTTTACTGTTATCCACACGAAGATAGCCATGACCCCAATCGGCCAGAATGATTCGCACTAACTTTGGATGCATCGATTTGAAATAGGATAATGCTTCCTGAAGGATGACCCGGTCAGTGGCGGATTCCAAAGATCCGTGGGCTAGACTATTCTGCCTAACTGCGTCCTGGATAACAGCCGCGGCTAGACCCGAATGCAGGGAACCTTTTTCCGCCTGACTTGTGATAGCCAGGCGGACAGTAGGATCGCGCTCTGCAGCTAGTAACTTAGCTACCAATGCTTCCTTTTCCGGAGCAGAAAGCTTGTTGGTGAAAGCCTCGATGCGGTCGCTCAATGTAAGTCCCAAGGTACTGTGATACTCTTGGCCGATTCTCTCGATCATGCTCTTAGTAAGGAGGGTGTTGGCCAGCAAAGCAACGACGGCACAGAGAAGTGAGACGATGATTCTCACCAGTTCATGCCGATCAAAGGACCTTTGACGCGAGCCGCGCCAGATCATTATCCCCGTCAACGTCAAGGGCAGCCAAATTGCCAGGACGATATTAATATGCCGGGTCCCTACGACCAGAAATGTCGCCAGGGCAAAAGCTATCCAAGCTCGGTGGCCATCTTCTGCAAAGGCTCGCAAGCCGAAAGCCACCATTAAGATAATCGCGGAAACGCTAAATGACTCCGAGCCTGCACATTGCTCTTGCACGTAGAGAGAACTGGCACTGATGAGAGAGAGGACGACTAAGCCACGTCCCAATGCAGTTTTGGCTGCAGACCTGAGAAAGATCGATAAGGCGAAGACCAGGGCCAGGTGCTGTGTAAAGATTAACGTGTAGAGTCCGACGATGCCAGGCCGCTGTTCGGAAAATATATTGAGAACAGGTAGCGGTTTCCCAAGAAACGCTGCCTCAAGGAGATCGCCTATCCAAAAAGGAATTCTGCCGCTAAAACAATAGAGTGGCGGATAATGCAGGATATTAGTCGAGTCGACCGGCCAAATCAGTTGTCCCAGGGCATCGATATCTTTCCAAAGGATTGGATAGAATAGAAGAAGGTAAAGGGATGGAAGCGATAAAATGATCGTTGGGTGCCGACCGATCCAAGCGATTATTCGGGTTCCTCTATCTTTGGAGAAACGAAAAACGGCCGAATCTAAGAGCATCTGAACCTTCTGGGCAAGGTGGCTTTTGTGGTGAGGGACCCCGAACAGGAGGCCTGCCCGCTTATGCCGGAGGGTCAGGGTGGTTAAAGTCTATGGCCGCGAAGGTGCCAGTTGCGGGCTGGGACTTGCAGCGGCAGATGGAGCAGGCAAAACCGCAGGAGGCGAATTCGTCGGGTTGGCAGTCATTTTCGATTTCGCCTGGTCGATCTTTGCCGTTAGAGATTGGTTTTGCGGATCCAGAGTAAGGGCTTTTTGCCAGTAACTTAAAGCCTGGGGACTGTTATTCAGCGAACGGTAGGTATCTCCAATATGCTCATAAACGACGGGATCCGGGGGATTAATCAGATCGGCGGCATGCAAGAGTTCGCTCAGGGCCCTGTTAAAGTCACTCTTTTTGAAATAAAACCAGCCGAGGCTGTCGAGATAGGCGCCGTTGTCGGGTTCGATTTCCAGCGCTTTTTTGATCATCAACCCGGCCTCATCCAGGTTGATATTTCGATCAACCCACATGAACCCCAGGTAATTATAGGCTTGTGCGGCTTTTGATGGATCGAGCTCGATCGATTTCTTGAGCAGCGTTGCCGCCTTCTCGACCAAGCCAGCCTGCTCTGCGGTTGCACCATAGTTGAAGTAGAAGCTGCCATCTAAAAGCTCCTCTTCGCTCGATTCCGCGTCCTGCAACGCCGCCTCGAAAATCGGCAGAGCTTCGGCATAACGCTTGGCCGTTGAGAGAGCGATGGCGAGACTGTAGGTGATCTGCGGAATGGGGAAACGGTGTCTTGCTTCTTCCAGGGTGCTGATCGCCCGATCGTACTGTTTCAACTCCAGTTCAACACCGGCGGTGTGAAGGTAATTCTCCGGCTGGTTAGGCGCCAGCAAGAGGGCCTGCTCGTAGTTTGCAAGCGCGCGAGCCTTATTGCCGGCCTCTTCGTAGAGACGAGCAAGGAATTCATAGATTTCAAACTTGAGTGGATTTGCCTTCAGCATCTCCTCCAAACTTCGGATCGCCTGGTCCCGTTGTCCTGTTTTCAGAAAACTTTGGGCCAGTTTAAAGCGCACATCCGCGTTGTCCTTATTCAGTTCAAGTGTTCGCAGATAGAAAGGAATTGCGCTGGCCACCTGGTCGATCAGGACGTAGTCGTCAGCGATTTTGGCGTAAACGTTGCCGTCTGTGCCGGCGAATTCGGCGGCTTTCTTCAGTAAGGGTTCGACGGCAGCCACTCGTTGAGCAGGGAAGCTAACCTGCTTGTTGCTATACAACTGAACCGTTAGATCAACCAAATTGAGCCAGAAGTTCGGGTCATTACTCTCCAGTTTTTGCGCTTTGATCAGAGTCGACTCGGCTTCCTTTTTTTGATTCAGCGCCATGTAAACTTCGAAAAGTGTCTGGTATCCGACAAAATTTCTCGGATCGACTTGAACCGCCTGTTCAGCGTACTTGACCGCCAGTTCCGGTTTT
>DATHPI010000415.1:0-17013 GCA_035484035.1 Chthoniobacterales bacterium
GCGACAATAGTTGCCGGCGAGCCCGGGTGCTGTTCAACGTATGCCGCTACCGTGATCGGCTCAATATCCCCAGGCCGCGGAAGCCGGCGCGCTGGCACCAATCCAGGAGCTGGCCGATGGCATGGTAATAAGCGATCCGCGTGTTCTTGTTGCGGATGGGAACGGTAAAAAATTCGAAGTATCGATTAGCCTGGCAAGCTTACGGATTGAGACATCTCGCGAAGAGCATTCACGGTTACTACTTCGTGTACCGGAACTTCGACAATAAGATCAAAAGAACCGCTAGTTCACCAAATATAAGACAGGATCCGACAGGTTTGGAGAACAGGTGAGCCGGACCGAGCTCCAGGGATTCGACGGCCTTAGATGCGCAGGCATTTTGCGAGAAAAACGCGCTGGATATAGAACGGGCGCTACATGGTGGCACGAGACCGCCAGAAACACCTTGAGTTGAGGCAGAACGCGCACAGCCAACCCCTGTATCATCTTGATGAAGGCGGGAAGTCGCTCGAGCGCAATCTAGGTGTTTACATCACGGAGTCGGACTTCCATGCTCATTCGCGGACTTACCCGATCATTAGACCGATAAGACATTTCCGCTTGCTGACGTGCCCGGAATTTTCGGTGAGCCTTTTGTCGGCGGATGACCCTTCCGGAGAGATTTGCCAGGCCCAATGGAAGAACGAAAGCGGGCCCTATAGTCGAGCGGCTTTACTTTTAAATGGAACCGGAACCGGCGCGTCATGACATCGCTGCTGGCGAATCCGCACTGTTCAGCGATCTCACTAAGTCTTAACGACGTGAGCTCGAGCTTTCGCCGGACTGCTTCGATGCGCAATTCCTCGACGTGGAGGGAAGGCCCCTTGCCGACCTCTTCGGTAAAGACTCTTTGAAAAGTCCGCGGACTCATGCCGGCGCGCCTGGCTAGCGCCGGTACAGAGAGATTCTCGGCGAGATGCTCAGGCAACCACGCCTGAAGCTTCCGGATGGAGGGACTTACCGCGGATTCTGCGGAAAGCAAGACACTGAACTGAGCCTGGTTGCCCGGTCGGTAAAGAAACATCACCATCGCCCGTGCCACATCAAGAGCGAGTTTGTTGCCATGATCCTCCTCCACTAAAGCCAGGCACAAGTCGATTCCTGAAGTGGCCCCCGCCGAAGTGTAGATATTACCGTCGCAAGTCCAGATAGGATCGGAATCGACATTGATCTTTGGAAAACGGATGGCCAGTTCCTTCGCGTATTCCCAGTGAGTCGTAGCCCGTTTCCCATCGAGAAGGCCCGCGCGAGCAAGGACGAAAGCACCCGTGCAAATCGATCCTACACGCCGGCACTCGAAAGCACGGTTCCTCAGCCAAGCGACCAGTGACGGTTCTTCAGGATCACTCCTTACCAAACTTACTCCACCTGCGATCAAGAGCGTGTCGATTTCGCCCGTACAGGCGAAGTAAGGCACGTTCCCGACTAATTTAAGGCCTGTCATTCCGGTCACACACCCCTCGGCGTCGCTCGTAACGACTTCGACTTGATAAGCGGGGTTAGGAGCTAACTGCGAATTGGCCAGTGCAAAGACATCTAGCACGCTTGCCAAATCCAGTTCCCGTGCACCTGGCAGTGCTAGGACCACCACTTTCTTCGGAGAGGACGGAAGGGTCATCTGGATCGATCCATTCTAAATAGAGACCATTGGCGCAAATCGACGGATCTTTGACGTAGCAGATAGGGCCGATCTTTGGAAGATTCATTTCGACAAACCGGAAAATGAATCCCCCTTTGCCTAAGTCCTTTCACGGGCGGATTGCAGGCTCGCTAGTTACATCAAACAAAGAAAATACATCAATACAAAAATGAGCACAATTAAGACGAAAGACGGCACGGAGATCTTCTACAAGGACTGGGGCGAAGGTCAGCCCATCGTGTTTAGCCACGGCTGGCCGCTGTCGGCCGATGATTGGGACACGCAGATGCTGTTCTTCCTCGGCCAGGGCTTCCGAGTGATCGCCCACGACCGGCGCGGTCATGGCCGCTCCACCCAGCCTGGCGACGGCCATGACATGGATCATTACGCTGACGACCTGGCGGCACTGACCGCACATCTCGACCTCAAGGGTGCGGTGCATGTTGGCCATTCTACCGGCGGCGGCGAAGTGATACACTACCTAGCGCGCCACGGCGAAAGCCGGGTGGCAAAAGCGGTGATCATCAGTGCGGTGCCACCGCTCATGGTAAAGACTGCGACCAATCCGGGCGGGCTGCCCAAGGAGGTTTTTGACGGATTTCAGGCGCAACTCGCCGCCAACCGAGCCCAGTTCTATTACGATGTGCCGGCTGGACCGTTCTATGGTTATAACCGGCCTAGTGCGAAACCCTCTCAGGGGGTGATCTGGAATTGGTGGCGCCAAGGCATGATGGGAGGCGCCAAGGCGCACTATGACGGCATCGTCGCCTTCTCCCAGACAGACTTCACCGAAGACCTCAAGAAGATCACCGTGCCGGTTCTGGTGATGCATGGCGATGACGACCAGATCGTGCCATATCCCGATTCGGCACCGCTGTCGGCAAAGTTACTAAAGAATAGCACATTGAAAACCTACAAGGGTTTTCCCCACGGCATGCCCACGACCGAGGCCGATACCATTAACGCCGACCTGCTGGCCTTTCTGAAAGCGTAACGCCTCACCGGAAAAGCGATGGCCGGAAGTTTACCTATATTAAGGCGCTGGTCCTGCTAATGGGTGTGTCCGACAGGACCTTCATCGAGCATTGCGCGGAAAACCTGCACCTCGATCCGGAAGGCAGCGAGAGACTGGACGAGCGCTTTCGCGAACTCACAGGCATAAGGAGGCGGAGCCCGGACTTGGAACAGCAATTAGAAGCGTCGATCGTGCATTGGGCACCTCAAATGCCCTCTCGGAAACGAATTTCACAACCGGATGCGCTCTACTTCGCTCAGTGTAATCTCGTCCTTTGTTCGGTCGTAAAGTTTGGTTGTTCGCGGGGACTCGTGTCCCGCCATTTGCTGGGCGTGCTCCAGTCGTCCGTCGTTTTCCAGGTAAATGGTGATACCGGTTGCGCGCCAGGTGTGACATCCAACGGGGGTGAGAAAGCCGGCCGCCTTGGCTCGTTTTCGAATCGCAGCCCAGGCGTTGTACCGGTTAAGAGCTCGTCCGGTTACTGCTGTTCCAGCCGAATTAACGCTCTGGAACAGAGGTTCGCCGCTCCGAAGGCATACTGCCTCAACGTATTCGTTCAGGATCTGCTCGAGCAAGTGATGCACTGGCATTTCGTGCTCCTTGCCCCCTTTTTCGTGGAGTCTCAGCCGCCGACGTGCGCCATTGTGATAGTAATCATCGACTTTGAGAGGAAAGTCCTCAACCCAAGCAGTCACAAGGAACGGTCGAACGGTCGTGAGCTCCAGGCCATGAGCGGCGCACCAATCAAAAAACTGCCAACAAGCCCGAGCGTAAGCAGCTCGAGTGTTCCGGTTGCGGATCGTGGAGCTCGTAAGCTAAGACTTTCTTGTGTTTCTCTTGCATTAATACAAATACAGTTAATATAGAAAATGTGGTATTAATATGGAACAAATCTGCAGGTGGGTTTCTTGCCACGAGTGCCTTCGGCATTTATTTGGCCTACCATTCTTTCGACTGCGAGAGGGACGTGTTTCGTTGGTTTTCAGTATTCAAACGCCATCTCAACGGTCGTCTTGCCGATGGCCATCGCATTGATTTTGGAGCGTTTGATACTCTCGAAAGTGCGCAACAAGCCTGTGAACATCATGCGCTAGAATTCAGACCTGGGATATGATCGAACACAGCAATCGATGGATATGGGGTTCCCAATCCTTTTATGGGACCTCTATGAAGGCGCTCGCCTGGAGGCGGGAAAAATCCAAGACCGGGAAAAGGTTGCAGCGCACTGGCTGAGGCAGCTCAAATGGTTCAGTCGACAGCTCACGCTCAAAGCGCAGACGGACGAGAAACTGGACGTCTTGATCGAAATTGTCGCAGCCTGTAAAGCAGAATATGAGCGTCACGCAAGTCCCACCATATGATCGACCGTCCAAGCTAAAAGTTGATCCCGTCCGGGTTTTGATTTAAGCCCGTTGCATCGTATTTTGTCCAGGACCTTCTGCACCTGCTCAGTGTCGAAGGCCGGGGTTTTGCCTCATCCGCCCGGTGGCGACGCCCTGCTCGCGCACGTGGCCAATGTGTCGAGGCGCCTCTTCGACGAGCTCGGCTGCCTCGGCTTCGCCCGATTCGATTTTCTCGTGCAACACGACCGGCAGCGCGTTCCCCCGAATGCTGCAAGCGAGCGGGCGCGGAATCGCGGAGTTGATCGAGCTCTGTACCGCGTTACGGTTTGATCGCGTTGCCACCGAGCGAGAAGGTGCATCTCTTCTTCGAGGCGGTCCCTCGGAATAAAGATCGAGGAGGACTTGCCGATAATCTCTGCGGCGGCGAAACCAAACAAGAGTTCTGCGCCTTTGTTCCAATTTGTGATGGTTCCGTCAAGGGATTTACCAATGATGGCATCATGGGAAGACTCAACAATGGCGGCTAGGCGCGCTCTCGTTTCCTCCGTCCGCTGACGTTCTGCTACGTCGCGCACTATTAGAGTAAAAAAGGATTTTTCCTCGATTGTTGCTTCGGAAATCGAAGTTTCCATCGGGAATTCTTCGCCATTTGCCCGAAGACCGATGAAATTTCCGCGCATTCTACAAGGATAGCCAATTTCGCCAGCAATGAGCTTGTTCCGAGGCAATTGCGACTGCAACGCACGTAATCGTTTTGGCAGCAGGCAATTGAAAGGTTGGGTAAATATTGCCGCTGCCTTGTGGCCGAAAATCTCTTCTGCCGAGGGGTTGAACAGAATGATTCTTTGCTCGTCGTCCAAAGTAATGACGCCGTCGGTCGCAGAATCCACGAGCGCCTCGAAAGGGGCAGAGAAAGAGGTGTTGGCTTGGCTCCATCCAATCCAATGATGGGAAGGCAGTCTTTACGAACCGAGACTGACATGTCAACGAGCACCCCAAAAACGAGGGATCCATTGGCAACGATTTATGTTGTTTGAAAACTGCAACAGCAGCGACCTGTTCCCGCATTGAGCGTTCTGTATATCCGGGTTGCGGAAGAACTCTCAATATTCTGCCCATCCAGCCGTCGGGAGCGAAAAGAGTCCGTAAAAAGCGTCTCTTTTTTGCGGCAATTCTGAAAAAATCGAAACCCATTTTTAAAAAAATGCATGAAGTCCGCTCAAACTAAGATATAAATAAAATAATTACCATAATTCTCGAACTGATGCTGTCACTTGGACAAGGCAAAAAACCAGAGAATTTACGAGATAATTCCATTCATGAATACGTCCGATGAAAATCCGCCCGCGATCTTTCCCAAAGCGTTGACAGGCATTGACGGCTTCGACCAGATGACGCACGGAGGTTTGCCTCGTGGGAGTGCGACCTTAGTGATAGGAGGACCGGGTTGCGGAAAGACCGTCTTTGGGCTGCAGACATTGGCGAACGGCGCCAGCCGTTTCGACGAGCCCGGCATTTTCGTTGGCTTCGAGGAAAGCCCCCGCACGATTATCGCCAACGCAGCCAGCTTCGGATGGCCTTTGGCCGACTTGGAAAACCACAAGCTCTTCTTCATGGATGCTCGGCCTACCGTTGATACGGTAACAGTTGGCGATTTTGATCTTTCGGGAACACTGGCGATCTTGTCAACCAAAGTAGAAGCAATGAAGGGGCGCCGGATCGTTTTTGATTCCATAGATGTCCTTTTAAGATTGCTGCCCGGTGTGGTGGAACGACGGCGGGAAATTGATCGGTTGCATGATTGGCTGCTGGGCAATGGACTGACCGCAGTCATCACCGCGAAACTCGATTGGTCAGAGAAGGCTGTACCTTTCGAGGACGAGGCGATGCAATACTTGCCCTTTATCGTTGGTTGCGTGGTTGCGTTAACGCAAAAGGTCGAAGAGGATTTCTCACAGCGGCGTGTGCGGATAATTAAATATCGGGGGTCAAGCTATTCGGAAAACGCGACGGCGTTAATCATTGGTCCCCGCGGGATAGAGGTAGCTGCCGCCGATGAACCCGTCCTCGATTCAGCCCTCACCGAAAAAGTTTCTACGGGCATTCAGCAGTTGGATGAGATGCTTTATGGGGGAATTTGGCGCGGCTCCATCACGATGATCACGGGAACTCCGGGAACGGCCAAGACGACGATCGGCGGAGCATTCGCCGAGGCTGCGGCTCAACGAGGCGAGCGCACGCTGTACGTCGCCTTTGATGAGACCAGTCAGGAAATCGTGCGCAACCTTGCCTCCGTCAACATTCACCTTGGAGAGCACGTGAAGAATGGGATTTTAAAAGTCCATTCGGCTTATATGGGATCCGGATCCGCGGAACAGCACCTTCATCGCATCAAAACTCTGGTCCGACTCCAACAAGCCACCTGCCTAATCATCGATCCGTTCACGGTCTTCTCAAACGGAAGAAGTTCGGCGAGCACTCAGGCAATCGCGGCGCGTTTGGTTCGCTGGGTAAAAGGCGAAGGTATCACCTTGGTTTGCACCAGTCTGCCCATACATGACGAGACACTTTCCCAAATGACAAGTGTGGCCGACACATGGTTCCATTTGGAAATGTTCGACGGCGGCGAGCTCAACCGCGGCCTGACGATCCTTAAGGCGCGGGGAACCAATCATTCCAACCAGGTGCGCGAACTCAGCCTTTGCTCTTCGGGGCTCTCGATCCGGCCCCCGTACACGGCAGAAGGAACGGTGCTCATGGGCACAATGCGATGGCAGAAGGAGCGGGCTGAACGCGAGGAGCAGAACCGCCTGAAGGCTGAATTTGCCCGTCAAGATGCTGGTATTGTTGACGAAATCGCAGAGTTGGACGCTCGTGTGAAGACGCTTGCCCGTGCCCTTGCCGCCAAACAGCGGACACGAACGGCGATGGCCGACTCAGAGCGGCGTCGGGACAAAGGGGAGGAACTCCGGCATACCGACATGATACAACTGCGCCAATCGGAAGAGGTAGGATCTGCGGAGGCAACGCAGCCCACTCCCAGCAAGGAAACGTCGGATGAGGAAAGCAGTCGTCCCTGAGGACTTCCTGAAAAGGAAACCTATGGCCCGAGTCGATGGCCCAACTCTGTCATGCGCTCATGCTCAGGATGTCGTCCCTTCCTTCGACCTCTGCCCCGCTCAAACAGAATAATGGCGCTAACTAACCTAACTAAATACTGGCATGGAGCTGAGGAATGCATTTGGTAATCGCTGCGATATCACACTCAAGGCTCACGCAGATAGCACAAAGAACATCGAAAGTAATGTTACGCTCTCCGCGCCCTACTCCTCCCAGATAACTCCGGTCCAGACCACACTTCGCTGCGAAGACCTTCTGGTTATGGCCCAACACCTTCCGTGCTCCACGGATTCGGTAACCAAGCTTTAATAGTTCTATATTTCTGAGCGGCACGATCCGGTACCCCGGTGCATGCGTCGAATTGGTTCTTTTGCTGCCGATAACTCCTCGCACACTTTTCTGGGATCCCCTCCATACCCATTTCCGCGTTTTTGCGTCTCATTTGGGTATGGCAACTCTCCCGCCGCTATGCTCGGGAATAAGTTCGAATCTACGAGAGGGGGTACTTGGATCGCCGCTGAAGCCATTCCTCTTCGCATTCCTCGCCTCTCCGACCAGAGAAGGAGAGAAGGATCGCTGGGTTATAGCAGAATGCCTCGCGCAAAAAACGTTCGATTTCACGGTTAAACGGTGCGAGATTCTTCCATTCTCGCCGCTCCTCTGGTGCCTCCGTGCCCGAAGTTTGAAGACGGATCCATCTCCGGTGAAGTCAGACCAAGAAGCACCGATGAAAGCCATTCCTGCGAAGTTATTGCTGTGGAAACGCCAAGTGGCCAATTCCGCGTGTAGCGGTTCGAATCAAAGGCATGAAATATCGAAACTCTTTCAATACTCTTTTTTTTGGCAAAAACAAACCGTTCATTGGTTCTTGCTACGATGGTCGTCTTGATCTTGTTTTTCACCAAAATCCCGATCTCAAAACTGGGGAGTCGTTCCCGTTGTGGACGCTTCAGTGATCCCCCACGAAGCATCATCTCCGGATCCCTTGCGAGCTGACACAATTTTTTTAAGTAGGAAAGACGAATGAGCCACCCCATGGATGACGAGCTAACGTTTAAAAGCCATTGTGACCTGATCGGGCGTGAATTGCAGAAAGCACAAGACAGCCTTGCATTTGTCAGAGAAAGCAGAGCTCAGGCCAAAGAGCGCTGCCTCCTGCTCAAGGTAACTCTTCTTAATGCACGTGATTATTTGCGAGAATTGGAAATAAGTCTCTGAGTTTCTTTCCTATGCTGAGTTGTTGAATCCCAGACGCAAAAATTATTTGGAAATTTCACGAAGGTCGCTCATAGCCTCAAAGGTGCGCAGACGTTCTGTGAAAAACATGCCCAAGCTCTAAACCTAGCGCCCTAAAGGTCTCATCGGTCAGTCAAAACCGGCCAATTCTTTGAACCAAAACAGGGCCACGCGGATGCAGGACAATGGCCACTTGAGACAGTAAAGCGGCGTGAAAATCGGGATTCGTTGGCTACAGAGTATCGACAAACGGCGTGACACTCCGTCCACTGATTAAGGGCCGCATTCCACCGATAAACGGCAGCACCCATTTCCCTTTATCAGTGGAATTTCCTCGAGAGACAGAAGTCTGTCATCCACTAATAATGGGCATCGCGACATCCAGGCCGCCAAGGACGCTGCGCGGCCCTATGGGCATCGCGACAGGCGGTTGCTATCCATATTTTAGAAAATGTTCTACTAGTCGGTAGATGCAGTATCCCAATCCAGTGACGGGGATTAAAAACGAAAAGGAAACGCAGATACCGAACAGCCAGCATTCTATGTCATCTTTATGCATCGAAAGATTGGGTGATTAGGTCGTCTTTAGAGGTCGTAGTCTTCCCGTTTGTTAAACGCTATTTAGGCAAACCGTACGGTGCTTGTTAAATCTGTTTTTATTTGCGAGCAAAGAAAGCTATTCTTGTGCCAACTGCGCTGTTCAAAGTGTCTGACGGTGTTGCTCCGAGTACTTGCGAAATAAATGCTTACTACGACAATACCCGAGCGAAAGCACTCGCTCGCAAAATGCGAGAAAGTTATAGCTATAGACTGGCAAAGTGCGGACATCGTCAGCGCCAATCCGGGCCGTTGACTGACGCCGATCTCGTAGCGTCTTCGATTTTGCTTATCAGATCGAATCCACTGTCTGTAAAGCCTAGAAGTCTAGCCACCTTCGTGAGGAAGAACATGGGCTTGCGATAGTAACTGGCCAAAACCAACGTTAAGCCGCTGCGGAATCGGGCTGTCTCAGCGGGCGAAGGCCTTTGCGATTAAATTCCCCTTCGACGTTAAAGCGATACTTACCGTTCCGAGTTAAGAACCGGCACCGCAAGCGTATATTGTCAACTTCCCCCGGGCGCTGCGAGCTTTCACATTCGAGCGTGGACGGATCGGTAAGAGGACTGGGTTCAGGTGCGGAGTGATCTTTCTTTGGCCGTGGATCAGGCTTTGACCAGAGAGAATATCTCGATTGCATGATGCCGCTTTAGCTTTAGCGGCAGGAATCCCGCTGCCAGCTATTCTCATTAGTTAGTTTGGTCCAGCCCCGGATGTATCGGCTGTCGGTTCGAGACCGATTATGTTCTCACCACACTTGGACATTTTTACACCAATCTGGTCGAGACCCTTACCTTGGCCACCGGCGGATAGGCGTTGGTATCAAGCTTTGCCCGTACCTTTAAACCAGTTGAATGTTTGTGGCGGAAATCAAATTGACGATGACCTCGTGGTTTGGCCCCTCCAGTTCTGGCTGATGAAAGGAAAACAAACGCTCATCTAGAAGAACCAGCTAAGCGCGATCTGATGCGTTACAGATGCACCCGTATTGCGGCCTGCAAAAGAAATCTCGGCTCCGGCAATGATCCCGACATTGGCGTTGAAGTTGTATTCCACCGCCGGTGCCACTGACCAATACTCGCTCGAAACAGACGCGGAACGAAATGGAACAGGAGTTGTACTATCGGCCAGGAGCTGATTCCCAATCGTGAGCGTGGAATCTCCATGTTGATATACGAACTCCATGACCGCTACCCAATTAGAAGTGACGCTGTATTCAAACCCAAGATCCGCCGTGTAAGAGTTTCCCACCTTTGATTCGCCTCTGAAACCCTCTGGAGTGCCATAGACGCTGACGTTATCGACTCCCACATTACCGATCGGAACGTTAGCGGTGAAATCGAACCGCGCCCGCAAAATCCGTCCATTGGGAAGCCAGACAAGTTTCTGTGAGTAAAGAGCGAATCTGCTCGTATACGCACCGCTACCGAAACCGTTCGCGGGGCGAGATCCCAGATTATCATAGGAGCCGGTCGGAAAGATCTCCATGGCCGCTAGTGTGATGGTCGGAATCCAGCTTCCTTCGTTAAACTGGTGCAACATCCATTTTAGACGGACCTGAAAATCTCCAAAGCGGATTCCAGAACTATTCTCCGCTGCTCCCGCAATGTTGTAACCGAATTCAGGTAAAATCGCCAACGAGACATTTTGGAAAATCCCGGTTTCGAGCAGGGTAGAGGAAATGATTGAGTAGTCAATGTGAGCCAATCGGTGGACATTCCATTCTCCGTCGTAAGCGCCGTAAATGATGCTGCTCAGGAGGTAAGGCTCCGCGTAAAAGTGACCAACCGGAATTGGCGTTGGATTGGGTGCATCAAGCGGTCCGGTAAACCAGGCTTCATCGACGGGCTGACGGTAGCTTCCGCTGGAGCTTGGTTCAGGAACGATCGCTTTGCTGTCTGCGGCGCCCGCGCTGGAAATGCTGCCGACGAGCACAAGGGTGACAATGGCTATTTCTTCAATTTTCATGTTACGGCAAGCTCAACGTTGTTTCACAGCACCGGCTAAAGCTACAACGAATTGCGCCACATTGGGATGATATGCTCTTGGCGGGTCGCTCCTGCAGGGCCGGGTGCCGGGCGATGCGCCGGGGCACGCTTACACAGCTCAATCGGGGTGAAGGTCGGCACAGTGTTGCACGCGTCGTTTTCGGCGGTAGACGGGGCGAACCGCGGCAGCGCTATCGCGAAGGACAGGAAGATCAACTCGGCGCGCTCGGACTCGTCGTCGCCAACCAGAACCGGCTCGGCGTGATACCGCAAGACGCAAAAAAATGACGCCCTGGCCGGACAAAACTGCTGAAGAATTGGGACCATCTCACTGCTGATGAGAAGAAGATGTTCATCCGACAAGTCGATGTCTATGCGGCCTATCTCGCGTACACCGACCATGAGATCGGGGCGCGTGATCCAGGCCGTCGAAAACATTGGCAAGCTCTACAACACCATCATCATCTATATCAGCGGCGACAACGGTTCGAGCACCGAAGGCGGGCTCGTCGGCACGCCGAACGAGGTTGTTCGTTGAATGGCGTTCACATTCCGGTCGAGGACCAGTTGAAGTATTTCTACGATGTATGGGCTCCGATCAGACCTACAACCGCTTTTCCTTTTCAGGTCGAAATCACCACATCATCGGTGTCCAGACTGGCGCATCACTGATTGCAGAAACCGTTCTGCGCTTCCGGCTCCAACGCTCCGGGGGGATCGGATCCTATGCTTTTATTAGATGCGAGTAATGCCAGAATTCGGTTGTTCGTTGCCTTCCAGCAATAGCCGTTTCTCCGGTGTGATCGGTAAATCGCGTACCCGTTTTCCTGTCGCGTTATAGACCGCATTGGCAATTGCAGCTGCAACTCCGGTGATACCAATTTCCCCGATGCCGCGAACTCCAAGTGGGTTGAATATTGTGTCCGGATTATCTATAAAATGGACGTCAACAAGCGGTACATCCGCATTGGTTGCTACCACGTATTCAGCGAATTGCGTTCGCATAACGTCCGGTCTTTTCCCTGCAATTTTTCAAGTAGGGCCATTCCAATCCCAAAAGTTACACCGCTGATTATCTGGTTGCGCGTGTGGGAAGCCGCGATTTTTAGGATTCCCTTGGGCGATCGCTGATCAAAAGTTAAGGCCAGTGCAGATGGCTCGCTGGCGAACCGGGCGTTTGTCGCTGTTGATGACCTGATGACCCGAGGCTCCGGATGGTTCTCACCGCCCAAGGCTTTGCTCATGTCACGCTGTCGCGATGTCTTTTATTAGAGACCGGTAAAAACCTGGGGGCCTGTTGACTTTCGTGGCCAAACTCAAAACCAGCCACTAAAGGTCGAAATTAAGGGCGTCAAAACCAGCCACTTTTTGGAACGGAAAACAGCTCCTCGGAACAGCCCGGATGCGGGACCAATGGAGCATGTCGAACTCCCTAAAAGTGAGCCTGCAAACGACGATTTACAGTTTAGACGACCGAGGCTGGTCCCGACGACGGATCGCACGCGAGCTTGGGATCGATCGAGAGACCGTCGGCCGGTATTTGCGGTTAGCAAACCAGCCATTTCGACCGCCAGCAACGGCGTTGGGCGAAAGAGTCAGTGCGAACCGCTGGCCGAAGTGATCGAGGCCAAGGTGGAGCTCGGGCTCAGCGCACAACGTATTTACCAGGATTTGGTGGGCGAAAACGGCTTTACCGATTCCTACCAATCGGTGAAGCGCTTTGTGCGCAAACTGCGAGAGGCCCAGCCCGAGCGGATCTGGCGTTTGGAATGCCAACCGGGAGAAGAACTCCAGCTGGATTTCTGCTTGGGAGCTCCGATCGATGACGGCCAAGGTAAGAAGCGCCGCAGTTGGGTCTTGCGGATGGTCTTGAGTTATTCGCGCAAGGCCTATAGCGAGCCGCTCACCAGGCAGGACACCGAGACGTTCCTTCGCTGCCTGGAAAATGGCCTCCGAAATCTTGGCGGTTCGACGCTTTTGCTGAATCTGGACAATATGAAAGCGGCGGTGCTGAAGGCCGACTGGTTTGATCCGGAGATCAATCCAAAGTTGGCCGACTTCTGCCGGCACTACGGCATGCACGTCGTTCCGTGTCGCCCACGGGCAGAAAGTCCAAGAAAAAGCTTTCCCGATCTTGAGGCTGGCGCGCTGGTCGACCCCGTTGAGCTAGACCGTGCTGCCAGGCAGTCGCTGGCGTCTGATGCAGAGCGGAATGCACGGTGTGGTGATAAACTCCAGCAATCTGCAGTGCTAGCTTAGCTAGGCTAGCCAGCGCTCAAGCTCAAGTAAGGTCAGCGAGGCTGTCTTCTCGGGACGGTAGCTACCCTTCTTTGTCACACTAGCGAAGGTGGTGCCCGGAAGCAGATGGACCGCTCCCATGACCGTGCCAATGAGCCGTTGTCGATTTCAGTTAATTCGTAGACTCCGAGGGAAACTCACCAGTTTTCAGTCTACGTTTTAACTGAAATCGGCACCTGGTGAAGCTTCGCTCGAGTATCGAAGAATCAACCCTCCGAAAGGCGATGCTTCAGATGAGGAAAGTAGGCATTTTTGAGGATCGTCCCGGCTATCCTGGATACTGGCGCGTCGGTCGTCTTTTTAAATCTTCGCTGGGTATGCGCTACAACCGATGGCCGCGGCGGTCGTAGAGTTTCGTTGCAGTTTAAGTACAGTTCGACAGGGTCATCGCCGAAGGGCGCTAACCGGCTCACAGCCAAAACCAGGCGTAGCTCGGAGCTATATCGAGAGATTCAAGTCAAGCAAATCCAAAGGTTGACGGGTTGACGTCTTAGAGTGCGTTTTGGAACAGATTCTGCGATGAGCCCTATGTCAGTCGTTTAGTCGTTTACCAAGCGAGAGATTGAAAGGAGTAAAGCCGCGAGCTTCAAAAAAGCTGCGTGCGGATCCGTTTGCCGCCCAAGTATCCAAGGCAATACTCGTGATGCCGCGGATCAGTGCCTCGGCTTCGACTTGCCTCAACAATGCAGAGGCGATGCCATGACGGCGAGCTCTCCCCTGCACTGATAAGTGGTGAATATAGATACGTTTCCTGGCAAGCGTTAACGGCGTCTCTGGACGCTCTTGCACCTCAAACCACACGTAGCCGTTCGGACCATCGCCGCAATCGGCTAGTCGAATATGGTTCTCCGACAGGGCAAGCTTCGCAGCAAAGAAGGCAGCAACCTCTTCGCTGTCGACGTTTGATTTGAAAAAAGACGGTTCAAGTTCAGCGTGAAGCTGCTGGACTTCACGGTTGAGCCTGACGATAGCGTCAATGTCCGCGGCTGATGCCACCCGCACCGAAATTGTCATTGCCTTCCGCAACCTGAATTGCGGCGGTTCGAAAAGTCCGCAATCAGCGGTCCGGATAGCAACGAAATAGGATTACTAGGTAAGGACATTACGCCTCATCCGCTGGCTGATTGCGATCACAGAGCGGACGCAGCTTACCAGTGGCAACGCGGTCTGGCAAGGTGAAGGCATGACGGCCAAGCATATTGATTTATTCGTGGCCGAGGGGCGACAGACGCGATCGCTTCACCATTGGCTACTAAGTCACCGCGTTCCCCTCCCCCCGTTGCCATTTAAAATCAAAAGGCAACCTGGTTTTGTAACAAGGCGAGGGCCACATCACTCGGTGGAGACCAGAGAACCAGATCTGCCGGAAGAGGAAAGGTCGGGGGAAGCAAGACATGCACGCCCGCAGGCAGCCCCTTCCTTTTCGACTAACTCCACCAGGGGCCGGGAAATCGAACGGTAACGGACGCCTGCCTGGTAATAGGAGCGAAGTTCGTCTAGCGTCTAGCTTTGCTCCTATTTGTATGCGAACCGTGAGTCAGTCATGGGATACGCCGAAGCATATCGGAACGGAGAGCGTATTTCGACTGCCCATGTGGAGAGCACCGTCAATCAATTAATCAACTGGCGTATGTGCAAGAAACACCAAATGGGACGGAGCCGAGCCGGCGCCCAGCTATTGCTTCACGTGAAAACCGCGATTACCATCGAGTTGCACGCTCAAGTCGGCAGCCATAACGGGCAACTGAACCGATATACTCTAGACGAGCTTGCAGCGCTGCGAACTCAGGAGCAGAGAGTGAATACAACCGGATTAGGAGCTCCGTACGGCCATTCGGCCAGGAGGTTCATGCGATGACAAATAGAACACCTTTAGTAGTAGCAAAGACATGCTTCGTGGTGATGGTCGGTTTGGACCCAGGAAAGTCCTCAACCCAAGCAGCCACATGGAACGGTCGGACGGTCGTGAGCTCCAGGCCATGAGCGGCGCACCAATCAAAAACTGCCAACAAGCCCGAGCGTAAGCAGTCTACGTTTTAACTGAAATCGACACAAGGCGCCGGGCGCGCGCGGCCAAGTCGAAGAGGCAGTGATTTGTGGGACCAAAGTCCATTGGCCCCAGCTCTTGTTTTTTGGGATCGTGAGGTTCACGATTTCAGCCAGCGGGAGGTGCAATAATCATGAAGACGAAACGCATCAACTTCGTGCTCAGCTTGTTGCTGAGCTGTTCGGTCTCAACGACGCGCGCGGAGAATTTCTCCGCCGAAGAGCTGGCGCGCCGCACGATGGAGCGCCGCGCCGTCGAGGCGGTCGTCTGGGGCATGCCGGCCGTGAACTACGACCTCATGCTCCAGGAAATGCTCACCAAGACGCTGGGCAAGGTGAACCAGGTGATCTATTGGGGACGGCCGCTCGACTGGCATAACCAGACGCTCACGCCGAATCCCGACACGCTCTACTTCATGGCGTTCCTCAATACCAAGGACGTCGGGCCAATCGTGATTGACGTTCCGCCGGCGGATGATGGCGGGGCGATGAACGCGAACATCGTCAACATCTGGCAGGAGCCGCTGGAGGATGCGGGCCTGCTGGGCGTGGACAAGGGCAAGGGCGTCAAGTTGCTGATGCTCCCGCCTGACTATAAAGAGAAGGTCCCCGACGGTTACGAAGCGTTGCAGCCCAAGACGCACGGCAGCTATGGGCTCTTCAGATCCAACCTCAAGAGTCACAGCGACGCGGATGTCGCCAAATCGATCGCGTACGGCAAGCGCGTCAGGATCTATCCGCTCTCGCAGGCAGCCAATCCGCCGGCCACCGTCTTTACCGACGTGAAGGAGGTCGATTTCGACTCGACGATTCGCTACGACGTCAGATTCTTCGAAGGGCTCAATCGCATCATACAATCGGAGCCCTGGCTCGAGCGCGACCGACTCATGATCGACTATCTGAGGTCCTTGGGCATCGAAAAGGACAAGCCGTTTTCCCCTGATGCCGGGATGAAGAAACCGCTCGAAGCAGGCATTCAGGAAGCGCACGCGGCGTTGGCGGCGCGATATGACGCGGGCCTTCCGCCCTTCTACGAGGGGACCCACTGGACCTACCCGGCTCCGCCGGAACTCGTTCAGGCCGCGGCCGCTGGCTTCGCGGATCCCAACCACTTTCCAGTCGACGCCCGTGGACTCGCCTATTACTACGCTTTCATTGGCATCAAGCGTCTGGGCGCCGGCCAGTTCTATTTGATCAACATCAAGGACAAGGACGGAGAAAGCTATAACGGAGGAAAGAGTTACCGCCTAACAGTCCCGCCGAACGCGCCGATCGAGCAGTACTGGTCGGTCACCGCCTATGACCGCGAAACTCACGCGCTGATCAAGAACGTGGATCGTGCCAGCCGCGCATCCAATAACAACGAGGTGAAAAAGAACGCGGACGGCTCGGTAGACATCTATTTCGGGCCACAGGCTCCCGCGGGCAAAGAGTCAAACTGGGTTCCGACCGATCCCGCCCGAAAATTTGAACTGATGTTCCGCGCCTACGCCCCGGCCAAGACGTTCTTTGAGAAGATGTGGAAGCTTCCGGATATCGAGGAAGTGAAGTAGCTGATCTACCTAACGAGTGGAGAAATGAAATGAACACACAGATGAAACTAAGACGGGGACTCAGTTACTTACTCCTAAGCTCTTTCGCTATTTCACCTGCCCTGGCGCAAAATCAAACCGTCGATAGCCACATCGGCAA
>DATHPI010000416.1:0-15844 GCA_035484035.1 Chthoniobacterales bacterium
TCCCGCTCGGCCCAAAAGCTGCAAGGGCTCGATATTCCAACCCGCTCCCATCCCCGCTGCCTTCCACCACCGCATGGCCGATAAAGCGGGCGACACTTCCAAACCGATTCATCATCGCCGCTCCGGCTCCCAACACTCCCGCCCCCATACCCAACGATTCTCGCCCCGCAGGGGTTTGTTCCCTCTGACCGCGGAAAGTTCGTGACCGGTCCGGCGGGCTGGATTCGGCCTGATCCGCTGGCGATGCGCCGAGCGCTTCAAAGAAGGGTTCTGCCGTTTGTCGACTTGGGGCGTATTCAACCGGACTTGCATTGGGTTCATCTCGACCGGTGCTTTGCTTCATCTGGGCGAGCCAATTCGCCGAACCTGCCAGTCCTCCGCTGTAGATCGCCATGGAACTCGCCCCGACAGCGGAAAAAACAGTCCCGGCAAAGGCTTGAATAACCGCTCCGCCGCGAATGACCACTTTCTGAACAAAGATCGGCGCTAACACATGGCCGATTAAGACCCAAAGAAGGACCGGGATGGCAAGAACGATGGCTATCATCAAAGTCGCAAAATTCTGGTCCTGCGGCGCCGGAAGGCTCTTGAAAATGCCGAGCGTCACCGTGTTCACCAGACTCCATCCCACCGGCCAGGTCAGCACTCCGACAAAGGTCAGGAAAAACCCGAGCGCCTTGCTCTTCAACGATCGATGAGCATACTCTGCCACCGCGATCGGGGTGTAGAGTTTAAAGCCGATCACCACCACCTTCTGAACGAACTGCATCAAGATGATGATCACTTTGCAGAGCAAAAGACATAAGAGGTAAATCGCGAACAGAATTTCCCAGGCCAGGTTTTGCGCGAACCCGGCAAGGTAACTCCAGGCGATTCCCAAGTCTTTTCCGAGATCCAGCGGATTCGAAGAAAACTGCGGTGCCTGTTGAGCGTTGGCAGCGCCGTTCCCCGAACCAGTTTTGCCGAAATCGTTTCCTTTGATCTTCGCCTGCAAAACTTCTTCCAATTGCGTTATCGCAGGAGCCTGCCCGGGCTTGATTGAGTAGGATCCACCGCCAAGATTCACCTGCTCCGCGGCCGGTAACTCCGCCAGGGCTTGTGCCGCCTGATTGAGCCAGTCGATAAAACTGGTCGCTAAACTGATGCTGGCAACCAGCAGGACGGCTCGCAAGATAGACTCGAAGAAGCGGCGAGTCTCAGGATAGAAAAATTCCCGCATCGTACCAACGGTCAGCAAAACGAAAGCTATGGCGTAGGCCGCCGGTTGATAGTCATTCAGAACCTTCTGAATGGAATCCACCAGCGGTTCCAGATTCAGGAATCCGTCCAGTGCGCCGGTCGCCGCCGTATAAGTTTGAGAGTCGCTCAGTTGCGTGTTCACGATCGACTATTCCTGTTTTCCCACCGCAGGTCCCAACAATGCGCCACCCAGGTCACGGAGCTCTTGATTCTCCGTCACCATTTCTTGCATCCGCCGTTGACGAGCAGCTTCCTGAGAGCGCGCCTGGTCGTTTCGATTGACCTCGCCCTGGACGAGCACTTTGAGAGCAGCTAAAGAGGCCCGATTCATGTTGGTGTTGAGAGTGCCCTGCACCGCTTGTAGTTTTGCTTTCAGCTTTTCGGTTTCCACCAATGATCCGGCGCTATCGATTTGCTGTGCCGTGTTATGAACTTCATTCTCAAGGCGATTGAATGACTGATTTACCCCAGAAAGCTGGGTGTTGTAATCGTCGTTCATATCCTGAACCATCCCAAACTTCTTAAAACTTCCTGTTTGGTAGCGTACTTGCTGTCCAAATTTGTCGGGCAGTTCGCTTAAATCCTGGAAAAGACCTTGTCCGGTGTATTTCAAAGCGGCAATTCCGTTCGCAGTTTCAGTGAAGTCTGAGACGGTACGACCGACTCCCGTCTTCACCTTATTAACCTCTTCGAACAGGGCATCCAGACCTAACATGTTGATGTAAGTATCCGGGTTGCCAAACCGCCGGAGCTGCTCAACATCCTTGTTGACGATGTTGGTCAACTGATTGATCTGCTCCAGTTGCTTCTGAATCATCGTGGTGTATTTCGTAATATCTTCGGCATGCTGGACTTCTTGTTTGACCTGCCCGTACAACTGCTGAGCGACGTTCAGGACCGTGTGGATGGGATCATGAACAACGGTGCTGGCGCGCCCGACAGTGTTGAAGATCCCTAATAATAAGATTGCCCGGATCACTTGTTTGATTTTCATGTTTTACTCCACGATCGGAATAACGACCTCCCGTTGGACCCTGATCACGCCGTCGGTATCTTGCCGCTCTGGGATGGTAGCGTTGTAGTAACGGATTCGCCCTTGAGAATTTTCTTCCGCAGTCTTCTGTGCGTCCTGATGCGCCCAATAAGTACGCTTCACCTGATCGGAGACACCCTTGGTGTAACCTTTTGCGAATTCCACGGGAACTTGACGCGCGTTAAAGCCGCTCGTCACCAGCGGGTCGCCTTCATTGGTCAGCGCCTCCGAACCCCTTCCTTGAATCGTCGCTTCCCCTTTGGGAACGCTTGGTCCGACCGTGCAGCCGGACCCAATCACGCAGAGTGCCAGGGTGAGCCATTTCATAGGATTGGGTCGGTAGCGGATTCTTCGCTGGCGCTCAGTAGCTTCTCCGATTCCTCGATGATACCGGTGACGATGTTTTGGTAGTTGCCGAGCGACGCGGCACGGCGGTCAAACGTTTCATTGTCGCTTGATGCCGCATAGAGCAGCTCGCGCGAAGCGACATTCTTCACCGTTCCAACTAACCGCCTGATTTTGTTGTTAGCGATGTAGGTGAAAGCGCTGAACCTTTCCTTGGGATCCATCAACTCAGGGAGCGGATAGGAATGAATGGTCTCGACGGTTTTATCGGAAAGACCGAGAGCCGCACCGATTTCCTTCGCATCGTCACGGCTCTGTTGCGAAGTCACGAAAAACATCTTCGAATTACCGATCATGGCCCCGCGCACCTCGGACGCTTTGAGAACGTCGTACTGTTGGACCACCGCCAAAATATTGCAGCCAAATTTGCGCATCTGCCGGTAATATTCCTGAATCATGCGGACCCCTCCCGGAATTTCGAGCGTCCGGGCCGCCTCTTCGAAAATGGCTATCTTTGGCACCGATCGCGGCATCGTGATGATCTTTTGCCTTCCATAATTCGCCACCAGAAAGTTAGCCGCCGCACGCATCTCTGTCGCATGCTCAGGAATCTGGCCAAGCTCAAAATGGGCAACTCTGCCATCGATCCGGATGTTACTGACGCCATCGAAAAGTCTTCCCTTTTCGCCATCCCGGCTCCAGGCACGGAGCAGCTTGCCGATTCGATCACTTTCGTCCCGTTCCCTTGCACCTCCACGAGGGTTGAATAGAAGCTGCTCTATCAAGGCGCTATGAGACGGGAATTGCTCGGGACGGAAATAAGCAAACGCCAGGTCACGAACAAAATTGGCCGTCCCGGGGTTCTTGGCGAATTCAACCACTGCCTCTTCCGGCAACTCCTGGATGAAATTCGATGCCGCCTCCGGATTCTGTCGTTCCCAGTCGCGAAACGCGGCGAAAGCATCCACAAAATTCAATTGCGATCCCGGCAACTTCAGTTTGAGATAACGGTCGATGGCGGTGGCGCGCCAACGCAATTCCTCGGCCGCCTGTTCGTTCGCGACGATCCAATCATGGAAAATGTCGGTGTAAAGCTGTTGAAGGTTTTCAACGATCATGGCGTGCCGAATTGCTTTTCGTTCGCCGTCGAGCCCTTCGTTCCCACAAAACAGCATGCAAAGGCCTGCGCTGAAAGCGAGGTGCATCGGTGACAAGGGCGCCTCGCAAGTGTCCAGATAGTTAATGGTTAGATGGCCGTTCGGATTGATAATGACGGGCTGACACCCTTGCGTCTGTGTGAGAACGGCATGCGATAAGCCTTCTTCCACGATCAGCCGAAATCCGAACCGGTGCCCAATTTGGGCCAACAGATCTGCAACAATGACCGACTTGCCCGCTCCGGTCATCCCAAACAAGACGCCATGCTGAGGCGTGTTTCCGAGTCTGGTCCTGACACCCACCAGGTTACCCCTGGCGCCATTGTAAATTGCTTCGGCCCCTTCGAGGTGCCCGGTGAAGGTCGCGGACCAGGGAATCATGTCTGCCAGGTAGGAATCTTCCGCGGGCAGATCGAAGGCCCGATAGCTGCCAAAGGTCCACCCGGGCCATGTCTGGTAAAAAAGTTGGCGCGCGTTTTCGGGAACAATCGCGTGGTGCACAACCGCGCCACCCATCGAAATGAACGCATTTTTCAGAGCTGCGCATCTCGCCGCCAATTGTTCAGGTTTTCGGTGCCAGAGCCGCACCACAAAAAGCGCATTGAGCGGAATGACTCTGCCTTGTTGGAGTTCGGTAACTTTCTCTTGTTTGGCAACCATGTCGGTGACCAGAGATTGTTTGCGCTCCGAAATAGCATCGATCTGCAAACGCTGAATATGTTGTTCTTCCTTTTCGATCACTTTGTCCACCCGCTTGGGGTAGACGTTCATCGTGATTGCGTACTCCTGGAATCCCATGCCAGTCAGAGCGGCGACCACCCCGGGAAAGGTGCGCCGCGGCCATTGACGCACGACGAAGATCGCGTGGTGATAACAGTCGAGTTTGAACGAGATACCAGCGTCCCCGGACGGCGTAATTCCTTCTCCATGGAGGCAATTTTGCTGGATCGAATAACCGGCATCCAAGAGATCCAGCGGGTCGATCGCGGTCGACTGCAGGTTGGTATTCAGAAATCGGTAGTAAAAGAGAAAGTGATCCCGATCTAGCATCGGAGTGATCCGGCAGTCCGGAAAAAGCCGTGCCAGCGCGCCCATGGCGAACTCGGAAAGCGCCAGGCTCTCCTTCCGCGAAAGCGCGTTGAAATATTCAGCAACCGCACGATGACCGGCCACCGGTACTTTCGTATCAATGATCCGCGTAAAAAAGAGGGTCAACCGTTCCCGGCGCAATCGTCCTTCTTTCATCGCGTTCTTGTACCGCTCGTAACGCTCGGCCCGAATCAAAACACCGAATTGTCCGTAAACAGGATCTTGACGCCGCAAATTTAAGGTTTCCCGATGATAGGCCTCCAGTTCATGATGATAGTCGCTATCGATGCTCCACTGAACCTGGAGCGCGAATTCTTCTCCAAGAATTCCCAGGAGAATCCGCAAACGTTCGTGCAGATCATTTAACTGCGTCACGCTAAAGGCGCTGATTTCGCCCGGCTCCACCGTAAACCCACGCGAGATCGCCGTTTTTCTCGAAGCACCATCTCCAAACCAGAGCAGGTCATTCAAAAAGAATCCGTTCGGCATCCCGACCCGTGAGATCCGCGAAGTCGGACCTGGATCCTTTCCGGAAACAACGCTCACCAGCGCCTCGCAGGCTCCTATCAAAGCATCAATCATCGGTTTGGAATAAAGGGATGCCGAGGTTGGAGGCGTGCCGGCTGGAACGATCGACCGTTCGCCCAGGAGGCAAACAGGTCGAGATCGAAGCGAGGCGGTTTGCGGCTGCGCAAAGCCACGATGTACAGGAGGGTGAGTGATGTCGGGAGCAAGGCCACCAGGAATTTCACCAGGAGCGGCATCCCGTTTTCACCGTTTAACAACAGGGTCAAAATAAGTACGGAGAACATTCCGGAAATGATGACCGGCATCCCAAGGTTGCCTTCAAAACCGAAGGCGTGTCCGGTCGATCTCGCTCTGGGGCGGGTATCTGTATAAATCAGGGTCTCGTTCATGTAAGAAAATAGAATGAGGTGGACGATTCCAATCTCGCGTTCCGGCTAAAAGCCTGTGACCGCACTCCCTGCTGCACCACCGAACATCGCAAACAAGGCTTTCATCAGAGCCACCGCACCGGCGACGCCAATCCCGTAGATGACGGTCATTTTCCAGTTTTCGTCGCGCTTGGCATTCAGGAAACCCGACATCACCATCACGCATCCGGCAATAAATCCGAAGACCATGATGAGGTTGAGGCCATTTTTGAGCGGATTGATGAAACTGTCCAAGGATCCCGTGCCGTCTGCGAAGGCGGCATCCGCCCAACAGCAGAGCAGTAGAGCGACCACCAACGCTTTTCGCCACTTCGGGAGGAGCCACAATTGGCGGGAAGAAAATCTCTTGTTCATTACTCATTATTTTTATGTTATTTTGATTCGGCCTGCAAGGGAAAAGTACGTTTATTGTTTATGTTATTTTTTACGCAATGAGGTGCGCAAAGAGCGCGGCGCTGGTAAGGCGAAGCTCTGGGTAGGGTGAGGCTCCGCCCGAACCGGGGTTTTCGGCGTTACCTCGCCCGACAACGTCACCCCCGCCAATTCTCGCATGATTTCACGCCGCCCCAACAAGAGCGTCGCCTTTTTCGCGTCCGGCATTTTCCGTCTCACGATGCCGCCGGCCACGCATACCGTGATCGACTAAAGCTGATTTATGGGGGGTGACGGCGCAGGCGAGGGCCACGCAGAAATCCCCGGTTCGGGCGGAGCCTCAACCCTACCCGGAGCCACCCCCGATGCCGAAAATATCCTGGAGCACGCTCCTTGTCCCATCCTGGTCGTGCACTAGTTTCCGTAGAACGGCCTTGACAGCAAGGGTCAATCCGGGAAATCGATATAGGCCAATGATCTGCAGAGTATGTTGAAATTCTTTTCATCTTCCCTCCAGCCGGACGAATTCGTTACGAAATTGAAAAGCTTCGTGGATGAGGAGGAAATTGATCCCGAGAGTCGGACACAATTTACCGGGGAACGTCCGGTGATTGGGCGATTCAACGCACACCAATTTACACTTCACCGCCGGGTTGGGATTCACTGGATTCTCTGGTGGTTAACGCCCGGGCAATGGTTTAAGCCCTACCTCATTGGGAACGTGGCCGGCGACCATTCAGGAAGCCGGATTGAGCTGACCGGAGGGACCCCGATCCTGATCAAGATTTTATGGGTTCTGGTTCTGCTCGGCGGCACCGGATTGATTGCCACCTGGGGGGTGTTGAGCTACCCGTACAACATCAGCCACGACCCGGCTCATTCCGGGAGCAATTTACTGGCAGGAATTGTTCTTTTAAATCTCCTGGCCGGGATTCTCGTCATTTTGCCGATCGTTGGCTGGCTGCAAACCCGGTTTCAACTGGCCGATATCATCAACGAACTGCAGCGGCACCTGGATTTGAAGGCAATCAATTAGCGGAAACGTATCGGAGGGTCGGCGGCGCGAGCTGCTTGGCTTAGTCGTTACCCTTTCACTGAACCTGCCAGCAATCCGCGGACAAAGAATTTGCCGAGCAGGATGTAGATCAGCGCCGTTGGCAATGCGCAAATCACTGCTCCGGCCATAACGACGTTCCAGTCAACCGAAAACGAGCCGGAAAGATTGTTCAGGGCGACGGTGACCGGCTGGGCATTCGGATTCGGCAAGATGGTCACACCGAACAGAAAATCGTTCCAGATATTTGTGAATTGGAAGATTGCGACAACCACAAAGGCAGGGAGTGCCAGCGGCAGCATGACAAAGAGGAAGATGCGGATGACGCCCGCCCCGTCCAGTCGTGCCGCTTCCACCAGTTCGTCCGGAATATTCGCGAAAAAATTGCGAAAGATCAGTGAACAAATAGGCAGACCGTACACCACGTGCACAAAAATCAGGCCACCGATGGTTCCGTACAGCTTGATCTGTTCAAGAAACTGAATCAGCGGGATCAAGATGCTCTGGTAGGGAATAAACATGCCGAAGACCAGGATCGCAAAAAGCGTATTGGCTCCCCGGAACTTCCACTTGGCAAAAATGTATCCGTTAATCGCCCCGAAGATTGAAGAGAGGATGGTCGCAGGAATCGTCAATTGAAGGCTGTTCCCCAGGTTGGGATAAAGACGGTTCCACGCTTCATAAAAGCCTCCTCCAGAAAGGTGAGTCGGCAGTTGCCACATCGTCGAGAGACTCACGTTCTGAGCCTGTTTAAGCCCGGTTACCACCATCACATAGATCGGCATCAGAAAGAAGACCGCGGCAAGCAGGAGAAAGATCAGGATCAACCAATCCCAGATGGTCCGTGGCAAAGACTGGCGAAAATTAACCAGGGAGACTTGCATAATTAGTTCTTCCTAAGATTCCGCCAGAGATAGGGCACGATGACGAGGGCCACGAGCAGCAACATCACAATGGAGGCAGCCGCGCCCAGGTTGTATCGGGTGGCTTTGAAAGTCATGTCAAAGACAAAGATGCCCGGTACGTCAGTGGCAAAGCCCGGACCGGTTCCGGTCATCGCGAAGATCAGGTCGAAAATCTTCAAGGAAACATGTCCGAGAATAATGGCAGTGCTGACTGTGACGGGGCGAAGCAACGGGAGAACGACTTGGGTGTAAACCTGGAACTCATTGGCACCGTCGATCCGGGCGGCTTCCCGAAGTTCATTTGGGACGGTTGCCAGCCCGGCGATATACATCGACATCGCAAAACCGGTCAACTGCCATGAGGCGGCGACCACCACCGGAATCAAGGCAATCGGAATTCCCATGTGAACACTCAGGTTCCGCACCTCAGGGAAAACGTGCCCTAGAGCATCATTGATTGAGAACAGGACGGCTGGATCCGTCGTCCAGCCGGGCTTGAACGGCGCTCCACCGATGGAGGTCAGCCATCTGTTAATCCCTAATCCGTCGAAGAGGAGGTTGATCCCGGTCTCCGGGTTGAAAATCCAACGCCAGGCAATCCCTGTCACGATGAAGGACAAGGCATAAGGAAACAGGAAAATATTTCGAAAGAGGGTGAATCCGAGCAGACGGCGATCCAAAAGGAGAGCAAGCCAAAGCCCGAATCCGATGGAAGTCGAAAGGAACAAAACGGTGAAGACCAGGACATTTCGCAAATCGGCGTGCCACCGTGGCATTGCGAACATTTGCCCATAGGCCGCCCACAAGGGATCGCGCGGGCGCCAATCAATTCTCAGGGTCCCCCATCGAGACAAAGAAACCCAAACCGTAATCAGGATAAAGATGTAAACAAAGGTGACAATGGCGGCCATCGAGGGCACCAAAATCAATGGAGGCAGAAAGCGCTCGCTGGAAATCCTCTTCCGCCTGGATCGAGCCTGCGCCTGGCGCATGCGGGGAACCTGCAGGTTTGACGCGGGCATGAATGAGACTGGCGTCAGCGACCAGGGCGTTCGTTGTGGAGATTGACTAAGAAGAGGCGTGGCAGGCGGACTCTGAGCGACCGCCTGCCTGGCCAGAGCTTAATTACTTAATTGTTGCCCTCCGACTCTTTCGCCGCCTGCACAAGCGCGTTGGAGAAATTGTCAACATTCTTATCCACAATGAATGCGGTCACCGCATCGTTGAGCGCTTGTTGAAACGCTGCCGGCGCGGCTTCGCCATGGACGACACTGGGAACCAGTGTTCCGGAGGCAAACGAATTCATGGACCACTGGTGGTAGCCGTCAAACTTTGACTTGTCGACATCTGTACGAGCCGGAATTGAGCCTTTTATCGGGTTGAAAGCTTCCTGCGCTTCCTTGCTTCCGATGCTCTTCAGCCATGCGATGGTCGCGTCTTTGTGCGGTGCCCCTTTGGCGAGAGTAAATCCATCTGAAACAATGATAAATGATCCATCGGTCCCAGGATGACTGACCCAGCCGAAGTCGACATTTTCCTTTTTGTTCGCCTTAATGAATTCACCGTCCGCCCAATCTCCCATCGAGCTGAAGGCAACTTTGCCTTCAATCAATGCGCCGATGGCCTGATCCCAACTCAACGCTGAGTGATCCGGGTTCAGATAATTCTGCATCTTACCGAAGTAGGTCATCGCTTGCTTTACCTTCGGGTCATCCCACTTCATCTTCCCACTAAACAGATCGATCCATCCTTGGCCCCCAATGACTCCGAGCAAGGTGTTTTCAAAGAGTTGGGCCGACGCCCAAATCCCAGAGTCTCCGACCCCAAGCGCCGGGATGCCGGCTGCTTTGAGTTTGTCGCAAGCCGCGAAAAACTCGTCAAAGCTCATCTTGTCGCCGACGGTAATTCCGTTCTTTTCGAGAAGCTTTTTATTGTACCAGAGATCGTTGCCACGATGCACGCCGGCGAGAACGCCATAGATCTTCCCGTCCTTCGTCATTAGATCGACGAGAGCCTTCGGAAAAGCCTTATCCCATCCGTCACTCTTATAGAGGTCTGTGATCGCTTCGCAGTAACCTGGCTCGACATACTGTCCGAGCATTTCCCAGCCAGGGTGACTCTGCCAGGTGTCAGGCGGATTGCCGCCGGCCAGACGAGTTTGCAGGACCGGACGAGCGGCGGATCCACCCCCGCCGGCCACTGTTGCGTTGATGATTTCAACCCCAGGATATTGCTTCTTATAGGTGGCGAACAGCGAATCGAGCGCTGCCGCTTCACCACCTGAAGTCCACCAGGAGAACACCTCGATTTTTTTTTCGTCTGCGGCCTGAGAGGAGAGAGGCGCTTGCACCAAGGCGAATAAGGATGCCAACGCGACAACGGGGGAACAAAAACGCATTTTGAGATGCATGGTTTTCTTAATTATCTATTTAGATCAATTGATTGTTTGAGTCCTAAGCAGAAGTTTCAGCTTTTGGGGGTCTGCTAAAGCGCTTTACGCTGGGCGCCCTGAACCTTCCAGAACTTTTGTCAATAAGAATGGCGTATAATCGCTGTAAGATATTATTCTTATTGATACCCTGGAAATTATTACTCCAAGGCCGATCCCTCATCTCGTCTCCCTGCAGAAGGACTGCCGGCTATGCCATCAGTATCTCACCGCAACCCGTTGACCCGTTTTCGTCGATTCCAAGACAGCCGTGGCGACGGCCAAGGAGCGGAGACCGTCTTCACCCGTGGCAAACGGCGCCCCCTGCCCGTTGACTGCAGCATTAAAATGGCGCACTTGGTGGGCATAAAGATTCTCATGCGGCCCCAAATCAACTTCTTCCCTCGTTTTCTTTCTCTGTAGATAAAGCCGTCCTTGCGGCTCCTGGGTCATGACATCTTCACCGAAGAGTGATCCCTCACTCCCGTGCACCTCAAAGCCTGTGCGCGTGTGTGGAACAGTGAACGCATCGTGGAACTGGGCCAGAAGCCCGCTCCGAAACCGGATGGCACCCATCACGGCATCCTCGAGTCCGCTCTGAGCGAGCCCTTGTCCAGCGGACAAAGCCACCACTTCCACGGCATCATCGTCCAACGCAAAATGCAGCGCATCGGCGTCATGGACCGTGATGTCCAGGATCACGCCTCCTCCGGCTTCCGGCTTGTCGAGTCGCCATCCTTGCAATCGAGGAGGAAGATAAACCGCATGAAAAACGCGAGCCGCCAGAGGTTTCCCGATTGCTCCTTCTTTGATCAGCCGGCGCAGCGCCCGGTGGGTGACCGCGTTCCGGAGATGATGATTGGTGCCCAGAACGACATGGGCCTGGTTGCACGCTTTGAGCATTTCACGGGCATCTTCCATCGTCAGGGCCAAAGGCTTCTCGCAGAGCACGTGCTTTCCCGATCCGGCGGCGAGAGCAACCTCCGATTTGTGCCGTTCGTTCGTAGTGCTGATATACACCACATCCACTTCGGGATCGGCCAGGAATGCCTCGAGGGAGGCGTAGTGACGTGGAATACCATTTTCGACGGCATAACGCTTACCCCGCTCCTCGCTCGTGCTCATGACCGCCACCACCCTGCTGTCCGGCTGTCCGTTGATCGCCTCAATCATTCTGGTCTTCGCGATATCACTCGCGCCAAGCAGTCCCCAACCTAGTTTTTTTCGATCAGACATTTGCTGAAGTCCGTTTTTGAAGATTCAAAGAAAAGCGCCGACCGCGACCACGCGGACGATCATACGTTCGCCTCAAGAAAAATCTTTCGAATCTCGTGATGGGACGATTCCCGCTGATCGTTCCATTCCATGTCTCCCGGCCAGCATAAGAAGAGCGGGATAGATGTCAACAGGGGGAAAGGGGAAAGGGGTCGGCGGTGGGAGGAAACGGGTCGGCGTATCGGCGTAGGGCGTGTCGGCGTTGTGGGAAAAACGTGTCGGCGTGGGGGCGTGTTGGCTCCGGCAGAGCGTGTCGGCGTGGGGGTTTTCGTTAGTTCTATCAGATGTCGGAATGCCCGGAACGGAATAACAAGACGTCTTGTTTGGATAATACAGCGATACACCCTACGCCCGCACGCCGACACGCCGACCCGTTTTCCCCCTACGCCCTACGCCCCTACGCCGACACGTTTCCCCCCACGCCGACACGTTCCCCTCACTCCCTACCGAACGATTCCATCACGCGCGGATCGGTGCCAGGTCGAAAGACATGGATCGCCCGGCAATAACCGGTTCCGGTAGGATCCGCAGATGCACCGGCGCGAAGCTCGAAGCCGATCCCATGCGACCGATCGACGAACATCTCGACGTCCTTCTCGCTCCGCCCTCCGCTCAATCCATAGGTGAGTTCTTCGTCGACGTGAAGATTTGGAAAACTTCCGATAATGTCTGAAAACCTGCTACGGATCGAAATCCCGGAAGGTGTCTGAAAGAATGGAGAGGTTACCCGAATTTGACGGACTACGGAAGGGCCTCCGAGATCTGGTTGTTCTGGTCTGAAATAGATCTCCAATTCTTCTGAACCGTTTTGCTGTTTGCCCTCGAAGGCCGGCCCAGATCGCCAGATTTCCCACAGCCTGCCGCCCATCGCGGCATCAGACAGCTTAGGCGCTCCAATGCTCGCATGAACCTCGTCGAGTTTTTGCCCCAGGAAAATGCGTCCGACCCCTTCACCGGGTGTAATGGTTGCTGAACTCTCCATTCTTTGGCCGAAAGCGCTCACCATTCCAAAGAACCAGAGGAGCAGCGGCGCGGTGCTTTTGAGGAACCTGACTTTCGTGATCAACATGGATCAAATCCAACGCGTTTTTAATCGATATCCAAGTACGAACTCGTTGGCCTGCGCAATACGATCTAGGCGGAACGACCGAAATCACTCGGAAGACGAAATTGATCAAAAAAGAACATATTAGGAACGACTGTCGAAAAAGGCGCATCCTTGCATCCTTGCTAAATGCGAGGTCCGGGCGGTCGTGAACGATGCCGGGGATAATAGGCTAAATCTAGATTGCCGCCTGCCTGTATCCAGGACGCTCAGGCATCGGTCGGCCATGGTGCGAAAGGTGCGCGGGTTCGCCTATTGTCTTGAGTGGCATAGCGCTTGCTAACAGTCAGCTCGGCACCTCAGTAATCGCCAACCCCGCATTCAAAACATTCCATGAAGAGAAGCAAATTTCTAAAACTCCTTACATTAGCGACCTGTTTAACGGTCGCCTGCGTTCCCCCGCTTGTGGCCGCAGACTCAAGCGAACCGATCAAGGTTGGAATCCTCCATTCATTATCGGGCACCATGGCCATCTCGGAAACATCACTTAAAGATGTCGCACTGATGACCATCGAGGAAATCAACAAGAGCGGCGGCGTGATGGGACGCCAACTTCAGCCGGTCATCGTTGACCCGGCGTCGAACTGGCCGTTATTCGCGGAAAAGGCGCGTCAGCTTTTGAGCCAGGACAAGGTGGCGGTCGTCTTCGGCTGCTGGACATCCGTTTCGCGGAAGTCGGTGTTGCCTGTGTTTGAAGAACTAAATGGTCTTCTGTTTTACCCTGTCCAGTACGAGGGCGAAGAAATGCAGAAGAACGTCTTTTACACGGGTGCTGCCCCAAATCAGCAGGCCATCCCAGCCGTTGAATACCTGATGAGCAAAGAAGGAGGGGGCGCGAAGCGCTTCTTTTTGCTGGGCACGGACTACGTCTATCCCCGGACAACCAACAAAATCTTACGTGCTTTTCTTCACTCCAAGGGTGTCGTGGATGCTGATATCAACGAAATTTATACTCCTTTCGGGCACGCCGATTACCAAACGATCGTCGCCGATATCAAAAAGTTTTCGCAGGGCGGAAAGACTGCCGTGATCTCAACGATCAACGGCGACTCGAACGTCCCGTTTTACAAGGAACTCGGCAACCAGGGATTGAAAGCAACTGACGTTCCAGTGGTTGCGTTTTCCGTCGGTGAAGAAGAACTCCGCGGCATCGATACAAAGCCGTTGGTCGGTAACCTCGCCGCTTGGAATTATTTCATGTCACTGAAAAACCCCGTCAATGAGGCCTTCAAAAAGGCTTGGTTTGCCTACGTTCAGGAAAAGAACCTACCGGGCGGCGATAAACGAGTGACCAACGACCCAATGGAGGCCACCTACGTCGGAATGCACATCTGGAAACAGGCCGTGGAAAAAGCGGGCACAACCGACGTCGACAAGGTGATCGCTGCAGCGTACGGCCAGAAATTCAATGCCCCTTGCGGATTCGAAGAGGAGATGGACCCCAATCATCATCTTCACAAACCGGTGATGATCGGTGAAATCAAAGCGGACGGGCAATTCAGCGTAGTTTGGAAGACCAAGGGCACAGTCCGGGCGCAACCGTGGAGTCCGTTTATCCCGGGGAACGAAAACAAACCCGACCGCGTTTCCAGCGTGTTGCCACTCAACTTCGGCACCGAGACGGCCGCCGCGAATCGGTAATTTTCGCCTCTTACCGGCAGATCATGCCACGCTCATTCTATTCACTTCTTCTGGCTCTCCTCGTTCTAATCGGGGGGAGCTTCCGACTTGTCGCGCTCACTGCTGAAGACCTCAAACCTCTGGCCGAGGATGATTTCGACGCTAAGTCGCAGGCGCTCAATCAGATCATCGCCGCCGGAGACGCGACCGCCCTTCGGGTGCTAGAAGCCATGGGCCAGGAAAACGCCGTCGCGACATCCGACGGACGTTTATTGATTCAGGACGGGGATATCCTCAAGGACCCAATCACTGATACTCCGGTGACGGTTAAAGCCAGCGACGTACAACCCATCACTCTGAACAATTTGCTGCGAGCGCGAGTCGCCAGCGGGCTGAACGGGCTCAAACTACAGGCTCCAGACCATTCTGTCCGGGAAAAAGCGATTAACGACTTGTTCCAGGCCCCGGATCCCGCGGCTAAACCGCGGATCGAGGCGGCTCGAGAAAAGGAGACCGATCCTGTCTTGAAGGCCCGACTTGATCAGCTATGGGCGCTCACCGCGCTCCAGGATCCTGACGCCTCTAAACGGCTGGAAGCTGTCCAATTGATCGGGGCACGGAAGGACCCACAGATGCGGAGCCTGTTGTTCCCGCTGATCGGCAAACAGAAGGACGGAACCTACACGGAAACCGACGAAAAGGTAAGAGCGGCTGCCGGAGTTGCCTTGAAGGCAATGGAATTTGAACAGTGGAAAATCGAGATGATCGGGACCCTCTTTGCAGGTCTCAGTCTCGGAAGCATACTTTTGTTGGCTGCGCTGGGTTTGGCGATTACCTACGGTTTGATAGGCGTAATTAACATGGCGCACGGTGAGTTTTTGATGATCGGCGCTTATGCAACGTATGTTGTCCAGGAGTTTTTCCGAAGCCATCTGCAGGGAGCATTCGACTGGTATCCACTCGCGGCGGTCCCGGTGTCGTTTCTTGCCGCGGCGGCTGCCGGGTTTATCCTGGAACGGGGCGTTCTTCGGTTTTTGTACGGCCGCCCTCTGGAAACCCTCCTGTCTACTTTTGGGATTAGTCTCGTGCTGATTCAGGTCGTGAGGACGTTCTTTGGAGCGCAAAACGTGGAGGTATCGAATCCATCCTGGATGAGCGGAGGAGTTGCTTTAATGCCGAATCTGATCCTGCCTTTTAATCGGATCGCGATCATGGCTTTCGCGCTGACAGTAGTCGGAATCGCTTCTCTGGTCCTGAACAAGACCC
>DATHPI010000417.1:0-8306 GCA_035484035.1 Chthoniobacterales bacterium
GCAAATATCCGTTCCGCGACAGAGGTGGGTCTGAAGACGGTTCAATATGATTTGACTAAACATGCCGAGTTCGAGCAGCGCCTCGGTGAGTTAGGCGTGCAGATCTAGTGCATCGTCTCCTAAGCTAAAGTAGGACCCGAAAAAGCTTAGCCCAGCCTTGGGTTCAACCGGGATAGTAATTTGAGCCACGACATAAACTGGAAGGCTCTGGGGTTGAACATTTACACAAGGTCACACCGAGCAATTTAGCCCCGAAGCCGAAGGGGCTGGAGGGCTCAGCCCTGGGCTGAGTCCTAGAGCCCCTTCTGCTTCGGGGCAAGGCTTATGCTAAGAACGTTTTTTCCTACTAACTAACTGGGATGAAGCAACAATTCCGTTAGCGGTTCTGGCTAGCAAACTGAGATAGTTCATTCGCTTTTTTGTTCAGATAGTCGGCGAACCGTTGCTCCTCTTCGGCATTGAGTTCGCCGCCAAGCTGCGCGCTTTTCGCTTTAAGTTCCAGGGCGCGCCGAATCACGGACTGGTACCTGGGGACGTCACCGTCCTTCATGGCCTGATAGGCAGATTTAAAGTCGTTGATATAAGCGTCGTAACTCCGCAAATATTCGTTTGCCGGCTGGCTGCTTAAGGTCGGGCGACCTTCTGGACCGCCGGCCTGCGGAGAAGAGGTTGGGGAGGGCGCAGGACTGTCCGGTGTAGTGGAGGGAGAGGGTGCCGGGGGCGTTTCAGAGGCCGACGTTGGGGTAGCCTGGGGCTCTGGCGTAGGAGCCGGCGTAATCAAAGGAGACGCGGTTGGGGCGGGGGTGGCCGCCAAAGAGGGTTGGGGCTCAGGAGTTGAAGTCGGCGCGGTTAGAGGGGATGTGGTCGCTTCAGGGGACGCGGTGGGCGCAGGGGAAGGAGTATTGGCAGGTTGGGCAGGGGGCGCAGCGGGCTGCTGTTCACATGCGCTGCCAGCCAAGCTGATCATGGCTATGAGAACTATGAGATATCTGTTCATGCCAACAAATACCGACGCATCACGGCGCGGGATATTCAAGCGGAATGGGGAGGGGCTCAAATTCAAGCACTATGCACGATCAGAGGTGCTTTCTTTAGCGGTTTACCGCGAAAGATCGGTTTGGCTAAGAATTCTGAAGCCCTCGCCGGCCAGGACTGACCATCCGCATTCCTGATCATCGAGGTGGAGTGCCATAGCTGATCGACCATGGGGACGGATGAGGATTGGATAACAAACCAGGATATTGACCTCCGCCATGAGCAAACTCTGCAGCATTCGCTTCAGATCCGTGGCGACTTCATTCATCTCAACGACCATAATCTCGGAGATGCTGTAGGCAATCTCGTGGAGATCGAACAAGCTTTCGACGGCTTCGGGATCGCTGGCGATGATTCGAACGATGGCTGAGTCGGTCGAATCCTGGGAATTCAAGGCCAGGACATGGACATCGTTTGCGTTGAGGAGCTTCACTATTTCGAGTAATGCTCCGACCTTATTGTGGAGGAAGACGGAGAACTGTTTAACCGTCGGTCCTGAAGTCTTTTCCTTAACCCTGGGCGCATCTGTTGGCATGAAGTTGGCCAGAAGATTTCATTTATAGGTGTAAATCAAGCAAAACGTGGCGGGTTGGCCTTCTTCTAACGCCACCTTCACATAGTATAATCCACTAGCGTCGGGGCTAAAACCTGCGGCAGCCCGGGGTCCTGATTGGTACGGCATATAGCTGACCGGTTTTCCTGAATCGTCAAACAAGGATACTTTCAGTTTATCAAGCTTCTGCCCAGTCGAGGCGGTGAACCAATATGCATTACCACTGTAGAGATTGACAGCGAGGATTTGGGAATGTTCCTTCGAAATCTGCCCGAGGAAATTGCCATCGCGAATCTTGAAGCCGTCATTTTGAAAGGCTCCGGCCAGGTCGAGCACATCGCTGCGAGCGGCGACTTGATCGTCCGTTTCGGCACGGACCTGACCTGTTGCGACGAGGCAAGCGGCGATGATGGTGAGAAGATAGCGGCTCATTCCGGAGCTCCGATTTCTTTGGTGAGTTTTGCAGCCGCAAGATTCAAGTCCTTGACCTCTCCTTCGGTCGGAACATGATCGGCCGGGAAAGAGACCATCTTTTGAATGTCATCGAGATCCTTGTTGACGTTCTGGACGAGCGGATCTTTTTGAATTTTGCCGGGTAAATTGACCAGTTTGTCTTTGAGAAAGCTGACCAGTGCAGGTTGACGCAATAGTTTGGCATCGTCCGCATTATAATTTTGAAGCACCAGACCGGTTACCACTTCCGTTCCGCGGATCCAACCTCCAATGCTCACCAGCGTGATAAGGTCCGTGTCGCGATTCTCCTGCAGCGCTTTTTTAACCTCGTTCTGAGTCGCTTCCAATTCTTCGTTCAATTGATCCCACGCATCGTTTTCAGCAAACTGAGTGATGCTGGCGCTTCGGGCAAGGACACTCTGGGAAACGCTCAGTTTTTTCGCGAGCGCGAGAACATCCTTTCCGACGTTTTTGACCTGCTGGCCGTCGTGTGCTTCCACAGCGATATAACCGTCGGCAATCAACGTCCCAAGGTTGAGGGCCATCTTGGCACGATCGGTCGATTTGATCGAAACGGGCGGCCGATATTGGGAGGTCCAATTAGGTTTCCCTTCTTTTTCGATTGCTTTAAAAAATTCGCCGGGTGTGGGAACCGTCAGGGCATCCACTGAGGTGGCACTCTTCAATTCTTCGGCGGAGAGCGGAGCATCCGCGACCGCAGTATTATCTGCGGGTTGTTGATCAGCCGACGCTGAGAAGGCTGACACCAATGCGATTACGCTCAATCCGAGCCATTTCCGCAATAAGGGCATATGCTGGCAGTTTACCGATTGGACCTGCCGTGTCCAGTCTGGCCTCTTGGAACTCAACCGGAGAGACAACAAATTTTAGCTTGTCGAAGAGAGATTGTCCCTCGATGGTGATGGCTCTCATGAAGGTGCACGTCGTCGTGATGCCAAAGCAGAGCGTTTTGGATCCTCAAGGGGTTGCTGTGAAGAATGCCTTGAAGGACGTTGGCCTCGATACGGTTGATTCGGTGCGCGTCGGCAAGTTCATGGAATTGGAATTCAAGGTGGCTCCCGACGGATCGAAACTGGAGGAAGTGTGCCGAGATCTTCTCTCTAATCCGGTGATCGAAGACTACACGATCCGTTTCTCCTGACGGGCAGAGCAGGTATGAAGATTGCCGTCGTTCAGTTTCCCGGCTCAAATTGCGACCAGGACTGTTTGCGGGCATTGACGGATGGGCTTCATACCCAGGCTGCCTACCTCTGGCACAAACAAACCTCCGTCTCAGGCTTTGACGCGATCGTCTTACCAGGTGGATTTTCCTACGGCGACTATCTCCGATGTGGAGCCATTGCCCGGTTTGCACCGATTATGAGGGCCGTCATCCGGGCTGCGAACGAAGGAATGCCGGTGATCGGTATCTGTAACGGGTTCCAAATCTTATGCGAAGCCGGATTGCTGCCGGGAGCGTTGATCCGGAATCAATCGCTGCATTTCGTTTGTCAACCGGTCTGGCTAAGAGTTGAAACCTGCGAAACGGTGTTTACTGCGAACCTGGAGGGACGAAGGATTCTGCGAATGCCCGTTGCCCACGGGGAGGGTTCTTACTTTGCCGACCAATTAACCCTGGAAAAACTCGAATCGAATAACCAGGTGGTCTTCCGTTATGTCGACGAGTATGGAAAAGTCACGCCGGAGTCGAATCCCAACGGATCGCTGCACAACATCGCAGGCATTTGCAATGAAGCCCGTAACGTTGTTGGCATGATGCCGCATCCGGACCGCGCCTGGGATCAGAAGCTTGGGAGCGAAGACGGGAAATTACTCTTTGGTTCGCTGGTCGAAGCCTTGGAACTTGTTGTCTCCCGATAAATGCGCACTGAGTTGACTCCAGAGTTAGTCCGTGGCCACGGCATAACAGAGGAAGAGTACAGCAGAATCAAAGTGATTCTGGGCCGGGAGCCGAATTTCACAGAGTTGGGGGTTTTCTCGGTGATGTGGAGCGAACATTGCTCCTACAAGAACACGCGCCTCGAACTCAAAAAATTTCCCACCACCGGACCGAAAGTCCTGGTCAAGGCTGGAGAGGAGAACGCCGGGGTGATCGATATCGGAGACGGATGGGCTGTTGCTTTCAAGATGGAAAGTCACAATCATCCCAGTGCGATTGAACCTTTTCAGGGTGCGGCAACTGGAGTGGGCGGGATTATACGGGACATTTTCACGATGGGCGCGCGTCCCGTATTTCTCTTGGACTCTCTCCGGTTCGGTTCGATTGAGGGCAACACTCCCGCGGCCAAAAACAATCGGCGTCTCTTTTCGGAGGTGGTGGCCGGCATTTCACATTACGGAAATTGTGTTGGGATTCCGACGATCGGGGGTGAGGTCTATTTTGACGAATCGTACGAAGGGAATCCGCTGGTGAACGTCTTGTGCCTGGGAATTCTCCGGCATGAACAGATTGCCCGGGGCGCGGCAAAGGGGGTCGGGAATCCAGTTTTCTACGTTGGCTCTGAAACCGGGCGAGATGGCTTGGCGGGAGCGGCTTTCGCCTCGCGCGATTTGACGGAGGAATCGAAGCAGGATCGACCAGCCGTCCAGGTAGGCGACCCATTCAAAGGCAAGCTCCTGCTGGAAGCGTGTCTTGAACTTCTGGCGAGCGGTTGCGTGGCCGGCATTCAGGACATGGGAGCGGCGGGCTTGACCTGCTCGACCTGCGAAACGGCGAGTCGCGGCGGCACAGGGGTTCAGATCGATTTGGCTCTGGTTCCTCAGAGAGAATCAGGAATGACGCCCTATGAAATTCTCCTTAGCGAATCGCAGGAACGAATGCTGATCATCGTGGAGCGTGGCCGGGAGGCGACGGTGAAGGAGATCTTTGATAAATGGGATTTGCCGTACGCCTGCGTGGGCGAAGTGACGGACGACGGTATGATGCGGGTGCTAAATCATGGCCTCACTGAGGTGGAAATTCCCGCGGACAAACTTGCCAATGACGCCCCGGTTTACGCGCGAGAGGCAATGGCGGATCTGCCCCTGCCGGAACTGCGCCTCGAAGACATTCCGATGGCCGATCCTCACGAGAGCTTGGTCCGGTTGCTGGCCCATCCGACGATCGCCTCCAAGAATTGGGTTTACCGGCAATATGATCACACCGTTCGGGCCGGAACGGTTGTGCGGCCAGGATCCGACGCGGCCGTCTTCTATGTTCGGGAAGCGGATAAATATCTTGCCGCCACCGCGGATTGCAACAGTCTCTACTGCAAACTAGATCCACGCGAAGGGGCTCGAATTGCGGTCGCCGAAGCCGCCAGGAATCTGGTTTGCTCGGGTGCGACGCCGTTGGCGGTCACGGATAACCTGAATTTCGGGAACCCCTATCACCCGGAGATATTTTGGCAGCTTCGTGAAGCAGTCGAAGGTTTGGCCGAAGCCTGCATCAGGTTTGGTACGCCTGTTACAGGAGGCAACGTCAGCTTATACAACCAGAATCCAAGAGGCGCGATCGACCCTACTCCTACGGTCGGAATGATTGGTGTGGTTGGTCAGGAACGGTGGATAACCCGGCAACATTTCCGGGATGCATTGGACGTCATTTACCTGATCGGTTCTGTTGGGCATGAACTGGGTGCGAGCCAATATCTGAAGATTATTCACGGTCAAAAGGCATTTTTGCCGCCGCGATTGAGCTACGACCTTGAATTGGGGATGCAGGCCGTCGTCCACGCATTGATTCGTCAGGGATTGGTCAAAAGTGCCCATGATTGTTCAGAAGGTGGTTTTGGAGTTGCACTGGCGGAATGCTGTATTTCCGGCGAGCGAAGAATTGGTGCTTCGGTGGAGTTAGGTCATTGGCGGGAACGTTTGGACCAGATCCTTTTCAATGAATCTCAATCAAGGGTGATTATCTCGGTCGGGCCGGACGATTGTGCCGCGACGGAAGCCGTGTGTACGGCCGCTGAAATACCATTTAGTCGAGTCGGAGAAGTCGGCGGCTCCGAGCTTGTCTTCTCAGCGCGGGAAGAAACGGTGCGGTGGGACGTAGCCGAACTTTATCAAGCGTGGTACGGTTCAATCGAGCGCGCCATGAGTTCTTAATGAAACGTGAATACTTCCGATAAGCCTCAGCACGAGTGCGGTGTTTTCGGCGTCTATGGTCATCCCGATGCCGCTTTATTGACCTACTACGGATTATTTGCGCTCCAGCATCGAGGTCAGGAGAGCGCTGGGATCGTAACGGCCGCAGGGTCAAATCAGCCATTTAATATTCACCGGGGCATGGGTCTGGTCTCCCAGGTTTTCCAGGAAAAGGATTTGCAACAGTTGCGGATCGGGACCAGGGCGATCGGCCACGTCCGCTATTCGACAAGTGGGTCAAGCACACTGAAAAATGCGCAACCCTTGGTGGTTGATTGCGCCCGGGGCCAGTTGGCGATCGCGCACAACGGGAACCTGGTGAACGCCGCGGTGCTGCGTGAGGAACTGGAATCGAACGGCTCGATTTTCCAGACGACCGTGGATAGCGAGATCATTCTCCATCTTCTCGCTCGGCCCACCGGGCGAAAGAACGTGCTGAGTGCCTTGAGGCTAATCGAAGGTGCGTTTTCGTTCGTGTTGATGGGGGAACAGGAAATCATTGGTGTGCGGGATCCGTTCGGGTTTCGACCACTGGTGCTGGGCAAACTGGATGACGCGTTTATCCTGGCCTCCGAAACCTGCGCTCTGGATCTCGTTCACGCAGATTACATTCGAGAAATTGAGCCTGGAGAGGTCGTCATCATCAATGATGACGGCATCCGGTCAGAGTGGCCGTTTAAGGAAGAGCGAAAAGCCTTTTGCATCTTCGAGTATGTCTACTTTGCTCGCCCGGACAGCCTGATTAACGACCGGAATGTGAGCAAGGCAAGGGTGGCGATGGGAGTTGAACTCGCGAAGCTGCATCCGGTGGATGCAGATATCGTAGTACCCGTTCCTGACTCTGGGAACTATGCGGCGCTTGGTTTCAGCCACCAATTGAATATCCCGTACGAACACGCGTTTGTGCGAAATCACTACATCGGCCGCACCTTTCTTCAGCCGACCCAGCTCATTCGCGATTTCAATGTTCGAGTGAAGCTGAACCTGATCAAAGAATTGGTGAAGGGTAAACGAGTGGTGGTGGTGGACGACTCTGTGGTTCGTGGCACCACGGCGCGAGCCCGCGTCGTCAACCTGCGCGAAGCCGGTGCTCAGGAGGTTCATTTGCGGATCAGTTGTCCGCCCCACAAATACGCATGCTATTACGGCATCGATTTCCCTGACCCGAAAAATCTATTGGCTAACCAGTTCAAACCAGAAGAGATGGCCGAATATCTGGGAGTGGATTCGATCGGATATTTGGATATCGACGGGATGATCCGAGCGACCGGTTTGCCAAAGAATGAATTCTGTCTGGCCTGTTTTAATGGTGAATATCCAGTTCCCATCGATCGAGAACTAGACAAATTCATCATTGAACGTCGCAGTGCCCGGTCTCGTTCGCTCAGTGAACCCGCCGCGCATCCTCAGCTTTTTGCCGGCTTGAAATGAGCAACGTCGTGAGGCGGAAGGCGTATGCCGCGGCTGGTGTCGACATCGATCTGGGAAACCGCGTCAAGAAAGGGTTGCAGGAAAAAGTGAGTGTTACCTTTGGTCCGGAAGTCCTCGGACGCATTGGTGGATTTGGCGGGCTTTTCAGGGCGGATTTCAACGGAATGAAAGAGCCGGTGCTGGTGTCGAGCATGGATGGAGTGGGAACGAAACTGAAAATCGCAATCGCTCTTAGCCGGCATGCGACAGTTGCCCAGGATCTTGTTAACCATTGCATCGACGATATCGCCGTAACCGGTGCGCGCCCCTTGTTTTTTCTCGACTATATCGGGGCTGAACGTCTTGATCCGGGAGTTTTTAAGCAACTGATTTCCGGATTCACGAAAGCATGCAAAGAGGGCGGTTGCGCCTTGATCGGTGGCGAGACCGCACAACTCCCCGACCTCTATCAATCCGGTGAATACGATTTGGCCGGTTGCATCGTTGGCGTAGTGGACAGGAGTGAGATATTGGATGGCAACCGGATCGTCCCGTCGGACGTCCTGATCGGTTTGCCATCAAACGGATTGCACACGAATGGGTACACTCTCGCCCGGAAGGTTCTATTGGATAAGATGCGACTCGATCTTCTCCAAAAGGTAGACGGTTTAGCGAAGCCGCTCGGTGAGGAGCTTCTCCGGGTACACCG
>DATHPI010000418.1:0-3372 GCA_035484035.1 Chthoniobacterales bacterium
GGAGGAGACGAACCGGGATCTTATGGTACCCAAGGCAAATCTATTGGGAGGTCTTTTCGAACCTGGATCCGCGATTGGGAGCAACTGCTGGGTGGTCGCTGCTCCGAGAACGCAGAGTGGACTTCCGATCTTAGCCAACGATCCCCATCTGGTCTTGCGAGTTCCGAACATCTGGTACCGAATCGCGTATTCGTGGCCGTCGGCGGTCTCCGAACCCGCGAACTACGTTTGCGGTGTCGGTGTTCCCGGGGCCCCGCCAATGGTCATTGGCAGCAACGGCCACGTTGTTTGGGGGCTCACGTTTCCGTACATCGATGCCGACGACGTTGTCCTGATTGAGACGAAAGCGGACGACTCCAACCTTTATCGAAGCCCGCAAGGTTGGAGACCGTTCGAAAATTGGTCGGAATCGATCAGAATCAGAGGCCGGGACCCGGAGATATTTAAATTCCAGACCACCGTTTGGGGACCAATCATCGGGAAAACACCAGACGGGACGTTGCAGGCCCTCCATCAGATCATCGATCAAACCGGCACCATCAATTTGCATCGATTGCAACTCGAAACAGCCAAGACCGCGGAGGAGGCTTTGGAGGTTGCCAAGATCTCGGGCATCCCAAACCTGAATTTCCTGGTAGCCGACAGTTCAGGAAAGATCGGGTGGACCATTATGGGCCCTATTCCGCGTCGGATAGGTTTTGACGGCCGATTGCCCGTTTCCTGGTCGGATGGATCATGTCGCTGGGATGGATGGTACGCGCCGGACGAATATCCTGAATGCTATGGGTCCAACCTTGATCTTATCTGGAACGCTAACAATCGAATGGTAGGCGGAATTGATTTCTCCAAGCTAGGCGATGGAGGGTACGACAAGGGGGCAAGAGCGCGCCAGATTCGCGACGATTTGCGGCAGTTGCAGTCGGCCACACCTAAAGACATGTTGGACATCCAACTCGACGACCGAGCTCTCTTTCTCGAACGCTGGCATCACCAGTTGCTCTCAACCTTGTCGAAGACTGGAGCCCTCTCGAGTCCTGAAAGAATTGAATTCCAGCGGCGGTTGGGGGATTGGTCGGGCCGCGCTGACGTGGGGTCTATCGCCTATAGATTGGTGGCGGAATATCGAAATGAGGTTGCCCGTCGAGTATTTGAGCCGATCTCTGAGGCAGTCATAAAATTCTACCCCGGCTTTTCGTACGATTCTCTGAAGTTCGAGGATCCGCTTTGGAGCATGATTGAGTCGCAGCCGGGCAATCTACTGGATCGTAAGTATGAGAATTGGAACGCATTATTTTTGTCTGCGGTGGATGCTGTGATTCAGAGAATAAAAGCGCAAAAGGACGGTTACTCCAGCTACACGGTGGGTGAACGAAATGCGACGCGAATCCAACATCCGATGGGTGCGGCAATTCCCCTGCTGGGCCCGTGGCTTAACATGCCGGTGGATCGGCTGCCGGGCGACCGATTCGACATGCCGAGAATTCAAGCGCCTGCCTTCGGTTCTTCAATGCGAATGGCAGTCTCTCCGGGCCATGAAAAAGAAGGTTATTTGATCATGACAGGAGGGGAGAGCGGAAATCCACTGTCGCCGCACTACCGGGATTGCCATGAAGCTTGGGTCAAGAACACCCGTACTCCATTTCTTCCGGGGGCCGCGACTCACAAGATTCTGCTCCAACCGCTAGAGGCTTCCCGATGACGAAACGTAAGGTCGCTCCCGTCCGCACCTTGAAACAGGCTCGGGCTTATATCTTACAGGTTGGAATATGCGGAATTTTTTCGGACGCCGGGGTTGGGATGCCAAACTTATGGGAGGTGGTCGACCTGCCTGATCGGCAACCCGGTGAAAAGGGCTGGGGTCAAAAAGTCGTTGCGATTTGGCGATGGAAGGATGAACTCCCGGCGATCTATCCCGAAGAGATCTTCTACGGAAAAATTCCGGCCGGTCGTGCCGCCTTGATGAGCATGGATTACCTGCGCGTGCAGCACTATCCGAAAAATCATCGACCGTTGAGCGACTGTAGTGCCTTAGCGCAGAGAATCTATGAGAGGCTGAGACTGGATCCCCAGACGACCGGCTCGTTAAGAGAAGAGTTGAACATGACGGGGCGTCCGGACCGGAATCGATTTAATCGGGCGCTGAAGGAACTTCAGGTCACTTTGAACATCGCGCGCCGCAACAGTTTGGAGGACGAAAACGATACCTGGGTACTGTTCAGCGATCAATATCTCGAAGTGGTGCAGGCAGGAAAATTGTAGCGCGCGGGCCGAAGAAAACGCCACTGGCTGCGACGTGGTCAGACATACGTCGATTTTGCATTTTTCGGCGATGCACTCTGTGCAGGACTTTTATCCGACGCTACTCAGCGCCCGAGCAGAAGGAACTGGTGGACCGTATCTGAGTCATGAGAAAGGTTAAATATATGACGGTAGACGAGCTGTTCGAACGAATATCGAAAGTCCACCAGGGCGACACGACCGCCTCTCTCGGCTGCAGTCGAGACCCGGACCCTTGCCCTGGCTGGTTCTTGCGTTTGGAATGGCCGGACAGGTTTACCCTCACGATGATGGATTTTTTCCTAGCAAAGGCCGGCTTTAGCCCGGCGAGCTATAATGATCTAACACCCTACGCCGAGGAAAATCTAACTGGCTCGCGTTACCGCGAATGGCGCCCCGACCGGCCAGAACTTGGTAGCTATTACTCAAATCACTGGTTTTTAGAGTGGGTGAGTGCGGAAACCGGCAACGCCTATCAACTGCATCTTCTAATGGCCCCTCGCGATTCCGATGTCTGGATTTATTCGAAATTCGAGTTGGACGTTTATTTAACTTGGGGTGATCAGCATTTGGCAGGTGAAGACTGCCACTTTATCTCGCCAAGCTTATCACACTGGCGCGCCCTGCTTAATCGCATTCACATGGCTGAAACAGACAATCAGGGATAGGGCCATCGGCGCGGGTAGGGTGAGGCTCCGTCCGAACCGGGGCTTCCCGCGTCGCACTCGCCTGCGACGTCACCCCCTTAAATCAGTCGTTGGAGTCGATCACGATACGCGCGGCCATAAACGGCAAAAGCCATCAACGATTCGGCGCAATCGAATGGTTCCACTCGGTCGGTCGCCACACCCATGTCGTCACGCCGAACGCCGAACGCCTCCGTTGACGTCCACGGTGATGGCTGATATAAGCGGATTTCAGGGGATGTGGTATCGTCGAAACAAGATCAGCAACTCGTTCGATCCCATGGGAGCGGTCGAAGCCTGGGAGCGTGTCGAAGGGAGCCCGGCACCGCTTGGGTCGACTTGGGTGGAGGCCGAGAAGGCGTGGAATTTTGCAGTTTATTCCCGGCATGCCACAGGTGTGAGGCTGTTG
>DATHPI010000419.1:0-4385 GCA_035484035.1 Chthoniobacterales bacterium
AACTTGTGCTGACGGGCAGCGGCGACCACGGCTGAACCGCTCGAGGGTTGCCGGACGGACGACGATTCGGGAGCCGCAACGGCAACCGACGCCGCAGAAACCGGTTGTGCCATCTTGCGGCCGGTTTCCGTATCGCGCTTCAGCCTTTTGAGATCACCTCGTAAATCGGCGGCTGACTGGTAACGAAGATCGCGATCTTTTTCCAGCAGTTTGTCGATGATTTCCTGAAGTCGCGACGGAATCTGGGGATTGAGCTGCACCGCAGGCACAGGATCGCGTTCCAGGATGGCGTTGAAGATTACCGCCGAGGTGTTGCCCGAAAAAGGCAGCTGTCCGGTGGCCATCTGATAGATCACGGTTCCCAAAGAGAAAAGATCGGTGCGGGCATCGAGCGGTTCACCCCGAGCCTGCTCCGGAGACATGTACGCGACCGTGCCGACCGTGCTGCCCGGGTTCGTAAGGCTGGCAGTGCGCGCACCGTCGTCTAGAGTGGCATCATTTGTCTCGGTGGTCATTCCTGCTGCGCGCGTGAGCTTAGCGAGGCCGAAGTCCAGAACTTTTACTTGGCCCCGCTGGGTGAGGAAAATGTTCGCCGGCTTGATGTCGCGATGGATGATTCCTTTGGCGTGTGCGGCATCGATAGCGTCCGCCAACTGAATGCTCATGTCGAGCAGACGATCAACTGGCAGAGGTCCGCTGTGCAGTTTGGTGTCGAGTCCTTGACCCTCGATTAGCTCCATCGAGATAAAAGACTGGTCACCGTCTTTTTCCACCGCATAAATCGTGCAGATGTTGGGGTGATTCAAAGCCGACGCGGCGCGAGCCTCCAGCAGGAAGCGGTCTAGCGCAGAGGCGTCCCGGGCCAGTTCAGGCGGAAGGAACTTGAGGGCCACGCGGCGCCCGAGAGTCAAATCCTGGGCCTCATAAACCACACCCATACCACCGCTGCCCAAGCGGCCGGTGATGCGGTAATGCGAGATGGTTTGGCCGATCACGGGAGAACAAATCGAAAATTTACCGGATCGCTAATCTTAAGGTGCAGTGCGAGGGGAGTCAAACCCGAGAGGTCTCACATCCATACCCAGCCCAAGCTAGGCAACGTTTTCGGCTTCCGCCAACGTATTGAAGAACCGGAAGAAGTGTTCCACGCGCGTGACCTGGAGTGCATTGTGTATCCGATCGCTGACACCGACAAGCACGAGACTGCGCCCGTCTTTCTGGTGCGTCACGTAAGCACCTACCAGCGCCCCGATTCCGGCAGAATCTACGTAGGGCACGCTGGTGAAGTCGATGATCAGGGCACGGGAATTGTCCGTGCGCACTTTGGCCTGAAAGTCGAATAGGGTCGCGATGACCAGCGGTCCACTGAGGCGCAGGATACGCTGTCCATCCTTGGGGCCGGGGATATCCTCAATGAAAAGGGGCTCGGAGGGCATTGCGAGAATATTAGGGCCGGACTGCCAGACCGATTGTTAAAGGAGTGTTAATTCTCGGGAGGGCCACGGCTAGCGCTCGGTCTTTCGGTACGACATAATGCTAAGACGTCATCGAAGAGGAGGGGGCACATGGCATTGAAGGTTGGGGATCTGGCGCCGGACTTTGAACTGGCGGCAGTCGAAGGCGAACAGCGGTTAAAGATCAAGCTCAGTGATTTTCGCGGGAAAAAACACGTGCTCGTGACCTTTCATCCGCTGAACTGGACCCCGACTTGAGGAGAACAGTTGCCGGCGTTCGACTCGAATCTGGAGAAGTTCGCCGCACTCGATGCCCAGGTCCTGGACATAAGCACCGACTCAATTTATAGCCATCTTGCCTGGCAGAAGTACGATATTGGGACCATGCATTTTCCCATGTGCTCGGATTTTTATCCTCACGCCCAGGTGACGCAGGCGTTCGACGTTTTGCGAGAAGGGCCGCCACTCCCCGGGATCAGCGAGAGATCGGTGTTCATCGTTGACAAGAACGGGAGGATCGTTTTTGCCAAGGTGTATCCCTTGGACCAGACGCCGACGATCGGCGAATTGCTGGAGGCGTTGAAAGGCCTGCAGTAACCTCTTGCAGCCTCACTTCGTGGGCTTCGGCGAAGGCGCTTTTTTTGTGAGGCCTATGTTTTCCAGATACGCGCCCTCGTTTCCTAAAACGATTTCTGCTTTGATCTGGTCACCAGGGGACAATTTATCGAGCACCGCAGCGTCCTTGACCGGATACGGCATGGTCATCGCGGCCATGAAGCCGGGGATTTCGTCGCCATCGATATTGACCGACTGGGCCGGTTTGTCGATGGATACGACGCGGCCGGTCAACTGGTACCGCTTCACACTTGCGCTTTCACCCTTGGCACCCGTTGGCTGGGCATTGTGCGATGGCCCGCAAGCCGCCAGGATGACCAAGCAGCCAGAGACAAGTAAGCGCAAAATCGTTGTGCGTGTCCGGTGTCGCATATCGAATGAGTGGCTCACTGTTTTTCCTCAATGTCGTCGAGAAGCGGGCGAGGACGCCCGCTCTACGCGATCCTGTTAATAATGGAAGCGGTAACGGAATTCGGCAAAAATCTCTCTGGGATCGTTCCAGTGGAACCCGCCGAAGGTGACACTGTTGTCCAACTCCACTCGGCGGTTGGCCACGTTTAAAGCCGTAACCGAAACCGAGAAGCGTTCACCGAAGTCCTTTCCCCAAGCAAGGTCGAACGTAGTGTGTTGCGGCAAGTAGTCGCCCGGATAGGGCGCGCCGGGAAATGCATTGGTGAAACCGGAGCCATAGTAAACACTGGTTGAGGCGTAGCTGCGCCAGGGGAGGCTCACACTCCCGACTATGCTTAAGGTGTTGCGTTGGTCGTGATCAAGGGGAGACAAGCCAGCCGGTAGTGAAAAGTTCGTCAAACCGCCGGTGATTGCGCCGCCGCCCTCGGCGATTTGATTGGAGTATGCCAGATGAATCTGTCCGCGGTGGGCAATGAGTGGCGAACTCAGCGTGAGCTCCCAACCCCGGATCAAGCCCTGGGCGATCGTGATGGGAAAGAAGAGATTGGATTCCCCAATGTTATTGTGATCGAAGAAATTTACGACATTGGTCTGAAAGTTGTCGGCGTCGAGAGTCCAGCCCCGAAAGGGAATAGTGACTCCGTATTGATGCTCTTCATCGCGCTCGCCGTGCAGAGGAATGAATCCTAAGTTGTTAGCGTTGACAAATTCGAGCAGCGGCCCAGAGGCGGTAATCAGAGGCGGCGCCTGGTAATAGTGTCCGTAGAAAGCGCGAAAGACCCAATGCAGATGGGGAACGACAGCAGCCACGCCGAAGCGCGGGCTGATCGCGCTCTCTGACACGCCTCCCGAGAAGTGCGTCGGGCGCATTCCGGCGGTCAGCGTCAGCCACGAAAAAGGTTTGAATTTGTCATCGATAAAGAACGCTTCCAGACTTCCAGAGGGATGCTCGGTATCGGTAAACGGCAAGTTTCCGGTGCCATCGTTGAAGATCGCCCCAAAAAGCTCGTCGTCTTTTTGGTAGAAGCTATACAAACCCACCTGCAGATTATTCTTGGCCGCGTTCGCCGAGAAACTCACCTGTCCCCCAGCGTAGGTTGAGCCACGGTTTTGGGTCGTTGCTATCGGATAGTCCTGCAGCGAGCTCGAATAATCCGCTCGGTTGTAATGAAAAAAAGGCGAGACCGTCAGCAGCAGTTGTGAATTGAAAGTGTGCACCCAGGAAAAATTCACTATCGCATCAGATTCATGGTCGCCGTCGCGAAGGCCGATGCTGGGATACTGTCCGTTCACAGGATTGTTCTCGATATCGTTCGGGAACGGGTCGTACGGAATCTGGTAATAGTCCTTGCGTAAATTGGTAACCAGACGCAGTTGGTTCGAGGGATCGACATTGAAGATCAGCGACCCGAATCCTCCATAGCCATTTTCGGCGTCGTGAACCACTTGCGGAACCGGCGTCTGAATGCCGAGATCGCTGCGATTCGCGTTTACGCTCGCGTAATAAGCGAAGCGCTCGGTGTGGCTGCCAAAGTTCAACTGATCGTTAGTCTGGAAGAAGCTGCCCGCACTCAGAATCAACTCACCTTGATTGTTGCGTTCAAAGCCGGTGCGCGGAGCGATATTAAATACTCCGTAAGTGCGATCCCCATAAGCCGCGCTGTAGCTTCCGCGCTGGATTTCGAGGTAGTCAATGTCCTTGGGATCGAACTGTGCTCCGAGGTTCGAGGCGATATTGGTGTTGGGCACGGGAACGCCATCGATCAGCCAACTGGTTTGATGGCCTCCGCGCATGTGCAGTTGGTCGTGGGTAACGTAGGCGCCGGGAGTGTAGTCCGTAATCATCGCTAGACTGTTCGTGCGAACCGCCCCCGGTGTTCGCTGGATCTCGGTGCGATTGACAAT
>DATHPI010000420.1:0-3328 GCA_035484035.1 Chthoniobacterales bacterium
AGAGTGCAATCCGTTGCTCGGACCGCAACTCTTTGACTTGATCGAGGCGGCTGCCGCCAAAAAGGAAGTGCCGAAGCGGGTGGTCACTCAAGAAGGGGTTTACGAACAATCCCAAGCCGCTGCCGAGCTGCCAAAAAGACAATACTAGAATATTGAAGTACATGGGGTCAGCCAGTTGGCTGACCCCTTCCTCCAGTGGAGACAGGCGGCGGCCAGGAAACCAATGCCGATGACGAGACCGCCGATACCACCGATCGCGGCAACGAAGCTATCTCCAGAAGGTCCGTTTAAATCTGCCCGATGTCGGTTGACAACAATCAGGATCCCGAAAACCGAAAAGCCGAGAGACAAATTCAATAAGCTTACCGTCGTCCATATCCTTCGAAGTGCTTGTCGCTGCAACAGCCTTTCGGACGTTTCGGTTTTTGGCCCCGCATCCTGAGCGAAACCGAGTCTGCATTTAAAAGGAACGTCCATAGGTTGTTTTTTCGTTCAATCATATGACGAACCAGCGACCGGATTTTGGACATCAAAGTCGACAGCCATTTGCCCCATCTGATCTCGTGCCATTCAAGGATCCTCCTGCGTGACCTTCAAATATCGCGATTCTTCACTGCCCCTTTTGGGTGATCTCCTTTAATTTTTGATTGCTAATGAAGTAATCATGATGGAGATTCGCCGTCCGCGAGAGTCTCTTCGTGTCTGGTGGAAGAAATGCGGAACGCGGAATGATAGCTCTGCGGGTTCAAGACCCGGCCGCCAGGCACGAGGAGGCATTTGATTAGGCTTGCGGCTAAGGGGATCGAACGCGGCGCGGTTTTGATCTAAGACGTCGTTCCGCTTCCTTCTGTGGGATGGGCGTCTTTCCCGCCAAGAAACCAAGCTGTCCCCCAAAGCGCCTTCCGTCGTCCAACCCACCATCCCCTCTGTGACCACCGTGCCCTCTGTGCGATACTTTCCCCAAAACGGGTCTTTCCCGCCCAGAAGCCATGCTGTCCCCCAAAGCGCCTTCCGCCGCCCAACGCTCCATCCCCCTCTGTGACCTCCGCGCCCTCTGTGCGATGCTTTCCCCAAAGCGGGTCTTTCCCGCCCAGAAGCCATGCTGTCCCCCAAAGCGCCTTCCGTCTCTTCTTACAGGGGCGAGTTTCGTCGTGCGATTAAGGCAGTGGATTCCACAATCTCGGTCACGACACCGCCGACTGCGAATCTGGCCATCAATTCCCCTACTTCACTCGACAGGTCATCGGCCTTCGCGCCCAAGCGCTCCCGAGAAGTAACGGAGAATGAGAGAGCTCGATCCGTAAAGCGCTCAACAACAGTGAACCTTCGTTCAATGATCGAAATGCGTTCCATTTGATGGAAAGGCGAAGCGAGCAGGATAGCCTCATTTTTCAACCACTCTGGTGAGCGGAGTCTCTGTCGTTCGACATCACCTTCAGAATAGCGCTCGATCACCTTCTGGTAAGAACCGTGCCAGGAATTTTCTGGCACTTCGGGATGGCTGTCGTGAAATAACACGACGGCTCCATCGGGCTCGATCATCGCATCAAGCAAGATCAGGGTAGCTGGCCGATCCATCCAATGGAAAGCACGACCTATGGTGGCCGCTTGAAAACGGCCGAAGTGCGGGCCAAGGTCGTAGGAACTCCCTTGGACAAAATTAATTTTGAAATGGCTTGAGGATGCATTCTTTCTCCCAATCTCAAGCATCTCGGGCTCGGGATCGAGCGCTGTCACCTCCATGACTGATGGTGCGAACGCTAGAGCCAGTTGCCCGGGTCCAGTGCCAAGATCCAAAATCCTGTGCCTGGCATTCAGAGCGCATAACTCAACCACACGACGGATGAGCAATGAGGAGTACGGCGGTCGCCCTACCATATAGTATTGAGCTGCTGATCGGAAACGGCGCTGCAAAGGAGGTTCCATAGGACGATTTCTACCCGCTCAGCGAGCCAACGCAAATTTGGTCTGCTAACTTGCGTTCCCGAACAAATCAGTCGTTCGAGTCGATCACGCCTTATCGCCTCGAGGATTGTCAGCCCTAATGAAACTTTCTGGTGTGCCGTCTTCCGGATTGACAAATATGATGTCCTTTGGGTCGCGTCGTGGCGTATCGATTGAGAGGAAGATCACTGGGTTTTCCAGGATCTTCGGCAGTGCGTGCACCGTTCCGCGTTTAAAAAATAGCAGTTCTCCCGGGCCAAACTCGGCACTGGTGTTTTCATCTTTCATCCAGAAGGTGCCTCGGCCTGAGAACACGTAGAGATACTCGTCACAACTTGCGTGATAGTGTGGAGGAGTTGGCTTATAGACGCGGAAGACACGAGCGCTCGCCGCTTCTCGATTTGTGAGGTAGTGATCCACGAGCAACGTGGTCGCCGTCTCGGGCAAAGTGGCCGCAATTCTTGCGATGTCGAATCGGCCTGCGTCGGCGGTCGTTTGGTTCATATTCGTGTCGCTAGAGTTATCTTTTTGTTGACCTTGATCGATTGATTGATCTCCGATAAGAACCACTTTTCATGTCGATCCACTTGTCGATCGGGGTGGGGCATGACATCGTTCTATGGATCGCACATTTTCGCGAAAATCATCTCGAATTTTTTGGTGGAGGAAATGGTGCAGTATGAGCGTTCAAGTCTATGGGTGCAATCACGTGGCAATCGAGGTTGATGATCTTGTGAAGGCGCAAGCGTTTTATGAAGACGTTTTCGGTCTCGAACTTAAGGGGCGTGGCGAAGGTCAGGCGTTTTTCCAGCTCGGAAATCATCAGTTTCTCGCTATGACCGAGGTTGATCATGTTCGCGACAAGGGAGGCTGGCATTTTGGTCTGATTGTCCGGGATGAGCGGCAACTCGCGGAGGTGAGAGATAAAGTCACAAAAAAATACAAGTTGGATCTAATTTCCGGATTTCGATGCGCCTTCCGCGACCCGTTCGGCAACCGGATTGATACGGTCGACCTTCACGACGAATCCCTCGCGTGGCTTTTGCCATACCAGGAAGTTCAGCAAGCAGGTATTCGTTTTAGCGATGAGCCGTTAGGGAACTGAGCTTACGATTTTCGTGATCAAAGAGCATTGGGCCCGAAGTCATCACTTTGACTTTCGCCTTGAGAAAGATGGCGTGTTCAAGAGCTGGGCGGTCCCGAAAGGCTTGCCAGAAAGGCCTGGTCTCAAGCGTTTGGCGGTTCAGGTGGAAGATCATGCGTTGGAGTTCGACCCATTCCACGAAGCCAATCCGGAGGGAGAATCTGCCAAAGGTCGGATTAAAGTTTGGGATCACGGCACCTACGAATGCGAACAGTGGACGGATGATCGGATCGCCTTCAC
>DATHPI010000421.1:0-13883 GCA_035484035.1 Chthoniobacterales bacterium
TTGATGCGCCATGCTTTCAGGTACATTAATATAGATTCGCAACGGCTTGACCCGGGCCACGATGAAAAGGGGGTTCCCGGACCCTGAATTGACCATCGCTCCAATATCGGTGTTCCTCACGGTCACGATTCCGTCGAACGGTGCCTTCAGGATTTTGAAACTCTCAAGCGCCTGCAGGCGCATCACCACTGCCTCATCTGCATTGACCGTTCCTTCCTTCGCCCGAAAGTCACTCTCTGCGTTGTCAAAGTCCTGCCGAGCGATGACCTTTCTCTGGAAAAGATCCTGGTCCCTCTGATCGGTCGACCGCGCCAGGTCAAACCCCGCTTGCGCTTGCTTGAGCGTCGCCTGAGCTTGGTTTAATTGCTCGTCCACTTGCGGGGTGTCAATCTCCGCCAAAACATCCCCTTCCTTGACCTGTGAGCCCATCTCAAAGTTCCACTTCTTCAAATAGCCCGTCGTTTGCGCGAAAACCGAAGCTTGCATGTAGGCTTGGGTCTGACCCGGCAGATCAATCGAAAGGATGGCCGGAGCCTCTCCCGGCTTGACTACGGAAACGGTCCGTGCCGCGTTGACTTGATCTGCCTGCTTCTGAAGATTCTCGGTGGTCCGCGCCCGCGCCATAATCCCAACCACGGCTAAAACGACCAGAGAGACGACCCCGATCAATGCGAAAAGCTTCAGCCACAGCCCGCCCCTCCGCTTCTTCTGGCCTACTTCCGTACTCGGCGACTCCTTCTCATGGAGGAGCGGTGTCTTCGGTTGATCACTTTGCAACAGCGATTCGCTCATATCCTTTTCACTTCCGGGCCGATCTCTCACGACGGCTTGGCTGCCTCGGGTGTCGAAGACTGCTCAGGAGAAACAAAGTTTCGCCTGATCATCATAAAAACGGTGGGGACAAAGAACAGGGTGCCCACTGTAGCGAGTATCAATCCACCGATGACCGCTCGTCCAAGAGGGGCATTTTGCTCGCCACCCTCTCCTAAGCCGAGCGCCATTGGGATCATGCCAATAATCATCGCCAAGGCGGTCATAATGACCGGTCTCACGCGGATGTAGCCGGCTTGCAGCGAAGCCTGATAAGAGTCTTTCAATTCATGTAATTTTTCGTTGGCAAAAGTAATCACCAGAACGCTGTTCGAAGTCGCGACGCCCATGCACATGATCGTTCCCATCAAAGCCGGAACGCTCACCGTAGTACCGGTCAGGAAGAGCATCCAAACGATGCCGGCGATGGCACATGGGAGCGCCGTGATGATGATGAAAGGTTCCGTCCAGGACTGGAAATTCACCACCACCAGTAAATAAATCAGGACAATCGAAAAGGCCAAGCCCCAATACAACCCGGAAAAAGAGGACTGCATCGTTTTCGTCTGTCCTCGGACAATCAGGAGACTCCCCCGCGGGAGATCCTTTTTGGAGGCGTCGACCAGCCGCTGGACCTCTTTGGACACATAGCCCAGATCTTTACCATCGACGTTCCCATAAATATTGATTACCGGCCGAATATCATAGTGATCAACCACCGCAGAAGTGTTGCTTCGGGAGATATCGGCAACATTCGCCAGAATCTGCGGGGTTTGTCCCGTTCCACCAAGAATAGGCAGATTCCGGAGAGAATCCAACGAATCCATTTGATATTGCGGTTCTTGCGCCGTGACCGAGTAAGTGACCCCATTCTTTGGATCTACCCAAAAGTTAGGATTAACCTGCTGCGATCCAGCCAGCGCGCCCAGAACGCTATTGGCCACATTTTGCTCCTGCATCCCCAAAATGGAGGCTTTGGTCCGATCGACAGTAACATCCAGCTGGGGCACCGTGTTTGGCTCCTGGATCCGCAAATCCACTAAGCCCGGGATGCTTCGCATTTGATCCATCAGATGACTAGCGAAGGCAAAGTTAGCGCTCTTATTGAGACCCTGCACCTGCACATCAATAGGAGCAGGCAATCCGAAGTTTAATATCTGCGCCACGATATCCGCCGGAGGAAACCAGAACTCGATATCCGGAAATTCCTGCGGCATTCGTCTGCGGATTTCTCGGACGAAGTCGTTCGTCGGGCTGTGCTGCTCCTTCAGGGAAACCAGAATATCCCCATCAGCGGCGCTGGTGGTACCCGAGGTGTTATAAGAAAGGTTAATGCCGCTATAAGGAATGCCGAGATTATCAATAATTCCCTCCAACTGGCTGGCCGGAATTACCTTGCGAACCATCTTTTCGATTTCATCAGCAGACCTCGCCGTTTCTTCAACTCGCGTCCCCGGCTTCATCCGGACGTGCATAGTAAAACGTCCGGCGTCGACCGTCGGAAAGAAGTCTTCACCGAGGAAGGGATACAACAGCAGGGAAAGAGCGGAGAAACCGAGGACTACAAAGATTGTCACTTTCGGATGACGCAGACAACTGCTCAAAAGGTCTCGGTACCCTTCCCGGAACCTGCTGAAGCCGTTCTCAAAAACCTGCGAAATCTTACCGAAGACATTTTTTGGTTTGTGCGGCTCTGACGAACGGTGACGATCCATCTCCGGAGGTAGCAGGTACTTGGCAAAAGTCGGTACGACCGTTCGCGAGAGGAGGTAAGAGGCCAGCATGGCAAAGACCACCGCCTCAGCCAGCGGCACGAAGAGAAACCTCGCCACGCCTGATAGGAAAAAAATGGGGACAAAAACAATGCAAATGCAGAGAGTCGAGACGAAGGCCGGAACCGCGATTTGGGCCGCACCATTCAGGATGCATTCCTCCATCGTCCCTCCCTCGGCCATGTTGCGGTGGATATTTTCAATCTCGACCGTCGCATCGTCGACCAGAATACCGACCGCCAAGGCCATCCCACCCAGGGTCATGATATTGATCGTTTCCCCGAGAGCGCTCAGCACCACGATCGAGCAAAGGATCGAGAGAGGAATTGACACACAGATAATCAAAGTGCTCCGCCAACTGCTAAGGAAAAGCAGAATCATCAAGGCGGTCAAGCACGCCGCGATGATGGCTTCCCGAAGCACTCCTTGGATCGAGGCACTGACGAAGATCGATTGGTCGGTCAGCAAGCTTAAATGAAGGCCCTCTGCCCCGGGCGGCAGGGTCTGCAGAATTTCCGGCAACTTCTTTTTAATCCCGTCGACGATGTCGAGGGTGGAAGCACTGCCGATCTTCTGAATGTCCAGCATGGTAGCCCGGGAACCGTCAAAACGAACCACGTTGGTCTGAGGAATGAAACCGTTACGGACATATGCGACATCCCGAACATAAATAGTCGTACCATTGGACGTCGATTTGATCGGTATGGCGTTCAGCTCTTCAATTGTCGGAGGACTGGCATTCAATCCGACCTGGTACTCGAACCGCCCGATCTTCATGGTTCCCGAGGGAAGAATCACGTTCTGGCCGCTGATCGCGTTCACCACATCGGTCGGGGTCATCCCGACCGCTTGCAGTTTTTGGTAGTTCAAGTCGATAGAAACATACCTTTGCTTACCTCCATACGGATAGGGCACCGCCGCGCCGGGAACGGTGATCAGCTGCGTGCGCACAAATTGCAATGCCAGGTCATTTAGCTGCTGCTCAGAAAGATTTTGTCCCGCTAAGCCAAGACGAAGAACCGGAACGTTGGAAGCCGTGTAGCTGATCACCAGGGGAGGTGTAATCCCGGGTGGCATCTGCCGCAAAGCCGCCTGTGAAATCGAAGTAATCTGCGCAATGCCGGACGCGACGCTCGCCCCCGGCTGTAGAAAAACCTTTACGATGCCAATTCCGTAGATGGACTGGGACTCAATGTGCTCGATGTTATCGACCGTAGTCGTTAAACCGCGCTCAAACTGGGAAACGATGTGCGATTCCATCCCCTCCGGCGACATTCCAGCATAGCTCCAGAGAACCGAGACCACCGGGATATTAATGGAGGGAAAGATATCCTTCGGAGTGCGGGTGATTGCGACAACTCCTGCGATCAGGATCAGAATAGCAAAAACAGTGAAGGTGTAGGGACGCCGAAGCGCTAAGGCTACGATCCACATAAGCTAAATAGATTCCGCCGGCTGTTGCGGTCTGCAATGTCTCTCGTGCATTAAGTAGCTTTTCATTCTGCTCTCCTTCTCACAGCCCCGCGGGGAACCTGGTTGCTATTCACAAGATCCACCGATTAAGCAATCCGCTTGCCAAAACTTTTCTGCAGAAAGGCCGGAAATTTTAGGAGGGCCGGCGAAGCCACTCAGTTTTTGCTAACTCGAACGAAGCGCCGCGAGCTGAAACCAGCGAACAGGGGCGCCTCACTCCTCATTCGTTGGTCAAAAAAGAAGGATGTTCTTACACCTCTGTGACCTCTGTGCGATGCTTTCCCCCGCTCGCGCGACTCTCGCCCGGGACGCCTCGTTGTTCACCGAAGCGCTTTGGCCACCAACCCCATCCCTCTCCGTGACCTCTGTGACCTCTGTGACCTCTGTGCGATGCTTTCCCCAGCTCGCGTGGCTCTCGCACGGGACGCCTCCCCCAATCTTACAAGGCACGGAGGCTAGCCGCAGCGGATAGCACGGAATCGAGAAGGCCGGGAAAAAGGTCGTCCAGTTCCTCGCGACGCAGGGAATTGACGCAGACAACTCCTTGAGGATCCATCCGGATCACACCCGCCTCGCGCAGCACCTTGAAATGGCGGGAAGCGGTGGATTTGCTCAGAGCCAAGGGGATGTCGCAACAGTTCAGGCCATCTGTAGCGGCAATCGCCCGGACGATTTTGAGCCGGGTTGGATCGCTCAACGCAAAGAGAACGCTCGATAGGGTAATTTGATTTTTGCCCGGATGGAGCGGCTTTCGCATGCTCCAAAGATAGCGCGGATAGAGCGAGTTTCAATGTTCGTCTATTGACGAACTATTTCTCTGCAAGGATTGACTCGCGTCGATTTGTTCGCTAGTATGCGAACTATGCAAGCCGTCCACCCTCCTTCAGCCCCGGTCTCCTCTCTTTCATTTCCTCTTGGCTTCGCTCTTTTGTTTTTTGCTTTGGCCGCTTGCAACTCCAACCATCCTCCAGCGCCCGCCGCACTCCCCTCCCCACCCACTGTCACCGTTGCCACCAGCGAACCACGCGAGGTGACCGACGACCTCACCGTAACCGCGCGTATCGATGCCATTCATTCGGTCGAATTACGACCGCGGGTTTCCGGCCACATCACAGAGGTTCGCTTCGCCGCGGGACAACTGGTGCACCAAGGCGACGTTCTGTTCGTCATCGATCGCCGCTGGTACAAGGCCGACTACGACCGGGCGATCGCGGAATTGGCGAGAGCCACCGCGTCTCTCGGCAATGCCCAACGTGTCAGCCGCCGGGCCGATGAATTGTTGCGGAATCACACCATCTCGCAAGAAGAAGCCGACGGGCGTCGATCCGAGGTGGACGAAGCGCTCGCTGCCCTGGAGTCGGCCAAAGCAGCACGCGACGTTGCTGAGTTGGACTATGTCCAGAGCGAAGTCCGGGCGCCGATCACCGGACGGATCAGTCGGGCTTTACTCACCGAGGGCAACTACGCCAGCGGGGTTGCCGGTACCAACACCGTCCTGGCAACCATTGTCAGCGTCGATCCGGTCTACGCTTATGCCACTCTCGATGAGGCAGCTTACTTGCAGCTTACTCGCTTCCAGACAGATGGGAAATTGCCTTTGGATCAACAGGGCAAGCTGCCGATCCAGATGGAATTGACCGACGAGGTAGGCTTCCCGCGGACGGGATGGATCGAATCATTCGACAATCGGGTCAATGCGGATACCGCGAGTCTTATGGTGCGCGCGGTTTTCCCGAACCCGGATGGTCGCTTGACGCCCGGTCTGTTCGCGCGGGTCCGTATCCCGATTAGTCCACGACATCCAGCCCTCCTGATTTCCGAATCAGCCGTTGGCACCGACCAAGGACAGAAATATGTCCTGGTCGTGGACAAAGAGGAGATCACGCAATACCGGAAAGTCCATCTTGGCGCAGTCGTTGATGATAAACGCATCGTCACGGACGGCCTTTCCTTAGAGGACGAAGTCGTTATCGACGGTATCGCCCGCGTTCGTCCCGGAATGAAGGTGGCCCCACAGGCAGCCCAAAGAAGCGCCGCCAACGGCTCAGGGCCCAAAAATTTATGATGCTCGCTCCAGCCATTCTTTCCCGCCGGTACCGCCGCTTTCCGAATCCCCAACTTATCCGCTTGTGAATATTTCTCGATTTTTCATCGGACGTCCGATTTTCGCCTGCGTTCTTTCGTTGCTGATCCTGCTTTTAGGCCTGATCGCACTGAAATTTCTGCCGGTCACGGAATACCCGGAAGTTGTTCCACCGACCGTGATCGTCCGTGCCACCTATCCGGGAGCCAACCCCAAAACGATCGCCGAAACGGTTTCGTCGCCCTTGGAGCAGGTCATTACCGGCGTTGAGAATGGCATTTACATGTCGTCTCAGGCGACCACGGACGGGGTGATGACCCTCACGGTCACCTTCAAGCTCGGCACTGATCTGGATAAGGCCCAAGTGCAGGTGCAAAACCGGGTTGCTCAGGCGCTGCCGAAACTCCCCACCGAGGTGCAACGACTTGGCGTCACCACCCTCAAGAGTTCACCCGATCTGACGATGGTAGTGCATCTCTTCAGCCCGACTGGGGTGTACGACGACATCTATGTCCGAAACTACGCCACCCTTCAGGTCAAGGATGTGCTGGCGCGTTTGCCAGGGGTCGGTCAGGTCCAGATCTTCGGCTCAGGTGATTACGCCATGCGCATCTGGCTGAATCCGGAAAAGCTAGAGGCCCGCGGCTTAACCGCCGCCGACGTGATAACGGCCATTACAGAACAAAATGCCCAGGTCGCAGCCGGAGGGATCGGACAGCAGCCGCAAAGATCCGGCTCCGAACTGGCCTTGACCATTAATGCCAATGGCCGGCTCATCGACGAAGCGGAGTTCTCGCACATCGTGATCAAGACTGGGGCCAACGGCGAAAACGTCCTGCTGGAGGACGTGGCCCGGACCGAGTTAGGCGCCTCCGATTACTCTTTGCGGAGTCTCCTCAACAACCGGGCCGCCGTGGCTCTTCCGATCTTCCAACTCCCGGGCTCCAACGCGATTGAACTCTCCGATAACGTTCGAAAAGCGATGGCCGAATTGAAAAAGAGTTTTCCGGAAGGCCTGGATTACAGCGTCGTGTATGATCCCACGGTCTTCGTCCGCCACTCGATCGAGGCCGTGGTGCACACCCTTTTTGAAGCCCTGATTCTGGTGGTCATCGTGGTCATCGTTTTTCTCCAGACCTGGCGTGCCTCGATCATTCCGCTCGCCGCGGTTCCCGTTTCCCTGGTCGGAACATTTGCCGTCATGCTGGCGCTGGGCTTTTCGATCAATGCCCTTTCACTCTTCGGACTCGTCCTGGCGATCGGGATCGTGGTTGATGACGCCATTGTGGTCGTCGAAAATGTGGAGCGAAACATTCACCTTGGGCTCTCGCCGCGCGATGCCACCAATCAAGCGATGAAAGAGGTCACCGGGCCAATCATCGCAACCGCCCTCGTGCTCTGTGCGGTTTTCATTCCCACCGCCTTCATCAGCGGATTGACTGGCCAATTTTACCGGCAGTTCGCGTTAACCATCGCCATCTCGACTGTCATCAGTGCCTTCAATTCGCTCACCCTGAGCCCAGCACTTTGTGCAATTCTTCTACGACCAGCCCACGCCCCGGAGGATCGGCTCACCCGGACTTTGAACTTTTTACTGGGCTGGTTCTTTCGGCCTTTCAACCGCGTTTTTCGTTGGTCCTCAAACTTCTATTCCAAAATCGTGCAAAGCCTCCTTCGGCGCACGGTGGTAGCGCTGGTGGTGTATGCCGGTCTCCTCGCATTTACCTTCTATCTCTTTCAAAACACCCCAAGCGGGTTCGTCCCGCTGCAGGACAAACAGTACCTGGTCGCCTTCGCGCAGCTTCCCGATGCCGCCTCGCTTGATCGGACGGACAAAGTGATTCGTCAGATGAGTGACATCGCGCTGCATCATCCGGCGGTCGAAAGCGCCGTGGCCTTTCCTGGGCTTTCGATTAACGGCTTCACCAACAGCACCAATTCCGGAATTGTTTTCGTTACCCTCAAGCCATTTGAAGAACGTCAAACCGCGGATCTGAGCGGCAATGCCGTTGCCCGCCAACTCCAGCAGAGTTTTGGAAGCATCCAGAGCGCGTTCATTGCAATTTTTCCGCCTCCGCCCGTGCAAGGTCTGGGAACCATTGGCGGCTTTCGTATCCAGCTTGAGGACCGTGCAGGCCTCGGTTACGAAGAGGTCAACCGCGTCACCCAGGAGGTGCTTAAGCGGGCGGCCGGCACGCCGGAACTTTCCAACCTTTTCACCAGCTTTACCGTGAACGTGCCGCAACTTCAGGCCGACATCGACGTCGAGAAAGCAGCAACACTCGGCCTTAGCAAAACCGATATCGCCAACGCGCTGCAGGTCAACCTTGGTTCTCTCTACGTCAATGACTTCAACCGCTTCGGTCGAACCTACCAAGTGATTGCTCAGGCCGACGAAGAGTTTCGGAAGAAGCCCAGTGATCTTCTCACCCTGAAGGTCCGGAACAAGCGCGGCCAGCTCGTTCCGCTCGGTTCAGTGGTTAAAGTCAGCGATAGCTCCGGTCCAGACCGAGCCGAGCACTACAACAGCTATTTGACGGCGCCGATCAATGGGGCGCCCGGGAAAGGCTACAGTAGCGGCCAGGCGGAAGCGGCGATGACACGCATCGTGTCGGAGACCTTACCGAAAGGAATGTCGGTGGAGTGGACAGAGCTTGCCTATCAAAAAGTCATCGCCGGGAACACCGCCATCTATATCTTCCCCCTCTGTGTCCTGCTGGTCTTCCTCGTCCTGGCGGCCCAATACGAAAACCTGCGACTACCGCTGGCCGTGGTGCTGATCGTGCCGCTTTGCTTGCTTTTCGCATTGGTCGGAGTTCACATCGACGGCGGCGATAACAACGTCTTTACGCAGATCGCCTTTATCGTGCTGATCGGCCTGGCCTGTAAGAACGCCATCCTGATCGTGGAGTTCGCCAAGACCAAAAACCAGGAAGAGCACCTCCCGCCAGCCCAAGCCGCGCTGGTTGCTTGTCAGTTGCGCCTTCGCCCGATTTTGATGACCTCCACAGCCTTCATCGCCGGAGTCTGGCCTCTGGTCGCGTCTCGAGGTGCCGGTGCCGAAATGCGCCACGCAATGGGAATTGCGACTTTCGCGGGCATGATTGGAGTGACCGTCTTCGGTCTTTTCCTCACTCCAATCTTTTATGTGTTAATCAGTAATCTCGGCCGTAAACAACCGAAGCCGGCAAAGGAGAGCGGACCGGTAGTTAAGACACCGCCCCAGCGGAGTAATCTGTTGGCCGAAATGGCCAAAAAAGCATAGCCAGATCTTCCCCTTCCTCCTTAACTTATCGGTTGAGGATCATAGACGTGAAGGCTGCTCGCAATTTACTTGAACAGTCGCTCAGGCGGCTCAAAGTCCGTTTGCTCGAACTAAACGCCTGGTGTGATCGGGATCGGCAGTTCGTCGATCAAGGAGAGTTTTGCGCCACCCCCGACGCCGACTGTTCCATTTTATGTTCCGGCGAATCCTGGCCTGCACTAAGAGCGCCAGTCGAGATCCGGTTTGCAATCTCGGTCCCGCAACATTGGGCCGGATTTCCTGTGCACGGCCGCTTTCGCCTCGGCGGCGAAGCGCTCCTGTTCGTAAACGATCAGGTAATCGGAGGGTTGAATCCGCTGCATGAAGAGTACCCTCTTTTGCTTCGAGCTAACGGCGGAGAGAGACTTGAGTTCCGTGCGCAAGTTGTACCTCACGGATTGTTCGGTTCACCCGTTGCCGAACCTCGGTTTGAGCTGGCCTGCCTGCTTATTCCCGATGATGACGTTCGTGCGCTTTACGAAGACCTTGCGGCCGCTCTGGATGTCGCCGGCTATCTGGCGCACTCGGGTCGAGAAGTGATCGCTGAAAGCTTGATTCATGCGATCCACCAGGCTTTCAAAAGCACTCTGCTTCCGCGCGGAGACACTGAAGAATACCTGTCCCGAATCGCGGCTGCCGCGGACGTTCGGTCGGCTGACGACTTCTATGGCAACGAAGAACGCCTCGGATCCCTCTGGGAACGATGGAATTTTCGTTTGCCTGCTGGTTCTTTAACGCCCCAGCAGCGCTTTCAACTTAGCGAAGTAAGGGCCCGATTTGCCAAGGCACAGGCTTCCGTCAAAGCCCGTTTCCCGGCCGAAGGGAATATTTGGCTGACCGGCCACGCCCACCTCGATTTGGCCTGGCTGTGGCCGTTGGAGGAAACGAGGCGAAAAGCGCGACGGACATTTCACTCCGTGGTCGGACTGATGGCGCGTTACCCGGAGCTGCGTTTCAACCAGTCAAGCGCTCAAGTTTACTCCTGGATAGAGCAAGACGATCCCGCGCTTTTCGAAAATCTGCGGACTCTCGTCCGGGAGGGCCGGTGGGATATCGTCGGAGGCATGTGGGTTGAGCCCGACGGTAATCTCCCGGCCGGAGAATCCTGGGTCCGGCAACTGTTGTTCGGTCAAAGGTACTTCCAAGCTAAATTTGAACAGGGTGCCAAGGTGGCATGGCTGCCGGACTCTTTCGGATTCAACGGCAACCTGCCGCAACTGCTGCAATCTGCCGGCATTCCCTATTTTTTTACCCATAAGCTGACTTGGAACGAGCGGAACCCGTTCCCTTATGATCTTTATTGGTGGGAAGGGATCGACGGCAGTCGTGTCCTCGCGCATAGCTTCACCAACCCTAAGAACGGTTACAACGCTGACATAACCGCTTTCGAACTGGCCGAAACCTGGAGGCAATTTCGCGGCCAACAAGATCATGATTCGACGCTTCTCGCGTTCGGGCACGGCGACGGAGGTGGCGGCCCTACCGCTCAAATGCTGGAACGTTTTCGTCGATTTCGTGATTTTCCAGGATTCCCGAAACTTCAAATGGGTCGCGTCGCAGAGTTCTATGAAACGATTTCAACCCACTCGTTGCCGGTCTGGGTCGGCGAGAAATACCTGGAATATCACCGCGCGACATTCACGACCCAGGGGAAGGTTAAGCTTCTGCACCGCCAACTCGAGCACGCCCTTATCGAAACTGAAACCGCGGCCACGCTTGCCACGCTCGCAAAACAGAATTCTTACCCGGATGCAACGATTCGCCGGCTGTGGCACACCCTCTTGTTGAACCAATTTCATGATATCCTGCCGGGCTCGAGCATTCACACGGTCTATGAGACGGCTCACCGCCAATTGGCAGAAGCTCTGCTGGAATGCTCTGACCTTCGCGAGACCGCCCTCCATTCCGCCGAAGGAAACCGAAAGCCGGATCCTTCAGCGGATCTCGAAGGCCTTATCTGGAACCTCCAGCTGGACGACCGCCCCCTGCTGGCCGAAATCGCCGCGGAAGTGCCGGAACATTTGAGAGCGATCCGCGTTGCCGGCAAAGAAGCTGCCATCCAGCGACTCGATGACGGGCGTCTCTTGATCTGGGCAGATGAGGTCCTGGTGCCTGGACTTGGTGCACTTCCTTTTCAGTTTGTACCGGAAGAATCCACTGCGATCCAATCGGACATTCAAGCGGATCCGACGGAACTGGAGACCGAGAACCTTCGGCTACGGGTCAACGGCGACGGCACTTTCGCGTCACTCTTTGACAAAGAATATGGTCGCGAAATTCTGGCCGGTCGGGGCAACCAGCTCTGGTTGTTTACGGATATCCCCCGCCAGTTTGACGCCTGGGACATTGATGCCTTTTATGCCGACGAGGGCCTCGAACTCTGTTCTGATACGCCACCGGAGTGCATCGAAACCGGACCGTTGCGTGCTGCTATTCGAGTCCGGCGCCGCCACGAAAAGGTTGAAATCATTCAGGAATACTGCCTGACCCGAGGTTCACGGGTTTTGGAGATTCGGACCCGGGTCCAATGGCATGGACGACGGCAATTCCTCCGCGCGCTTTTTCCCCTGCAAATCCGGACCCATGAAACCTGGGCAGAGACCGCCTTTGGTGCGGTCGCACGACCAACCCACCGAAACACTCCCTGGGACCAGGCTCGCTTCGAAATGCCGATGCACCGGTGGGCGGACCTCAGTGAGCCGAATTATGGAGTCAGCCTGCTCAACATTGGGAAATACGGATACAACGTGAACGGTAACGTGTTAGGGATCAGCCTCCTGCGTTCGCCCATTTATCCGGATCCGTATGCAGACGAAGGCGATCATGAGTTTGTCTATGCCATCTATCCGCATCCCGGCACGTGGCGCACCGGCACGGTTCAGGCTGCCCGGCATTTGCATGCTCCTCTCAGGTTCGCGGCGCTGCCGGACGCTAAGGTCCAGCCCTCTCTGTTCCGGCTTTACGGAGATCCGGTGGAGTTGGCGGCTCTAAAGAAGGCCGAGGATTCGAATGCCATCATCTTGCGGCTGTACGAGCCTCATGGAAACCGGGCCAACACGACGATTGAAGCCGCCATCGGCCTCCAAAATGCCTCCCTCATCGATATTCTGGAGAGAAGTGATCAACCGCTGGCGATCGAGGACCAGCGCCGGATTAAACTCGCGTTTAGCCCATTCCAAATGATCTCGCTAAAGTTGGATTTTGCGTCACAGTCGCACTGAGAAGGCGGCCAGAATTCGATTCGGCATTTGCTTTCCGAGCACCTATTCAACAGCCTCTTCGTAGGCTGCCATCCGCGCGTCGCCGGAATTGAGGTCACCGTACTTGCGAAAAACAATTTCAAGCAGCAGTCAGTCACCCGGCCCGTGCGGTAATTTCGATCGCAATTGGTACTTCCAGTGTTAACCCGCAAACGCCGACAACTTTTCGTCGCCAAGACAGGTTCCGCCTGTTGACCAACGTTGACCAGCATAACCCATCTGAACTTCGCCACTGTTTTCGGGGGGTGAAAGCGAGAATTTCGTAAATAGATAGCTCCCCAGCCAGGAGTTTTATCGCGGCAACGAAAAACTGCTAAAGAACGCCAAGGAATCCCAAAACCTGACGCATCCCTTTTGGAAAGAGCCAATCGAACCCGCTGCCACTGTTACACTTTGACCTGTCCCTTTTGGCGCCAACCTCAATCTAAAAATCGAAAAGAGACCTGTCCCTTCTGAGAGGACCCAATTCGGGGTGGGGACAGGTCGGGGTGACTAGATGACTTAGGAACCCCAGGTTCACAGGTTCACAACCTTCTTTAGAAACTCGAGTAAACTCCCTGGATTGTCCTTTTCGATAAGCAATCCCACAATCCCTCACTTCCTTTGCCGGGTAGTTGACAATTTGACCTGTCCCTTTCCTGATCCGTCGTTTGGGGACAGGTCAGAGCACTTCAAATACTTTGATAACTGGCCGCAGCGCTCGTGCGCCTTCATTTTCCTGGCAGGCGTAGCAGTCTCAGTGCGAGCGATCCTCCCTGTCTGCCGATCGCTGCGCGGGGACAGGTCCCAAAGTGAATCTCTGGGTGGGGACAGGTCTAAAAATGAATCTTGATCTTCGAGCGGGCTGAGGGTCAGACCATTAGTGCCCGGCGACGTAACCAAAAGCACAAGAGTAACAAGACGAAGGTCTTTTAGTGAGCAAAGCACTAAAGCCTAGATGCCGTTTTGCGGTCGACGTCCGCATAGCTCAGCCTCCCTCGGAATTCTCCGATTCCGGACCGTTGCTTTGCTGGGAGTCAGAAGCCCGAAGGGCTATCTGTCAACGATCTGTAAATTAACCGAAGGCCCGGGTTCGTAGTTTGCGTAAGACCCACAAACCCGCTGGACCGAGAATGTTTAGGGCGATGGGACCGCTCTTGCACTTCTGCCCGATCCTCTGCTTCAGCCGCTGCCAATGAAAT
>DATHPI010000422.1:0-7336 GCA_035484035.1 Chthoniobacterales bacterium
AGTCTGTTCCTCGTCCGGTTCCAATCCGTCGGGAAAACGGACGGCAAGATGGACAAAACCGTTGCCTTGGACAGTCCCTCGCACCCGGACCTCCAGTTCGACGCGCTCGTCCCGGATCCCATGGAGAATATCAGGAATCGAGAATTGCAAGTGTCGATAACGGCCAAGACCGAGAGCAAGATCGCAAAGCACGACGATAAGTGTGAAACCAATCAGCAGTAACGCCATCGGAAGAAATCCACGGTTCAATCCCGCTGCAGTGGCAAAGGGCACAGCCACCAGGAACATCACCAGGACCAGACGAAGCCGGGGCGCGATCATCTCGGAACGGGAATCTTCTCCAGGATTTGCCGCACGATAGTGACAATCTCGGTTCCCTCGATTTCGAATTCCGGACGCAACATTACGCGATGTTCCAGGATCGGTTGAACCAAGACGCGCACATCATCCGGTGTGACAAAATCCCGGCCGTTTAATGCGGCATGGGCGCGACTGGCCAGAAGCAACGCCTGTGTGGCCCGCGGACCCGCTCCAACCAGGACGCTGTCATGTTTCCTGGTCTCGCGGATGATATCCACCAGGTAGGTTAACAGTTCGGGCTTCACCAGAACCTCGTTTAAGGCCGCTCGCAGCCGGGGGAGATTTTTTTCGTCGACCACCGTTTCGACGCTACCCCGGTTAAGAACGGATTCAGGAGCCTCTTCGCCTAACATTCGTTCCGCCAGGTTCAATTCTTCCTCGCGGTCCGGAACATCCATCCGAATTTTAAGCATGAACCGGTCCTTTTGCGCTTCCGGCAAAGCATAGGTGCCTTCGTACTCAATCGGATTTTGCGTTGCAAACACTGTAAAATTCCGGGATAGGTCGTAGGTGGTTCGGTCGACCGTAACTTGCCGCTCTTGCATCGCCTGGAGCAATGCCGATTGGGTTTTGCTCGGTGCACGATTGATCTCGTCTGCAATCAGGAAGGTCGTAAAGACTGGTCCGGGCACGAAAGTAAATTCGTTTTTCTGCAGGTTGAAAATACTTGTCCCGATAATATCCGACGGCATCAGGTCGGGCGTGAACTGGATGCGATTAAATTGACTTCCTAGAATGTGGGCCAGTGTTTTCACCAGCAATGTTTTCGCGACTCCGGGAACTCCCTCCACAAGTGCGTGTTGGTTGGTGAGAATCGCGATTAAAGAGAGATCAACCGGAAGCTTCTGACCGATCACAACTTTGGCTACCTGGGCGCGGGTGCGAGTTAGAATTTCGTTCAGCTCATCCAACGCTTGATTCATAGTTTTTCGTTCAGAAGAGTTGTCAGCCGGTTGTATCGCTCGGCGACCGATTTTTTCTCACCGGGGTCAGCCCGGAATTCTTCCAGTCTCCCAAGCTGCGCTGGTGTCGGCCGGGCAGTTTTCAGCCAGGTTCTGATACAGATGCCTATCAGTTCCTTTTGAGAAACGTTGCGCCGTAAAAGGCTAAGAAAAGCTTGATCCGAGCTGCAGCCGGAAACAGTCAGTCCATCGGGAGCAATCCTGGCTCTTGGAACTAGTGTGTACTGACACTTCCAAATAAAAAGCAAGAGAACAGCAACGACGCTGATGACAGTCCCCTGCAATCCATAGCGTTGCGCGAGGGTCATGATGCCGGGTCGCTCGCTGAGCCCCAGATGCGTCTCGTCAAACAGAACGCCGGAGCGATCGTCGATCAGCCAAAGAAGAAAACCTGTATTTCGATTGGTCGCGAGTGCTTCGTTGCTCAGCGGATAGGAGTCGGCAAGCAGGACGAGCGATCCACGAGCGAAGGTTCGCTCGACAATGACGTTTTTTCCGTCTTGAACGGCGATTACCTTCCAGCCAGATGTTAAACGATCAAAGGAATCGCGACCGAGCCAACGAGGGATCTTGCCGAACAAATTTGAGTCAGTTGTCGCCGAATGCATCCCACTGAGCGGCACTGTCTCAACTCCCCAGCGCCGCAATAAGGTTCGCCATGGCACACTGAGTGGACGGTCTGTTTCATCCTGGTTTTCCAGCGGAGCGGCCAGGTTTTGGGCCGGTTGATTTTTTTCCGGTCGCAGAGCGAAGATTAAACGTCCACCGGTGGCCAACCAATGATCGAACAACTGCGAATCCTCCTTTGAAACGGTTGATTGATCGGCCCGAATACCTGCCAGCACGAGAACCTGATTTTCGCCGGACGGAAGAATTTTGGACGACTGCATCCGGCGGCTGACATGCACCTGGTCGCTGGCCAGAAGACTTTCATAGAATGCCTTCAATCCTTTGGGATCGGCACGGAAGGTTGAATACTCCGGGAAAGTGTCTCCAGTTTCCAGACGCCAACGGAAGGTTTGCCATCCGAAGAGTAACAGGGCGCAAAAACCGCCGATCAGAATGCCCCACGAGACCAGGCGCACGATTTCAGGTGGCCTCATTTTTGATCCGTTCGTAAATCGTGTGGTAGTGAGCGAAGTCTTCGGGTGTCACGGTGCCCGCACCGTACCAGCAACTTTCGAACGCAAGCCGACTCTGCGCGAAGAGCCTGGGTAGTTCGGAAAGATGTTTGGCGTTGCGCACCAGTTCCATCTCATAGTCGGTGTTCGATTTCCATCTCTGGACCGTGATCAAACGGTGGGAAGCGAGATATGAAAGGATTGCCAGGAACAGGGCGCGTTGGGCCTGCCGAAATTCACCGGTCGCCATTTTCTTACACGCCAGCGCGTACCATTCATTGTCTGGTAGCTGATTTGCTTCGACTTCTTCCTCTGCCAGATCCGGTTTCGGCGAAGGGGCGACTGAAAGAGGAAGACTCGTGGCCTTGATGTTAAGGATCCGGATCCCGAAAAGAATCAAGGTTCCGGCGAATCCCGCCCAAAGCAGGTAACCAAGCGCATTGAACAATCCAGCAGAAAGCGCGGCTTCGGGTTTCGCCGGTTGAGCAACCGGGGATTTAAAATCGAATGGCTTAAGCAACGATTGCAACGTGCGGCTGAGCCAACTTCCGAATGAAACCAGCATTGAGCGGACCGACGCCATCCATCGATCGACTAGTGACTCTCGTTTCCGGCCCGGCGAGGCTGGGTCCGGGCCGGCCTTTTCCCGCCAACTAAATTCCGGATTTTGCAGCACCCCTTCGATCTGGCGATCCAGTGCCAGTCGGGTGAGCGGCTGATTTCGAGGTTCATTTTGGGATCCGCTAGTTTCGAGCGAGCTGGCTGAGGCATCTATAGGCAAGAGCGTGAAAAGGGCGGCGCAGAGTAACTGTAGAGGCAAAGCGGGGACAGCTAAACGAGGTAAAGCGGGGACGCTTCGCTTACTTTGCTGCAGCCTCCGCAACAAATCCCGACCGGTTGTCAGGGATTCGCCATCGCAACAGCGGATCACCTCGATTGCTTTGGCCAGTAGGTCGAGTAAAAAATAAGCGACGGCGGCAATCGCGAGCAAGAAGACCGGAGAGAAGGCCCAGGTATAATTTCGTGTCAGAAAACTCTCGATCCCGAACAATAGCTTGAAAAGGAATGGGATGGAAAAAACGATTGCGTACACATCGACAAAAACAATCAGCGCCAAAAGAGACAAGAGACCGTATACCGCGTAGCTCTGTTTCGGCTGGAGGCGGGCTAACTCCCAGCTTTTCCTGACATCGTTCCGGTCCGCCCCGCCCAGAACACTCAAGTTGTGGAAAAATACCGACACATAGGTGACAGGAAAAACGAGCAACCAGGCGAGCGGTTGGATGAATAAACCGAGCGGTTGAAATGCGATTTGCCTAGCCCAAATGGCCAGCATCCTCCCGGGTTTCCACCATCTCTGGACGTCGCCGGTGTAGACGCGGACGAGTTCCCGGCAACAGAACGCCTGCAGGCCTTTCATCCAACAATAGGTCACTGCCATGGCAAGAGCCGACACAGCACAGTTGTCACGAGCGTTGCGACTGTAGCTCATCTCGGCACAGAAACTGAAGAGCGCCAGCACAAAAGGGATAGTTCCTGCGTAGTAGAGCGCATAGGCGGTGGGCGGAGCGGCACGAAGCAGTTGAATAGCTTCCTCGATTAGAATGAGCGCTGTCCGGTCAGTCCGCATTAGCTGATATCATGCAGATTTGGTGGAATCAGATGAGAAAGTTGCCGATTAGTATCCAAACAAGTAAAGAAATCAATCGCAACATGTTTCCGGAGCGCATCATCTGTCTGAGTGGTGAGTCCGCCGATATTTGTGACCGACTTGGGGCAGCTGATCGTGTCGCGGCGGTAAGCGCGTTCGCACCGAGATCCATGCGAGTAGGGCGCGCTGTCGTCGGAGGTTTTTCAACGCTCAAAATGGAGGAAGTGCTTCCGATCGAACCCGATCTCGTGATCACATTTTCTGACGTGCAGGCCCAGATTTCAGCCGATCTCATTCGGAACCACTACACTGTACTTGCGACGAATCAGCACTCGCTGCGCGGAATAGCCGAAGCGATCCTGTTGATTGGGCGAGCCATCGGATGCTCTAATCAAGCCGAGAAGCTGGCCTCCGATTTCGAGCGCCAGCTTCGGGATTTGCGGCGCGATCAGGAGCCGCGCCCTCGAGTCTACTTTGAAGAATGGGACGAGCCGCTTATCACTGGCATCGGTTGGGTGAGTGAAGCCATAAGGATTGTCGGTGGTGACGAAACCATATTCTCTCGACCCGACGCTAAATCTGCTCGGGAGCGGCAAGTCGAAAGCAGCGCTGTCTGCAGTGCAGATCCTCAGATCATTTTCGCCAGTTGGTGCGGAAAACCCGTCGATTTGCGACAGATAACGACTCGACCTGGCTGGGACGTCATATCGGCTGTAAAAAGCGGTGAAATTTACGAGATCGATTCGGCGGATATTCTTCAACCAGGCCCTCGTGTTCTTGAAGGCGTTAAAAAGATCTCCGCTATCATAGAAAAGTGGCAAGGGAAATCTAATCGCTGACCACCCAGATAAGCTACCTGCAGAGATGCAGTTGAATTAGCTTCCTCGATTCGAATGAGCGTTTTCCGGTCAATCCGCATTAGCCGATATGATGCAGATTCGACGGAATCAGAATGAGAAGTTGTCCGATCAGGTAAAAGAAAAACCAGGCGACCGCTATGCCGATACCGATGCCGATGGCGGTCGCGAACCTCCCGCCGGTCCGGTGGGCGTGTTCGATCGGAGCTGATCTTCTCTGCAGGCAGTTCGAGCACAGGAATCTTCCTTCATGCTCGGTGACGCATTCTCTACAGAAATAGTTGGCACAGGATGGACAGCGGGCAATGGCCTTCCGATCCCCGTGGATCGCGCACTTTCGTAAAGTCAAATCCATTGGATTTTAGGGTGGGTTTGAGGACCGTGTGTCCGGGAGTTGTGCTTGCCGGATCAGCGGCTCAATCGTTGCCATTCGTTGGTGAAAGGTGCGAATTCTCTCCAACGGCGCCACCCGGTGGGTCTGAACAGCTGTCCGCAGTCGCACGACACAGGTGGGTCCCCGCACTAAGTTATGGACAAAGGCAAATCCAAACAGCGCGGTGAAGAACGTTCCCGCACCCACTGCTAAAGGATGGTGGACCACGAAAAAGAGTCCGGCGACCAACGCCAGAACCCCCCAGATCGTTCCGAAGACGATCCAACGTGCGCTTTGCGCTGCGGTGATTGCTTGAATGTCCCGGAAATAAAATCGCTTATAGCGTTCAAGTAATATCAATTGTTCGACCAGCAAGAGGTGATCAGGGCCCAGGTAGAGCTTTGTCCTTAGCCCGGGAATCACGCTCATCAGCAGGCCACCATTGGAGATTCTAGTGTAAGTCATGAAGCCGGATACGATAGGTTACTTCCGTTTGGTTACCGCCAAGTAGATGATGAATATCCAGAGGGCAATCAATAGAAGCGAGAGCAGAATGGCGATAGCAAAACGAAGACGGGAACGGCGCACCAGATTCCACTGTCTTGACCAGTAGTAGAAAGACAAAAACAGCGAGATCGGTGCAGTGAAAATTGTGAAAATCCAGAAAATCACCGTGATCACCGGGGCTGTCACCAGGAAAAGAGCCACATTGTCGTACAAAGCAGCGTAACGAACCAACCCGGTTTCGTCCTTTTGCGTTCGCACTTTTGCAAAACACTCCACACAAAGATGTTTGGCACCGAGGCTGATCGCACAAATTTCGCAGAGAAACCGGCCGCAATGATCGCATGGAGTTATCGGACGGTATCGAGGATGAAAGTAACAAACAGCTTCGTGCTCAAGCGCGAGACGGATGGCGGGGCGAGAAGGAAGTTGTTTGTAGAGTTCCGGGAAAATGTAGGCCTCAACGCGCGAGCGGCATGCCGGACACTGCACCGGTTGTCCCGGATCAAACAAATTGACCGGCAATGGTTGACTGCAGTGAGGGCAACTCAGATTTGCGACCATCTAAACTGAAAATCCGAAAGAGAGAGGTTAGCTTTTTTCCGTAAGGCGGTCGCGTTTGATTACTCGGGTGTCCGCGATGTAGTCATGAAGCGCGCGACGCTGCGGATCGAAAGCAACCATGATGTAGCCGATGTACATGGTCAGATCGCTGATCAGCAGTCCAAAAAAACGAATGGCCGCTCTGCTGTAGGTAACTCTGGAAAAATCTGAACGGACAATCCGCAGGTGAAGCAAAAGTTTCCCTGGGGTGCCTCCGAAACGTCCGACGAAAAAGACTTCATAAGCCAACGACAGGATCATGCCAAGAAGGAGATAGGCAGCCTCCAAGGTCAGGAAGGTGCCTAACTGGGCAGTGTTTTCTAGTCCTCCCATGCCACCGGGCACCGGGAGTGGATGCATCTGCACGAAGACGGCGTTGATCACCATTAAGGGACCCCTAACGATCAACAAGAACAACCCATCCAACAGCCTGGCAGAAAACCGAATCCAAAATCCGCCGTAGTGCGCTGTTTCTTCGCTGGCCAATCCTTCGCGAACCTTCTGGAAGTACAAGGTTTTGCATCCTGGGCAAATGAATAAATCCCGGTAATGGACGGCCGACTCCTGATCGACGTTTCGATGACACTCGTGACAACGGACCGAAGCGCGGTTAAACATTTCTCCAAACGGCTTCCATTCGCTCATCCCCTGCCGCCAAACTGGAGTGCTCCACTCGATCGCTCCAGAGAGTTCAAGAGTTTCCAGGTTTGCTTCCTCGATAGGACCTTCGCGCCGCCCGTCTACCCCATAATACCAGGTCATAGAATGATCGCAGGAAATGCTCGCGGAAAGGTTGACCGCAGTCAAAGGGGAAACGTATCGGCGGGGGCGTGGGGAGAAACGGGTCGGCGGGTCGGCGTAGGGCGTGGGGAGAAACGGGTCGGCGGGTCGGCGTAGGGCGTGTC
>DATHPI010000423.1:0-4646 GCA_035484035.1 Chthoniobacterales bacterium
TCTTTGCCTTTGAATTCGTCCATTACCTTTACGATGTGCGTTCGGGTACCCCTCCATCGAGGGATGTTTTCCGATTCGCGGCGTTTTCGATTTTTTTTCCCTCTCTAGTAGCGGGACCGATCAAACGGTTCGAGCAATTTATCCCTTCGCTGAAGGAGGGAGTGGCGAAAGTCAACGCTCAGGATGTTATGGTGGGCATCGTTCAAGTAGCTTTTGGTTACCTAAAGAAAGTCATTGCCGATAACCTGACCCTCTTGACCCTCTATTTGGACACCTATCAGGATAGGTTTGCCGACCTTCTCCTGGACCAGCGCCGGTTTCTTTTCACCGCGATCGCTTTTCGAATTCTCCTCGATTTCAGCGGATACAGCGACATCGCCATCGGACTGGCCAGAATGATCGGTGTTCGCCTGCCGCCAAACTTTAACTGGCCCTACTTCGCGACCAGTATCCAGAACTTTTGGCAGCGATGGCACATCTCGCTCAGCTCATGGATCCGGGACTACGTCTATATTCCGTTGGGCGGCAGCCGCCACAGCCGGGCCCCCGTCGGATTTTCAATGGGTTGATCGCCTTTGGATTGTGCGGACTCTGGCACGGAGCGGCCTGGAATTTCGTCCTCTGGGGGTTGTACCACGGGCTCGGCCTTGGAGTGTGTGTTTCCTACCGCTACCTGCCCTTCGAGCTTGGTCGGAATCTCGAACGAATCTTTTCGAAATTGAGACCTGTCAATTGGCTTTTGACTCAGGCCTTTGTCTGGCTGGGCTGGCTTTTGTTCTTTACCCGGTCGATAAAGCGGTGAACATGGCGCGTCTGCTCTTCGTGATATGAGCCGTGCGTCACCCGTCCCACTGCTGGAGAAATCGGTCAACGGTTAAGTCCGGGCTTGGTTTTCATCGGGATTTTCGCAGGATTCAGCCTGATGGTGTTCGCCGGACGGTGGGCGGGTAAACAGAATCTTTTTGTTGCCTATGAGCGCAGTTATCCTCTGATCTCCCCTGAAGGATATTTTTACCCGTCGTTGGACAATCTCACAGAACTAGTGAGCCATGTGGCGTCACCGCGGAAAATTCTCGTTTTTTGGTCGGAGGTAATTCAGTCCTGTTGGGCGTGGGGCAGAAAAGGGATCAACTCTGGACTAAAGAACTCCAACGAGCCTTGGGTCCGGATTTTGCCGTGGTCAATCTGGCTTTTCGCGGCGGCCGCCCAACGGAAATGGGAGCTGTCGTAGCGAAGAAATATACGCGTTTGATCTATGTTGCGAATGCGGAGCCCATGTCGATGCTACTACCCTTGGCTGGGGGGCCTTATGAGTACTTGGATTGGGAGGCCCAGGCGAGTGGAGAATTGCCCAAAGGCACTTCCAATTCTGGTGTGAAGTCGTTTGCCGCGAACCGATTTTGTAGATCAACTTTCTAGAGACGAACGTGAGGCCTACAAATTTGCCTTCACGCAAGGAAAATCCTCGCTGCAAAAGGCCGGTTACCGTTCTACGCTGATTGGCCAGAACTGGACTGACGAAGACTTTGCGGACCGAGCGCACCTGACGGCCTCCCGGGGGCCAAAAGATGGCATCCGCCATCGCACCGGAAATCCAATCGATAGCTGTGCAACTCGGTTATCTCTCAGCGGCCCCGAAGGAACTCGGTCCGTAGGGGAAGGAAAACGATGTTAGCGGGGATATTAGATCATGTTGTTCGTAGGCTGTTTTACGCCGTTCTCGGGCTCCTGATGGCAATCTTAATCCACCGGTTGGCACCGAAAACATTTTGGGGCTTCGTTTCGGTGATTCTCGGACTCCTGATGGGAATTTTTTTCCATTATTTGATCTACCGCTTCACTCTTCCTACCAAGCCATTCGTCTACGTGGCATTTTAGTTTCCGGCTTTTATCTTACCTTACTTGCCTTATTCTATCTTACCGTCGCCGCTGAGAATCGTTCGAACGCCCAAAGCGGCGACAGAGGTCAAGAAGGAGGCGCGTTGGCTTAAGAGGCGAAGGAGTGAACGTCGAAAAACCGGATGAAAAGCCGAATCCCAGGTTTCAATTCTGACACCGGCACTGGCACTTCCCCGGTCCCCCGCCGAGCGATCTTCCTGGACCGTGACGGCGTTATCAACCGTCCTCTGATACGTGACGGTAAGCCGTTTCCACCGGTCAATGTGGACGAATTCGAGATTTTGCCGGGCGTTGCCGAGGCTTGCGAGGCACTTAAGAGACTAGGGTTTCTCCTGGTGGTGGCGACAAACCAACCGGATGTGGGTCGCGGAACTCTCGGTCGTGAGGAAGTGGAGACCGTCCATCGGTGGCTTTCTCAACAGCTGCCTATCGACTGTTTGATGGTTTGCTTCCATGGAGGCGTGGCCTTTGGCGATCCGTGCGACTGCCGCAAGCCGCAGCCTGGGATGTTGTTGGAAGCAGCCGAAGCCCTGAAAATTGATCTTGCAAAGAGTTTCATGATCGGAGATCGGTGGCGGGATGTCGACTGCGGTTTTAACGCGGGATGTCAGACGATCTTTATTGATTGGGGCTACGAGGAGAAATTGAACCGGGATCCGGACTTTCGTGCGCGTGACCTCCTCGGTGCGGCGCAACTGATCGAGCAATTGGATCAGACAAATGATGCAAGGACTTGAGAGCCTGGCGGTGAAGATTTTCGCAGATGGAGCTGATCTCGAAGGAATGATCAGCCTCTACCGAAATCCATTGATCAAAGGTCTTACGACAAATCCGACACTGATGCGTAAAGCGGGTATCCAGGATTACGAGTCCTTCGCGAAAGACGCTTTGGCTTTCATCAAGGATAAGCCGATCTCCTTTGAGGTGTTCTCGGATGATTTTCCGGAGATGAAACGGCAAGCGCTGAAAATTCGCGATTGGCAACAGAACGTGTATGTGAAGATTCCGATTACCAATTCTCAAGGCGAAACGTCTATTCCGTTGATCAGAGAACTTGCGGAGGCGCAGGTCCAATTAAATGTCACTGCCATCTTGACGTTGAAACAGGTCCGCGAGGTGAGTCAGGCTTTGCATCCTGACGTTCCTGCGGTTGTCTCGGTATTCGCAGGGCGAATCGCAGACACCGGAAGAGATCCTGTGCCGTTGATGAGTGCGAGTAAGGTGCTGCTGGAAGAGTTGCCTAAAGCTGAACTTTTGTGGGCCAGCGTTCGGGAAGTGTTGAATTTGATTCAGGCGGATCACTGTGAATGTGACATTGTCACCGTACCTCACGACATCCTCAACAAGGCTCTGAAGTTGGTCGGGACGAACTTGGGAGCTCTATCGCTTGATACCGTAAAGATGTTCGCACAGGACGCAGAGAAGGCTGGATTTACATTGTAGGTACCGCGATCAGATCAGAGCAAAGATTCTTAGTTTCAGCGCCTTTTTCCAGTTAGAGTCGATGGGCCTGAGAAGATCTCTCGATTGCGAGGCTGCAGGCGCTGCGATAATTGAATGCGGGATAACGCGCTTCTTACCTGCGCATCAGTCGGATTAGCGCGGGTGCCTGGACCACCAATTCCCGATCGTCACGCCGGCTCCCTTTCTTTTTCGGTACGAAAGACGAGTCGAAACTGAGTTGGATTTCAACAACGGTATCGGTCACTGGAAATCGGATTTTCGAGGTGTCGATCACGATTTGTAGTTATTTCCAGCGCGCTGGAATGTCGCAGGCGCTGTTTGCAAGCCTTCGTCTGCAACGATCGTTGCCTCGACAGTCGGCATCTTCAGCAGGTTCTTGTAGTCTGCGGGACCGGTTAACTGGATCACCGGGAACCGCTTCAGGATTGAGGTCGCCGCTTCAATTGACAAGCCGTGGCTGGTGATCCACCCCCCCCGAAAGGCCCAGGATTTTCGCGGTCGGGCGAACATAAAGCGTGGCGGTAAAGTCGGAGAAATGAATGATCCGAGCGACGATCAGGTTCTCGTCAGCCCAGAGTTTGAGTTCGTCCCAGTACTCAGCGATATGCTTGTAAAAGGGATAGATGCCCACTTTAGGGAGCGTCGTGAAAAACGCGAAATCACTCTGCTTGAGCAACGAGATAGCCGTCTCTCGATCAACCCCTAAAACTCCATTTCCAAGCGTCGGTTCGAACTCGATCAGTTTGCTCGACTGCTCGAACGCGCTGATGGTTGGAGGACCGGCGTTGAGCCAACCGGTAATGACGTCATAGGAAACTCCGGGACGAACCCAACCATTTTCACTGGCCAGATCGACCATCGCTTTGTCGAGTTCGTCCAATCGTTTAAGATCTTCGCGATGAGAAAAATCAGGCCGATGCCGCCTGGCTTGATCAAGTTGATTGTGCAGTCCAATGTCTTTCGCGCTTCCGATTGATGGATGTTTAAAGACATGACCATTGGAGATATTGAACGAAGCAACGTTTGATCGTACTGTTTTCGATGCCCGTGAACACTCATTTCCCGCCGCTCACTGTCGAGAATTACAAGCTCTTGCCAGAAACCGGGCCGCGGTATCAGTTGATCCAAGGCGATCTTTATATGGCTCCTGCGCCGAACCGTTTTCATCAAGAAATATCCCGTAACCTGCAATTTGAATTGCACAGTTATTTGAAGCGCAACCCGATTGGTAAAATCTTCGATGCTCCCTTTGATGTTTATCTCGACGAGATCAACGTATTTCA
>DATHPI010000424.1:0-2939 GCA_035484035.1 Chthoniobacterales bacterium
GCCAGTGGAGGCGATGACGGGCGAACCAGAAGTCGGCGACGCCTCAATTGCCCCAGATGTTTCTGATCCGCTTATCGGCGACAGCCGTGTAGACAACGTTATTCGCAATTGAGCGATGGCCCATAAAGGCTTGCAGTGTCCATAACACTCCTCACAGAAGGCCGTTTGCCGGGGCTAGCGAGTCCGCCGGTGAGTCAAAACCGAAAGCCGGTATCACCCAAGCTTCCGGCGATGGACGCATCAGCGAGTCAAATTACTTCAACAAAATCTGGAAGTTCATCGATCCGTTGACGTTAAAACCTTCCGGCTGCTGGCCTTGCCGAAGCTCGATGCTGGTCGTCCGGTGCATCATCAGCAGTTCAGGAAACATCCCAACGCTCACGGCGTACATCAAATCAATCTCGGCTCTCTGCACCTCCTCTGGAATAGTCCCCGCCTTCTGGCGCAGCCACGCCCATTGGGCGGCCACCACGAGAGAGGGTGGGACTCGCCGAGAGGGACCCCGATCCTCCGTGAGCAACAGATATTCGTGTGTGGCCTTCTGCTCGTCTACGAAGCGTTCAATCAGCCAGCCGCGCAAAACGCTTTGGGGGTTGGATACAGCCGCTTCCTGAGATTTGGATGAATTCACGTCGCCCTCCGCGCGGAGCACCGCAGGTTGGCGACGCGGCAGGCTGGTGCGGTCCAGCTTTTCGGGAGCGACCCTAGCCGCGCCGACTCTGATTCTGACAGCAATCCGGCGCGCGGCGCCGCCCTCATAGATGGCCAAGCAACAGGATTGCGCCAAACACACCAACTATGACCATGGTGTTCTCGCCAAGCCTCCAGCATTATCATAGTTTACATAACTACTTTGGACTCCTGCTTCCGCAGTTTTATATCGATTGACGGCGCGAGACACGGCGAGGCCGATCGACGCGTTGCGGCGCGACGGCATAGAAGGGTCATTAGATTTCCTTGCCGCTCACGAGGCCCATTAAATGGGCGGCCCAAAGGTTCAGCGCCTCGCGCTTTTCCTTTTCATATCTGTTTCTGTCGTAGGTCCGCATCAGCTTCGGGGGCAGGTGGTTCAACACTGCCTCAGCGATATGCGGGGCAATCCCCAGGATGCCTAAACCCGTACGACCGGAGCGGCGCAAGTCGTGCAAAACCCATGGCGTCTTGATCGGAACGAGATTGTCGAGCCGTTCTTTAGCTTTCGACCAGCCAGAATATGCGCCCTTGCCCGAGCCAAACAAAAGGTCTCGGTCTTTACGCCGTTCAACAGTCTCAATGATCGCCATAGCAGGGGCGGAGAGGGGGACAACGTGCTCCTGGCCGTTTTTAGTGCGCGTGCCGGGAAAACGAATCAGGCGAGCTTCCCTGTCGATCTCAGACCACTTCAGACTACCGATCTCATCGCGCCGGCACATGGTCAGGATCAGCAAGCGAATGATCTTGCCATCTTCATCGTCGGGTGTACCCTTCCACACCGCAATCAAATCGTCATACGACGGTTTCTCGCCAGTTTGAATCAGGGAGCGCTCGCGCTCCTTACCCTCGCTCTGGCGGTTCGTGCCCTCCACGGGATTGGCGTCACAGATGCCTTCCCGATCGTCCAGGCGAAGAGCGTGGAAAGGCTTGCCCGTGACTGATCGGCGGCTCCTGGCCCATGCTGGTCGGCAATCTTCCGGAGCCGTGCAGCGACAGTCGCGCGATCGATGCTTGCGATATTCAGGCTGTGAAGCGGTTTCCAATGTACTTTCTTCGTGCGCTCTTTACCGATTAGCTGCCGCTCGATCGCATCAAGGCTGCTCTGCCTCAATTCTCCGTTGGTAACTCTCGTCCGTAGAACCTTGAGGTATTCATCAGCGACTGCCTTAAATGTCTGTCCCTGGCGCGCCTTCGCGCCGATTTCGACAAGCGGCTTTCCGCCTACTTGGATTCGAAGAAGCGCCTCTTTGGCAAGATCTTTGGCTTCCTTGAGCCCGATCTTGGCTTTCTCGCCCACCTCGCACTTGAACGTCACCCGAGATTGTTGGCGAGTGTTTCGATCGCGATATTGCAGGACGTAACTTTTGTGGCCAGTATCGCTAACGAAAAGGCCGAAGGTCCGAAAGTTTTTGTCCCAATAGATCGTCCGCCGTTTGCCCGGCTCGACGACGGCAGATTCTACAAAATCGGGGGTCAAATAACGAGGGCCATGGATTTTGTACAACCGACATACAACCATGAGCAAGGTAAACCAAAGCAAAGCGGAAGCAATCGAGAAGTGGCAGAAATGGCTGGAAATCCGAAGGAAAGTAAAGTTATGGAAACAACCAGAAATTCCCGGAAATCCAGGACCTAGAAATCATAATCCTGGGGTCGGGGGTTCGAGTCCCTCCCCCGCTACCATGGAAACGGGGTTTTATCGCATCCGCCTTTCCGTCGTACCGCAATCTTAATGCCGCACGGATGAAGGGCGAGAATTTCTCAGGGTCTGATTGGCAACATTTCGAAACCGCCGGCGATCGAGGCGTAATAGCGATGAAAACCATCGCAAGACCGATATCGACAGGGCGCGTCGCAAAATTCACGCGCCCCGCCAAATTTTCAATTTTGAGGAACCAGCCATGTCCGACAGTTTTGGGTCAAGATTGCTGCCGGTCCTGGGCCTGATACTGGCTGTGATGATCTCGCCGCGCCTTGCCTACGCACAAGTCACCAACGGTGATAGCACATGGGCCGTGATCGATGTGATCTCGGCGATAAATAGCGCAATAGAAAAAAGCAAGGATGGCGTCGAATTGCGTGAAAAGGTAGTGCGTCGCTTCTCCGAGTGCTCGCTCATGTATGGAGCTCTCTTTAAATTGGCGTCCAACACGGAGGCCAAGAAAAACTATTTTCACGCGCAAGAAGCGACCCTGGAAGTTCAATCGACTATTGCCCAACCGTTGCAATTGGAAAGATACAAAGAG
>DATHPI010000425.1:0-8621 GCA_035484035.1 Chthoniobacterales bacterium
CATTTGCAGAAGACCACTTCGGGAGGTTTTTTGCCCCAAGCAGAGATTTTATAGGAGACATTAACTTGACTTTAGGACTACGCTTTTGGCGTCTGTCATACGGGCCCGCAGTGGTCAAGAAAGCTTAGCCCAGGGTTTAGCTCCGGGGTCTGGAGTTTGGACGTTTCCAATCCGTGGCCCGAAGTGGCCAAAATAGCTTAGCCCAGGGTTTACCCTGGGTTAGTCGAAAATAAACGTTTCGCCCTGAAGGGGCTAGAAGCGCGCACGCGATCCGGTTCAAAGGTTCCGAGCAGATTATCGCCGTATCTCATGGCCCCTTCAGGGCTAATTCGGGTGGGGGAACTACCCAGGGTAAACCCTGGGCTAAGCTCTTTAGGCCACTTCGGGCCACGGATTGGCCTTATGACCGACGAGGCGAAAATTCTCCGACGTGACGTTCTATAAATGTCCAAACTGCAGACCCTGGACTAAGCTTTCCACTTCGGGCCGGCTAAAGAACGACAACGAGAACGAGCACGACTACGATAGTAAGCACAAGTTAGGTTAGGAAGACGGACATCATCTTCTCAATAGATTCCAGGGATCAGTCGTTTAGTCCGTGCAGCATACCGGCGGTAATCTTCTCCCAGGTTTAGAAACAACATCTTTTCCTCGGCGGATATACGAATGCTGTAGGCGATCAGCGAACTGACAATGATGACAAGGAATCCCAGCCAATTGAAGGTAAGGCAGGCCATTCCAGTCAGCGCGATCATCGAGCCCGAATACGACGGATGTCGCACGAAGCGGTACGGACCATCCTGAACCACACGGTGCCCTTGCTGGATGCCGACGTCTACCGTGAATAATTTTCCAAGATGCACTATGGCCCAGATCCGCAGGCTGATTCCGGCCAGCAGCAACATATCCGCCAGAAGAACGATCGCCAAGCTTTCAGGCCAGCGGAAAACAGACACTCTTGGAGCCAGCAAGAATCCCACCAGGCAACCGCCGCTGATCAAAATCCATACTAACCGGAGAGTGCCCTGGTCGCCCGTTGTCACCGCGTTACGACCCCGCTTCATTACCAGCAAAAAGATCTCAAGTGCCAGAAATCCAGCCGCCAGGATATGGGTGGTCCAAAAGATCATCGTACGCTTGGTCCCAAATTATTCATCGATCCAGGGTAAGTGATTTCGAAACATCACTCCACACTCCGGAAAGCAATGTACCATGGGCTTCCAGCCCGTGTGCAGCCCGCGGAGAACAGACCGCCTCTTTTCGCGCACAAATATTGACGTAGATTGGCCCCGATCCAACACGGCTTGCGCTGAATTGCGGATTCCTCTTCTGTACGGCATCAACCGGGCGCACACCTCTCGATCGGCCCCGAACGGCCGATCCATGCAGCAAGCTGCAATTGACCGTTTTATGCATGATTAAGAATTTGCGGCGGCCCGAATGTCTTGATTCGGACTAAAAAAGCTTATCTGTACAAAAAAACTCCAAAAGCCTATAAGAAATTGTTTGACTGTTCCGGCCATTCCAGTATCAATCTATTAATTCTTTAATAGATATGGCCCGCAAACAATCATCTGTTTTGACCGATGCCGAGCTGCGTCCGATGGAAGTCCTCTGGCAGCGCGGTCCCGCAACCGTGGCTCAGGTCACCGCGGCGCTGTCGGAAAGCGGAATCCGCAGTTACAGCACCGTTCTAACGACTCTGCGTATCCTGGAGCGGAAGGGATACGTGCATCACACCAAGGAAGGTCAAGCTTTCGTTTACCATCCGGTGGTTCAGCGGACTCAGGCCCAAAAAAGTGCGTTAGGGAATCTCCTCAGTCGGTTTTTTGATAACTCGCCCGAACAGCTGGTGATGAATCTGCTGCGGACAGAGAAGATCGATGTCGAAGATCTGGAGCGCATCCAGAGATTGATCGATGAAGGAGATGATCCGTGAATTGGTTCGAGCCGATGGCCGTAGGGCTCACACAGCACCTTTTGGCCGGTCTTCTGCTTTCTGTGGGTACCATCGTCCCATTTTTAGTCCTTAGCCCATTGTTGATCAATGCGCGGCGCGGACGGGCGGCGACTTCCCAACGAATCCTCTCATTGCTTTTCCTGGTGTTGGCGATTGCGCCAATCTCAAGCAGCCTCCAACTTTTCCGATCAAGATCGGAGAACCTGAAGTCCCACCCTTCCGGCATCGCAGAACCCTCTCACCCAACCGGCCCATTCATCGCCCATGCTCTTTCTAGAGAGCTGATGCCTGAGCTATCCGAACATCAGGGTTCACTGGTGTGGCGTCGGATTGCCTCGGTCAACTGGCCGATTCTGCTCGCGGTCGTTTGGGCGATACTAGTTTTCCTTCTTCTGACCCGGCTGCTTCTTGCGGTCAAAGCGCTTTGGACCCTACATCAGCAAGTGCGTATCGTCCCTTTGCCACGGAATACGGTGTGCCGCCGCAGAATTGCTTTAGCAGAGTCGGCTCTTATCCACGCGCCGATGGCGATTGGATTATGGGCCCCCAAAGTGCTGGTCCCTCCGAGCCTGGTAGCGGAACTCTCGCAGGATGACTGGAACCAAATCTTGCTCCATGAAATTGCGCATCTTGAGCGCTACGACGATTGGTCGAATTTCATCCAGAGACTCTTTCTAGCCTTCAATCCGTTCAATCCATTCCTTTGGTTAGTCGGGAGAGATTTACAAGTCTTTCGCGAACTTGTTTGCGACGATTGGGTGGTGGCTGGGGCCGCGCGTCCAAAGATCTACGCGCAGTTATTGGCGCGCCTGGCAGTCCGCGATCATCCGTCACCCTCCTTGGCCTCGGGAGTTAGTCACTGCGGGCGCCAACTCTATCAGCGTGTTTCCCGAATATTAGCTTCGGATTGCGATCGGGAGTTAAAGCCAAGCCCGATGACCACGCTTTTTGTAAGTTTAGGATTGTTAGCGATCTCGGTAACGGGCATTTGCCTGCTGCCGGTAATCACCTTTCCTTCGTCCATCCGAGCGGAGGATCCGCCATCAATCCCGGAAGATAAATCGTCGCAGCGTTCACCAGCCACTCCCCCCGCCCAAGCCGACCAAGCAGGGAGGCCGGACCCTGAAATCATCGCGCTCCTCAAGAATTCCGCACAGAGCGACAATGACCCCTACGTTCGGGAGCAAGCGGTTGTGTCGTTGAGCTCAATTAACATCGATCAAGCGACGGAAGCTCTCCTGCAAATCCTCGACGAGAGCAAAGAAGACCGCACCAAGATATTTATTCTGCGCTGTTTCAGCCGTCGTCATTCTGCCGATCCGAGAGTGCGGGACAAATTGCGAGAGCTCACAGCTCCCAGTAAATCGCTCCGGGTCCGCCTCGCCGCTTTGGATCAGTTAGTGGTAGTCGCGGATGAGGGAGCGGCGGATCAATTCATTGCGATCTACCGCTCCACGGTGGAACAGTCCGTCAAGGAACGTTGTTTGCGCGGATTGGCCAGCGCCGGATCAAAGTCGGCGCGCGATTTTCTGATGGCGACGGCGACAAATGATTCCGATCCGGAAATGCGGCGAACCGCCTTACGGGTTCTGACTGAACAGCTCTCCGGAGGCCGGCGTCCCCTGGTCGAAGCCGATGGCCCGGCAACCGGCGAAGGAGATCTGGACGCCATGCCAGGTCCCGCTTTCGACCGAGATGATTCTCCAGGCTCCGGGCGTGAAGCTCATCCTGGGAGGCCAATGCCTCTGTCCCCTGCTGACACCGCTGTTCGCCAAGAACCCGACAGGCGGTTCGGCCAAACGCGACCGCCTTCTCCTGGACCGGATAATTAACTCAAGGCCTCGCTCCGCTGGGAAACAACCACCCTGAACATTAGCCAACGAATGGCGCGTACCTAACCTAAAAAATGAAAACTCCTAGTATGAATCGCATTTCTAATAACTTCCTTAAACCAGGCGCGATAGTCTGTTTAACCCTCTTCACGGCTGCGTCGCCATTAGTCGCTCAGAATCGGGCTGTGGCTAACTCTCAGATCAGCCTGCTCAGAGAGTTCCGCCCGATCGGCGGTTCCGGTAACAATCTGAAACATTCTAATCTTAATGTCATCCCTGGAAGCCCCGAACTGGCCTTGGCCCCGCTTAATTTCGCTCCCGGAACTCAAGACGGACTGGTGAACACTCCGAACCCCAGGACCATCAGTAACGTCATTGCGGGAGGGACAGGCGCGAATGGTCAGAACGGTGAAACGGACGATCCCCTGGTTTCCGCTTGGATCTATGTCTTCGGCCAATTCGTCGATCATGATATCGACCTGGAAGAGACTCCGCCAACTTCCGCTTCGATCAATATCGTCGTGCCGGACGGAGATCCAGTTTTTACAGCAGGAACAACGATCGCGATGACCCGGGACACTAGAAGCCCAGTGACAAACACCATTATCAATACAGTCGCTGGATATCTTGATCTTTCCCAGCTGTACGGTTCGACCCCGACCATCGCCGCCTCGCTGCGGAACGCGGACGGAACGTTAGCCACCTCGGATAATGGATTGGCTCTCCCGGTGGTCAACGACACTTTCGTGACCGGCGATCCAAGGGTGATGGAGAATCCCGAATTGACGGCGCTGACGATCCTGTTCATGCGCGAGCACAATTTTTGGGTCAGTACTCTCAAAATGCAGCATCCCAGTTGGACAGGCGATCAGCTTTATAATATGGCCAAAGCCATTACCACGGCGGAATATCAAAACATCATCTATACCGAATATTTGCCCCTGGTCATTGGAGCTGTCTTGGGACCTTACCAGGGTTATGACCCGACGATCAATGCGCAGGTAACGCAGGAATTCTCGACGGCAGCCTTTCGGATGGGTCATTCGGAGGTATCCGACACCCAAGAAGGGATCGACGCGAACGGCAACGTGGTCTTCACCCAATCTTTGGCGCAAGCGTTTTTTAATACGCCCGAGGTAGATGAATCGAATGGGATCGACCCGCTGCTACGCTCCCTGGGTACCGATTTCTCTCAAGCGACAGATGTTTACGTGGTGGCTGCTCTGCGTAATCTGCTTTTCGCGGGCCTGGTGGGCGGGGACATCGATGAAATGGACCTCATCGCCATCGATATTCAGCGCGAAAGCGATGTAGGCCTCGGCACACTCAACCAGACACGACAGGCTATCGGATTAAAGAAATTTGCTTCCTTCGCGCAGTTAACCAGTGATCCTGTCCTGCAGAATAACCTTCAGTCCGTTTACGGCAGTATCGACAATGTTGACTTATTCATCGGCGGTTTGGCAGAGAAACATGCCGCCGGCGCCATCGTCGGCCCTACCTTCCAAGCGATTATCGCAGACCAATTTCATGCTCTCAGAGCAGGAGATCGTTTCTTTTGGCAGAACCAAGGATTCGATCCTCAAACGGCGGCAATGATCGGAAAAACGACGCTGACGAACATCATACAGCGAAATACCGCCACGCCGAGACTGCAAGCAAATGTCTTCGTTGAGTCGGCTCTTCCGACGCACGTAAGGCCACACGCGCCCCAGCCGACCGTGGTCGACACGCACGGACGGAAGGTGTCACCCTTCCTTAATGATTGATGGGTTGTAAGGGGGTAACGGTATTAGACAGGCTCCTTACCTCAGCGCGGCTTCGGATTTGGGGATCAAGCCAGAAGATCTGCTCGCCGCCAAGGCAATGGCTATCAGACTGAGCATTGCTATAGCCGCTGAAGCGAGGTCGATCGCCAGGCGAAGTCCCCGCGCTGTGGCGATGGCGCCGAGAAGCAGCGCAATGACCCCCTGCATGAGATAAGCCACCAGTAAAACTGCCGAGAGTGTTCCTCCCCGGTGTTGTTTGGGCGCTCTGGAATTAATCAAGTTCAGCCCGCCCAAAAACGATAGGCTGTATCCAATTCCGGCCGCCGCAATGGAGGCGAGGAAAATGGGTAGCGACCGTTGAGCGGCAGAAAGCACCAGAAAGCCCATGCCGGCCGTCGAAGCGACTCCGCCAAACATGATGGCGCCCCCGGGCGATAACCGTTTCGCGGAGATGGCGACCAAGGCCGACACCACCGAGAAGACCGACATGGCTGCCCCATTGACCAGCGTGTTTCCCGAGCCAATCAGATCGTGCGCGATTTGGGCACCCAGCGACATCATCAGCGCTCCCAGGGCATATCCGGTGGTAACCGCTGCCGCTGAGGTGGCGAAAATCTTGTAAAGCCCTGGCGCCACCTTAAAGAGTTTGGGGCGCCATACTCCGGACGCTTTGCTGGAACTATGACGCGGCAGGAACCAGGTGGCAGAAAATATTGCAGCGATGACAACCAAGAGAACCCAGAAATTGAGGCGGGTCGGAAGCGGTGCATAGGCAATTAACGCCCCGCCTACCAGCAAAGCGAGAGCCAGACCGAGTGCTTGGGCGGCAGTAGTGATCGAACCCGCCCGGCTGGCTTGACCTGGCGGACTGAACTCCACCATCGCCGCGGCCGAGGGCGCCGCAGAAAGTCCGACTCCAACTCCCATGAAGAATCGTCCGAGGAAAATCCAACAGACACTCGGGGCGATCGCAAAAAGAAGCACTCCCATCAGCGAAGCGCCAAGACCGATCAACATGGTGGTTCGCCGGCCGATATAGTCTGAAATATCCCCGAAGAAGATCAGGACAGTGACCACCACCAACGGATAGACGGCAAAGATGGCGGTGGTCACCGTGGGCGTCAGATGCCATTCCGCAGCATAAAGCGGGTAGGTCATGGCCGGGGCGGCGCTGGTCCAGAGGGTGTGCATCACCACAGAGGCGGCTACCCAGAAGCTTGCCCGCTGACTAAGGACATGGTGGACGCCACTTTCAGGAGGTTTTGGGATAGGCTCTTGGAACACAGTATTTGTCATCAGACAACCGCTCCAGCGGTTTAACTTACGGTAAGAGATCCGAACTAAAAGGAAGGAGAGATTAAGCTCTCAATATGTACGGTCGTATTGCCTTGTCAATCGGTCTTCGGGCCAAACGGGTTCTTGCATAACTTTTAATACGGACGAACGTACTGGACAATGTCCAGGCCGTCGCATCGCCAGAAAATCCTCACCACCGGCCTCCAGGTGGTTCATCAGCGCGGGTTCGCCGGCGCCAGCGTGCGTGATATCGTTCAGGCTGCTGGCGTGCCCCAGGGCTCATTCACCAATCATTTCGCTTCCAAAGAGGCCTTCGGTCTGGAAATCATCGATCTCTATCTTGCCAATGGCCGTCGGGTTATGGCCGAGACTTTGCTCAACGATTCGCTTCCCCCGCTCCAACGGCTCGGCAACTACATCGAAACCAGTAAGAACCGCCTCAATAAAGATAATATGAAAAATGGCTGTCTTTTCGGTAACTTGACGGCGGAAGCCTGTGACCATAGCGAGGCCATCCGGCAGCGCCTGGTTGAAATATTCACCGAGCTACAGGCAGCCTTCACGTATTGCCTGAAAGCGGCGGTTAAAGCCGGTGAGTTGCCCCCTAAGTTTAAGTGCGAAGAGGTGGCCGGCTTTATCGTCTCTTCACTGCAAGGCGCTAACCTTTTAGCCAAGGCTGAGCGTAGTCCAGCTCCGGTTGAGCGCTTCAAGCGCATCCTCTTTCGAATGGTCTTGCATAAAGTCTGAAAAGTAGGCTCCCAGCCTGTGGAGTTTGGAAATTTCCAATCCGTGGCCCGAAGTGGCCAAAATAGCTTAGCCCAGGGTTTACCCTGGGTTAGGCGAAAATAAACGTTCAACCCTGAAGGGGCTAGATGTGCACTCGATCTGGCTAGAGGTTCGGGTCCGATTTTAGCCGTACCTGACGGCCCCTTCAGGGCTTATGGTAAGGGGGACATTAACCAGGGTAAACCCTGGGCTAAGCTATCTTGCCCCTTCGGTTTCGGGGCGAGGCTTCCTGCCTGTGAGGGGTGGTCCGCGAGAATCCTGCGCAAAAAAGCCTTTCGGATGGACTCTACACAGGCTGGAAGCCTATGCTACACTAACTCTCCGGAGTGTGAACCGATGTCTGAAAAGCACCCGACGGGAGCTCCACGTCCGCGAACCCGAAGCCAACACGCCAACGGGTTATTATAGCATAAGCTTCCAGCCTGTGTCGGATCGTTTCTCCGAACCAATTCACCAGATGAACGGCATCAGGCGATACCTCACGGTTCTTTGATATTCCGTATAGCCCACCAGGTTTTTCGCCAAGAATTTTTCCTCCGCGATGAGCCTCCATATAAGTGCAGGCATCATTAGGGCAATGACCAACAATCCCCACCACGAGCCGAGCGAGAGGGGTATGCCAACCAGCAGAAGAGAAGCTCCCATATACATCGGGTGACGTACCAGTTTGTATGGTCCCGTTGATATGACTTTCTGTTCAGGAGCGAGTTCGATGGTCGCCGAAGCAAACGTATTTTCCTTGTAGACGAGAAATACGATCAGGAACCCGAACGCCACAAGAACCTCTCCGGCCATGGAGACATACAACGGCACTGGTTTCCACGCAAAGCGATGATCAAGCGCGGAAACAACCAGGATGGCGGCGAATCCTGCGGATGCGGTGGTCTGGATAATCTTCTGGCTCCAATCCTTCTCGGCAGTCGGTCCCGCAGACACCCGCCGCTCCAGGAGCTTCGGGTCATTTTTCATCAAGTACAG
>DATHPI010000426.1:0-14235 GCA_035484035.1 Chthoniobacterales bacterium
CAATCCGTACGGTTTTGCGGGCTGCTTCGAGGCTTGGATTGGCGGGGGCGATGGTGAGTTCGACGGTCGTGCCCTTGGCCCCTCGAATGAGCTCGACCGCACGTGAGAGCGGCATATTCGCGATATCGACGGGCTCCTTTCCATCCTGCGCAACAGACACAATGCAGTCGCCGGGCTGGAGCTTGCCACTGCGTTCAGCGGGTCCGCCTGGGACGAGTTCGCGAATTTTGCAACCACCATCGCCGGCTTCGAGCGTTGCACCAATGCCAACCAATGAAAGGTTCATTGCGATGGAGAAGTTTTGCGCCTCCTCGGGACCGAAGTAGTCTGAGTGCGGGTCATAGACGTGAGCCAGCGCGTTTAAGTAGATCTCCGAAACTTCTCCGTCATCAAAATTCTTCATCGTTTGGATTATGCGGGCTTGGCGCGCGGTAAGAGTCTTGACGATTTCGGCGGGAGTTTTTCCGTTCAGTTTTTCGACGAGGTATTCGGCACGCAGTTGCTGCTGCCACAGAGCCTGTGCCGTCGCCAGGTCGCGGGGTCGCGGAGCATCCGTGCGATCGTATTGGTAACGGTCGTGGCTATCGAAGTCGAAAGTTTGGCTTTGCAATGCGGCAGTCACGAATGCGGCGCGTTGATCGAGGCGTTGGAGGTACCGCTTGAAAATCGATCTGGCCGGACTGAGGTCGCCTTCTCGTCGGGTGTCATCGGCAAGCGAGTGTCGAAAGAGCGCAAACTCATCCTGGTCGGAAGCGAAGAATAAGGTACGTGACCCGTCGAGCGCGTCCAGGTAGCGATCGAGAAACTTGGCGGCCAATTCATCGTCGAGCCGGTGATGTGCGAACTGCGAGTGCTCGAGCACCTCGGCCGTCAGCCGTACAACATCGGGAGAAGTGGACTTGATTTCGCCAGATGGCGGGGGAGTGGTGCGCGTAGTAGCGATGCCGGTCACGGCGATGACCAGCGAGCCGGCGATGACGAGAAAGCGGTTCATTCTAAAAACAGGAGTTCAGGAGTTGCAGGAGTTGCAGGAGTTCAGGAGTAAGAGCTAGAAGTCAGGGTCAGGAGTCAGGAGGCGAGGGAAGGGCGTCTTCCCATTCTGCAACTCCTGAACTCCTGTTATCGCAACTCCTGACTTCTGAAGAATCAGCTTTTGATGCCGACGAGTTCGACTTCGAAGATGAGCGTTGAGTCAGGGCCGATGGCACGACCTGCGCCTTGTTCACCATAGGCTAGGTCGGCTGGAACAAAGAGCTGCCATTTCGCGCCGGTCTTCATCATCGGGAGGGCTTCTGACCAAGCTTTGATCACGCCGTTCACCGGGAGGGTGACCGGTTGGCCACGCTTGTAAGAACTATCGAATTCCGTGCCGTCCAGAAGCGTGCCGCGATAGTTCACGGTGATCTGATCAGTTGGCTTAGGCTGCGGGCCGTTACCTTCGGCGAGCACCCTATATTGGAGGCCGCTCGGCAATGTCTTTACGCCTTCTTTGGCTTTGTTGGCCGCGAGAAATTCTGCGCCTTCCTTCTTATTCTTGTCGGCGAGCTGCTTAAGCCGTTCCGTCTCTTTTTTCTGAAGATCCTGCTCGAAGGCCGTGAGAGTCTCTTCGCGATCCTTGTCGCTGAGCTGCGGTTTCGTGCCGGAGATGCCGTCTTGCAACCCTGCCATCAGAGCCTCGGTGTTCAAGTCGAGCGAGTTGGCTTTCATGCCGCTGCCGATATTGACGCCGATGCTGTAGCTGGCTTTGTCACGTTGGTCTTTGAGGATGGTGGGCTGTCCCGCGAGTGCTGGTGCCACAAGCGCGATGGCGGCGAAGGGGGTGAGGTATTTCAATTTCATTTGCAGGTAAGATCTGGATGTTCTTTTGGTGTTGGTCCGCGTCCGCTGAGAAAGCTTCCGCGGTTATCTGACACCGCCACCATGGCCCTCTCTCGTTGCCCTTCCCTTGCACGAGCATTACAGAAAATCCATGCGGCGCATTAAATAGGTCTTCAATCGTGCTCCTCCTCGTGCTCGATTTCACCGATCGTGCTCGTGGTCGTCGTCGTCCTCGTTCTGCCGGTGAGAAAAGCAATCGAGCACGACGACGAGGACGAGGATGAAAAAGAAACGGCGGGATTTTTCCTGATCGTGCTCGTGGTCGTGGTCGTCCTCGTCCTCGTTCTACCCGGCGGCGAAAGCAATCGAGCACGATGACGAGGACGAGGACGATAAAGAAACGGCGGGATTTTCCTGATCGTGCTCGTGGTCGTCGTCGTCCTCGGTCTGCCGGTGAGGAAAGCAATCGAGCACGACGACGAGGACGAGCACGACAAAGAAGCGGCGGGATTTTTCCTGATCGTGCTCGTGGTCGTCGTCGTCCTCGGTCTGCCCGGTAAGGAAAGCAATCGAGCACGATGACGAGGACGAAGACAAAAAAGAAACGGCGGGATTATTCCTGGTCGTGCTCGTGGTCGTCGTCGTCCTCGGTCTGCCCGGCGAGGAAAGCAATCGAGCACGACGACGAGGACGAGCACGACAAAGAAGCGGCGGATTTTTCTGATCGTGCTCGTGGTCGTGCTCGTGGTCGTCCTCGTTCTACCCGGCGGCGAAAGCAATCGAGCACGATGACGAGGACGAGGACGATAAAGAAGCGGCGGGATTTTTCCTGATCGTGCTCGTCGTCGTCCTCGGTCTGCCCGGTGAGGAAAGCAATCGAGCACTATAAGGACGAGCACGACAAGCGGCGGGATTTTCCTGATTGTGCTCGTGGTCGTCGTCCTCGGTCTGCCCGGCGAGGAAGGCAATCGAGCACGACGACGAGGACGAGGACGATAAAGAAGCGGCGGGATTATTCCTGATCGTGCTCGTGGTCGTCGTCGTGCTCGTTCTGCCGGTGAGGAAAGCAATCGAGCACGACGACGAGGACGAGGACGATAAAGAAGCAGCGGGATTATTCCTGATCGTGCTCGTGGTCGTCGTCGTCCTCGTTCTGCTGGTGAGGAAAGCAATCGAGCACGACGACGAGGACGAGCACGATAAAGAAGCAGCGGGAAGTGACGTGATTTTCCTGCTCGTCCATGCACTCATGCCGATGATGAGTCGTGCTGCCTGGATGAGCATGGGATGGAAAGGGGTCGTCGAATCTGAAGCAGCTGGCGCTTAAACCCGATGCTCACGGTCCACTCACGATCCAGCCACTTAAATTGCCCTCCCGGGCAACTGGCTCACCGCGCGCAGGCAATTCGCTGAGTTTTATCGGACGCACATCCACGTGTTTCTCGCTCCAGCTGCTCGTGCCTAAACCGCGCTCAAGCATTAACCTGGTAGCGAGTCGAATCATGGGGATAAGGGTATCACTTCGTCGCCGTGGTCTCGGTTTTAGGGGGGCTTCGATGATTATCTCCAAGACATTGCCTTTGGATGCATCAAAATTCTTGTCCTCACTGATGATTACTCGGAAGTAGTCGCTCTCCTCGGTCTGCATCGGACCATTAAGCCAGATCCCGGATTCGGTATCAATTTATCACGCAGCTTGCGGTTACTTTTCATCTTGTTCGGTCTCCGGTTTAGCGCTTTCGTGCCGAAACCAGAACCTGAAGTTCCGTTACGGCACTAAGAAGTTCTTCGAGACTGTCAGCGCTCTTACGAGCGGCCGATTCCGCGTTTGCAATGAGGATATCGAGCGGCGTTTGATCTTGGTGGGCGATTTGCCGTTGATGCTGATCCATCCTGTCCGCGCACGCTTCCAACGCATTGGGCAATCGCTCGTCAAATTCCAGCGCGGATTCCGGTTTCTTGCCCTCCTGAATTGTCTGGCCTGGTCTTTGTTCTCTTGCCCACGGGCGACTACAAACATAAATCTCCTCCGTCGCAGCGATGACCTCCTCCAGCTTCGGTCCTGCGGCAGCTACCGATCCCTGAGTCAATTATTCGAAGGCAGCTTGCTCCTCAAAGGAGTTGGCCTCAGAAAGACGGGAGGCTATTTCAAGCTCGAATTGCCGCGCATCTCGGCAGTCTTCGAAAGCGCGATCTACTCAGGCGAAACACCTTCATTGGGTAGAAACGGTGACATCTGAAAATGGACTGCCGTGGGATGAGCGTTCGCGTCAAAGGTGATTAGATGCCTGGCTCCCGCCGCGATCAAGCATTTTGAGTCTTTCTCGTTTGTGCATTTTCCGTTGTTCGCAGCGCCAACTCTTCGAATTCACCCGAGACCCTGAGGTTACTCTGGGCGGCGGAATCGGGCTTCATCCGTCAGGGTGCAGAACGGAAGTGTTTCACCAACCGCGCCGCGACCTCCGCTGGTACCTCGCGCGTTGGGAAATGGCCAACCCCAGGCAGGACGATCCGCTCGAACTGGCCGGTGAACTTTTCTGCGACCTTCTCGCTCGTCTCCGGTGGATTGACCCCATCCAGTTCGCCCTGGAAATAAATCGCCGGGAGTGCGAGCGCCTTGGTCGCCTTCACCTTGTCGTCAAGCCATTTGCTGGTGGGATCCGGTTCGGCTTCATCCCAACGCGAGCGGTAGCTGTGCAGCGTCACATCGACCCAGTCGGGATTGTTGAATGATGTGGCGACCCTGTTGAAGGTGACATCGTCGAACCAGCCCTCCGGGGACCATGTCTCCCACATAACGCGGGCAAACCCCTTGCCGTCCTCGCGCACGGCTTGCGCGCCACGCCTGGTCGCCTGGAACCAGTGATACCATTGCAGCCGAGCGTGCCAGAAAGGCGGAGTAGATAACCCACCCAGCCGCGGCGGCGTCGACAGCATTGCGATTCGGTCGACCCGGTTGGGCCAGCCGACGGCCAGCATCTCAGCCATGCTCGCGCCCCAGTCGTGCCCGGCGACCGAGAAACTCTCTATGCCAAGGGCGTCCAGCATCTCAATCACGTCGAGGACAAGCGTGGCGGCGTTGCCCGTTCGCGGCGTATCTGGCGACAGGAAGCGCGTCTCGCCGAAGCCGCGCGCGGTAGGCGTAATCGTGCGCAACCCAGCATGGTTAAGGATCGGGATTATGGCGTCCCAAGTGGAGGAATCATCGGGCCAGCCGTGCAGGAGGAGAACCACCTGCGCGTCTGGGGGGCCATCATCGCGATAGGTGATCTCAAGCAAGCTGGTTTGGATCGTCGGCATCTTTTGTAAATCCCATGTGGCCTGTTGCTCACAGGGCAATAAACATCACATCCAGCATCAAAATTGCGTCAACCCGATTTAGCTGCAAAAGAGTTGTTCTACGATTTTACTGCAAAATGTGCAGGCATGCCCCCAAATAGGCTCGAGCGTAATAGAACTGTAAGTGTCAACCGTGAAGAGTTCACCGCCATCACAACTTAAGGGTTTGAGCCCGGACCGAGCGATTGAACCGACTGAGCGTAAGGAAATTATTGTTGGTATTCTTGTTGCGATGTTTCTCGCGGCGCTTGATCAAACCATCGTTGCGCCTGCGCTACCAACTATCGGCTCTTCTTTAGGGAACGCAGAATATCTTTCCTGGATTGTCACCGCTTACCTCTTGACAGCAACAGCAGTCACACCCCTCTACGGAAAACTGGCTGACCTCAGAGGGCGCCGCCCGGTTATTTTGGGGGCCATCGGGATTTTCATAGTCGGCTCGATGGTTTCGGCCGTCGCTCAGTCAATGTTCATGCTTATCATCGGTCGAGCTATCCAAGGGGTTGGCGGAGGGGGCTTGAGTGCATTGGCCACAACGGTGATCGGCGATTTGGTCCCGCCCCGAGAGCGTGGCCAATACCAGGGATACATTTCAGGCATGTGGGGGTTCGCAAGTTTAGCGGGGCCGGTTGTTGGCGGCTTTTTGGCTCATAATTTGCATTGGTCGATGATCTTCTGGATCAATCTGCCACTTGGTGCGCTGGCGGTTATCGTTTTAAACAAACCATTGAAAAAGCTCGCTACGGTTCGCAGCAAGCACAAACTGGATTTGCCGGGCTCGGGTCTGGTGATACTGGCGACGACCTCCCTGATGCTGTTGCTGACTTGGGGCGGCTCTCGGTATGGATGGGCCTCAGCGCAAATTCTAGGGCTGGCTGCAGCGTCCCTGGTATTTTGGTTTCTATTTGGTCTGCGGATCCGTCATTGCGATGAACCGATTCTTCCCATCGAAGTGCTGAAAAACCCGGTAGTCGCAGCTGGAACCACCTCCAACTCTTTTTCGATGGCCGTTAATCTGGGATTAGGTGTTTATATCCCCTTGTATATGCAGACGGTCAGGCATCTGGATCCGACCAGCGCCGGTACAAGCTTGATTCCCTTGACGGTCAGTATGGTGTGCGGCGCCGCATTCTCCGGCTGGATGACGACTCGACTGCAACATTACAAACGCATAGCATTGATTGGCCTAACGACAGCGACACTTGGTCTCTTTTGGCTCGCGGCTTGCGCCAGCGAATTGCCTTTCTTTTGGTTGGAATTCGTTCTCATGGTTATCGGCGCTGGTATCGGAACGACCTTTCCCCTGGTTGTCGTTTGTGTGCAGAACGCAGTGGATCCCGCCCATCTCGGTGTAGCAACAGGTGCGCTCACGTTTCTTCGTTCACTGGGCGGCGCTATGGGGGTCTCAATCCTGGGTACCATTTGTCTGAGTTACGGATTCGCCCAAAATGCGGGGGATGCAAAAGGGCTAAACAATTTTGAGCCTCAGGCTGAAGCAGCTTTCTCTGGGATCTTCTTAGCAGCAGGAATTGGATCGGTCATAGCTAATGTATTTCTTTTCTTGATGGAAGAGAAGCCGCTGAGAAGCACGCACCGAGCGTGACAAGAACCGTGTCTCGGCACCTCCACGGAGGGCAAGAGCGCGATGGCCATCGCACTGCACTGCCAGTCTCGGGCTGCACTATGCTTGAGATACTCAAAGCATCTTCGATGGCGCTGTCACGGCTTTTGCAAAATCGCCAGGAAATCCTTAAGTGCTTTCGTTCGCCGCCGCGGCGCATACCCAAAAGCATGAAGGAGGGTTGGCTTGGGAGACGGTAATTCTCGAAAAACAACTCCCTTCGAGATCAAGTGTTCGACCGTTTGCGGAACGAGGGTAATCCCGCTACCCGCCGCCACCATGGTCAGAATGGCCGGAACCCGATCAGATTCCTGAACGATTCGCTGCGCCAACCTCTGTCTCTGACAAATCTCGGAAAACTGTTGCCGAAATGCCGGGGCGGCGGCCGGGGATACCATGACCCACGACTGGTTGGTAAGGTCTCGCCATCTTAAAACCTGAATTCCAGCCAATGGGTGTCCTTCGGGTACTGCCAGTAAGAGAGGCTCTTTCCGCCAGATCGCGAATGCCAAATCTTTCATCGGACGAGCTGGCTTGGCTCCAACAAACCCCCCGTCAAGCGCACCGGCATTGATCAAGTCCAACTGGGATGACGGAGGGAGGTCCGCAATGTGAAGCTGGCAAGTCGGCTGGGCCAGACGGAATGCCTGGATTAACTCGACGAGTCTTTGATCGAGGAGAGCCCCGACAAAGGCCAGCCGTAGACGTTCTGTTTCTCCGTGACGAGCGCGGCTTATTGTTTCACTTGCTTGGTCGAGGCGACCGATAATGGCTCGGGCGTCCTCAAGGTAAAGCCTTCCATGACCGGTTAAGGAAACAGAATGAGTGTTCCGATCAAAGAGGGCGGAGCCTAATTTTGTCTCGAGTGACTTAATGCGCCGCGTTAGAGGAGGTTGCGAGAGGTTAAGTTGTCTCGCTGCTTTTGAGAAATTGAGATGATCAGCGACTGCGACAAAGCATTCGAGTTCCCTCAGATCCGGTCTGGTCATACTGAAACGGTAGTACGGTGATATGGTAATAGCAATTCCGTATAGACGTGACATTTGCTATTCTCGCTTAGCGTATCAGCCCTGGTAGATGCCGAAGAAGACGGAAAGAACGGAAAAAGAAGAGGTCGCTTTGCAGACGACATTAGTATTATGACTACCGCACTCGAAAATAAATCAACGACCGCCGAAATACGCGCTCGATTCGATCATGACGTGGAACGATTCAGCTGTCTTGAAACCGGCCAACAGGCGACCATAGACGCAGTTCTCGTTCTTGAGTTGGTGGGTCAGATGTCTGCGATGCACCTGCGTCCAGGTGATACGGTGCTCGATATCGGCTGCGGCGCCGGAAACTTCACTCTCCGAATTCTTCAGGAAGTCAGTCCGCTTGATTGCCATCTGGTCGACTTGAGTCAGCCGATGCTAACTCGGGCCGAAGAAAGGATTCACCAAGTTGGGGTTGCGTCAGTTCATAGCTACCAAGGTGATTTCAGAGCATTGCCTTTTGGGGATTCATCCTTCGATTGTATTCTTGCCGGTGCTGTCCTTCATCACCTGCGCGACGAAAAAGATTGGCAGGTAGCCTTCAAACGTTTTCATTCCTGGTTGAGACCGAACGGACGCATTTATGTCTCCGATTTGGCTTACTTCGAAGTACCGGATGCGCAGCAGATTATGTGGAAACGTTACGGAGAGTACCTGGAATCATTGGGCGGGAAGGAATTCCGGGCGAAGGTTTTCGCCTATATCGATAAAGAAGATTCTCCCAGATCCTTGCCATTCCAGCTCGATCTGTTAAAAGCAGCGGGCTTCTCTAACTATGATATTCTCCATCGCAATAGCGTCTTTGCCTGCTATTTCGGAGTGAAATAAAAGTATTCAAGAAGCCAGGAACTCAAGAACGGCCGGCCATTTCGGTTTACTTGGCGGGAAGATTATTGCGTTCCTCTTGGTCGATCGTGAACTGAACTCGAGCGATTTCCTCGCAGATCACCGTGAAGATCTCGCGCCGCAGTCGGTTGTGCTCCTCGTCAGCGTCGTAGTCTCGGTAGGCGTCGGCATCCTGCCAGTCGTTGGTGATCGCGAAAGTCCATCCGCCATCGCGTAATCCAAGATCGCATCCCACGTGCATTGCCAATAGCCCAGGGAGCTGAAGCGCGGCGATGCCAGCAAGTCCCTCGTGGAGCATCGCGACATGCACTGCCCGCTGATCGGGATCATCGGTCGCACGTAGGCGGCCGACCACAACGTTGCGGATCACGGAAGCCCAGCCGACGCTGCAAACGTCGTCCCCGCGTCAGAAATTATCACCATGCGAAGGATTTTTCTGCGACCTGCAGTGGCGTGTCAAGATTTCCGAGGCGTGTGAATGGTCCATGACAACATTCGCTTACCAAGGCTCCTCGTGAGCTCGCGCTGCGACCATTGTGCAGAAATATCAAACCGCCAGATGCAATCAAAACAGAAGCCGTGCCAGCGGTAGCCCTGGACAATATGAGGTTGACGAGTGGCGGCATGGCGATTCTCAAGGCCGCCGACCTCAAGGAAGCCACCAAACTTGGAACGGACGATCCCACGGTCCAGTCGGGGATGCTTAAGGTGGAGATGAAGACTTTCTGGGTCCCATTCCACGGCTAACGCGGATTCGCGCAGGATTCAGGAGTCAGGATTCAGGAGCAAGCCACAGGCCGGCGCCCGTGAAGCGTTCCCAAGCCGCGGCCAGGCCCGGTCCTATTCTGAATCCTGAATCCTGAATCCTGAATAAATGCTCTTAGATGGATTCGTTTTTGGCTGTCAACCGCTTTTCCAAATCCAGTAATCCCGGCTTTCGATTCCATTTTCCGGCGAAACCACCAACTGATCCCCCGCGATTGATCACGCGGTGATCAGGGACGAAGATCAACAGCGGATTCCTGCTAATCGCCGCGCCGACGGAGCGACCGGCGCGAGGCATGTCCAGCTTGACTGCAATATCCGTGTACGAGGCGACCGCGCCGATCGGGATTTGCCTGACAAAGTTATAAACCTTTCGCTGAAATTCCGTACCTTGAATCTGGAGAGGAACCGTTAAGGTACTTCGCTTTGCCCCGAGATATTCTTTCAGCTGGGCGACGGCTTCTGCCAACACCGCATGTTTCGGCTCGCGAACCCAGTCCACCCCGACACTCGGTGCTAGCTTTGAGTCCACATAACTGGAGCGAATCAACCGATCTTCTTTTGCTACCAAGATCAGGTCCCCAACCAGCACGTGCTGAAAAATAGAATATGAGATCACCGCGCCTCTCCAGCTTGTTCCCAAAAGTGTAACACGGCATAGGCCCGATAGGACTGCCAGATTTTCGCTTTCGCATCGAGAGTCGTCATGATGATGGTCGTTTCATTTCCGGGTAATACCTTCCGGCGATCAAACATGCCGTAATCGCGGACCACGCGGACCCGTCGCAACCGGGCTTCCTCGGGCAACGTGACCTTGCTGTCGAATGACCAAGTCGTACGCGAGCAATGAATCTAATCCGACTCATTCACAAGGGAACGCCGGCTCCGCCCCAATTGAACTGCCGATCGCTGGAAGAGGGTATAAAGCGGGGCGCTTGACTTACATCGGCAATGCGGCCCTGTCGCCTCCGCCTGGCACTGACAGTGACACTGACACTGACACTTCTCCAGGCCGCCGTGGTGTCGTCATGGCGGATAGCTCCTGGGATGGCCTCGAGAAATCGCTCAACAGTCCGAAAAATCAATGTAGCATAGGCTTCCAGCCTGTGTTCTTCGAACACCGAGCGATGTTTTCTCGTGTCCCTTTGGGACGAAGAGCAATCCTGGTCGCCGCAACTGCTATGACAGATAGTATGACCGCCTACAAAAACAATGCATTGGCTGCTTTGGTGTCAATCGGACAGTGTCGGTTGGAGCGCTCTGGCACCAAACAATTGCGGTACGTATCGTGGTGATGAAAGGAAACAACATGAGTGAAGCAATAACAGGTAAATCCCCAGTCGACTCTAAATACCAATGGAACAGTGAGGTTCCGACCGTCCTGGTTTTCGATGTCAACGAAACCTTGATCGATTTCGAATCCATGAACGCGCTATTCGAACGGATATACGGGGATAAGCGTGCCATGCGCGAATGGCTTGGCCACCTGATTATGTACTCAATGACCATCACTTTATCAGGACTGTATGTGGACTATTTGACTTTGGGCCAGGGCTTGGTGCAGATGCTTGGAAAGATTCACGGCAGAGAAGTTAGCCCGGTGGATGTAGAAGCGATCAAAATCGGAATGATCACGATGCCAGCCCACAAAGACGTCGAGAAAGGGTTGGAAAAACTCAAAAAGGCCGGCTACCGGCTCGTGACTTTGACGAACTCACCGCCGAATCCGCATGGGCAGAGCCCTTTGGAACATGCAGGCATCGCCGGCCATTTTGAGCGTCAATTTACGATCCAGACGGCCCGAGCCTATAAACCGGCGCAAGTAGTTTATCACATGGTAGCGCAGGAACTAGACGTGTCACCATCATCGTGCTGCATGGTAGCCGCTCATGTCTGGGATACGATTGGCGCCCAAAGCGCGGGCTTTTCTTCTGCGCTGCTAACTCGCCCTGGTAATGCGTTGTTGCCGGTCAAAGGACTGCCCCAGCCGAATGTGGTCGCAAAGGATATCATCGATCTCGCGGACCAACTGGAAACACTGCGTAAACACTAGCTAAGCTAGTTCAAAGCGGTTTCCCGATATGCCACCCGGAAACCCACCATGCGCGACCCCGATTCCCGCCTCGACGGCCGGAAGGAGGTTTGTGCGCCGTCGTCTTCCTCCACGATGCGAGGCTTTTGTGCGATGCCCGCGAAAATGCTCTCGAACCATTCGTGGTAATCGGGATATTCGTTCCGGCTGTAAAGGACAAATGGCTCACGCGCCGCTTCTTCCAGGGAAATCACTTTGCGAGAAATGGAAGAACAACAATCGGCATGCTCTAAGAATACTGCGCATAGACATAAGTCCCGCATCGGCATTTATAAGGCTTGTCATCCGCCAGGAGCTGAGTAAAGATTAGACAAATGTCTAATCTTTCGGCGAATCCAGGCAACATTGACCTGCTGCGCTTTTTCAAAGCCCTCGCCGACAAAACACGATTGAAAATGGCCGCCCTGCTGGCGTCCCAACCGCGCTCTGGGGAGCAGCTTGCGGAGCTGCTGAACATTAAGGCGGCGACGGTGTCGCACCACCTGTCGAAGCTCGCCGATGCGGGACTGGTGACTTCCGCATCGGAGGGCCACAAAAAGTTTTATACACTACGTCTCGACGCGGTGCGTGCCACTGCGAAACAATTGCAGGCCAAAGACCCCGGATTCCTGGTGCCGGCAGGCGGCAATATCACTCAATTCTACCCAAACCGCGTTCTCTACGACGAGTACGATCGCAGGGTGCTGAAGGACTTTTTTAACAGCGACGGCTCGCTACGGCAGCTTCCGATGCAGCGGAAGAAGTTTGGGGCTGTGCTTAAGCACATCGTCCAGGACATCGAACCCGGCTGCGAGTACACCGAGAAGCAGATCAACGCTCTACTGAAGCGCCGCCACCCAGACACGGCAAGCCTGCGCAGAGGCATGATCGACTTCCGCTTGATGGAGCGCAAGGCGGGCGTGTATTGGCGTGAGTAAGCGCGGGATTGGGCGAATTCCCGGCCAGCCATCGCTGGGCGGCGTTAGCGTTGGTTAAAATGCCCGCCAACGGTTGGTTAACTTCCGTGAGCGATCGATGCCGCGAATTCTCCAAGGGTCGTGACCCGATTGACATGAGCCAGTTCGTTCTGGGCTTCGCGCAAAGAAATTTCCTGTTGATCGCGCTCGATCGCGACGCGTGCGACGTGCGTCGCAACTCGATCAGCTCCAAGTCTTGTGAAGTAGGGTCCCGCGCCTCGCGATGATAGATGCAAAAAGTGCCAGCAACCTTTCCGTTGGAACAGAGCACTGGGTTGAGCACTGGGTTTGACCAAGAGGCACGGAGTCCATGACTCAGAGCCGCTGCACGATGCTCGGGGACGTCCTATAGCGGACAGGCGTCTCTTTCCAGCATGCAATGCTTCGGCGGACTTGCGATCCTCGATATCCGTCAAAGCTCCGTACCATTTCACGATCGCGCCTTCATCTCGATGATTTTGACTTGATACACTAGTTGGCTGCTTGCGCCCGCAAAGGTTCTCAATGTATATCGGAGAATGTTTTCGCACGTGGTCATCTTTTGGACAGATCCCGCTAAACCGGACGCGCCTGGCGAACTGATCGCAGCGGCCAAGAAATACTTAACGTCAATTCCGGGAATTCTGAATTTCCACGTCGGGAGGATGGCGAGTAGCCATCGCGATGTGGTTGATCAGACATACCAAGTGGCGCTGAACATCCAGTTCCAGAGCAAACAGGCTCAAGACGAATACCAGGCCCATCCTCAACACCTGGAATTCGTGAAGCAGTGTAAGCCGCTCTTTGCGAAGCTCGTTATATACGACTTCGAGTAAGAGCAAAGTGCAGAGAAAAAAGGGACCTTAGAGTGACAGCGCATTCCGATGGCGTGGACACTGTTGCTTGGCTGCTCCAGTCGGATCCCGCTATCCGCTGGCAGGCGATGCGCGATCTAACGGCCGCTTCCCCGGAGGCGATCGCGGCGGAGCGCGCCAGGGTCTCGCACGAAGGGCTCGGCCAAAAAATACTCGCCCGTCAGGAGTCGGACGGCTCGTGGCGCCGGTCCGATGCACCGGTCTGGTTGTCGACCCTCTTCTCCTTCCTCCTCTTGCGCGCGACCGGTGTCGACCGGACTGAACCTGCAGTCGAGGCGGCGGTGACGCGCCTTGAAGCTCTGTTGGGATGGGACAATCAGGCCGGCTTCTGGGAGTTGCGTTTGGTCCAGCCGGGGGTAAGACCGTTCTTCGCGGGTGAGATTGAGCCCTGCATTAATGGGGGCACGCTCGCGCTTGGCGGCTACTTCGGACGTCCCACAGAGAGCCTTGCGCGCCGTCTGCTTGACGAGCAGCTCGATGACGGCGGTTGGAACTGCGAAGCGCCGAAGAGTGTGCGTTCATCTTTCCACACCACGATCTGCGTGCTCGAGGGACTGCTCGAGTATGAGCGTGCTGCTGGCTCCGCTCCGGAGGTCGGGTCGGCCAGACGGCGTGGCGAAGAATATTTGCTGGAGCGTGGTCTTTTCCGGCGGCGCTCCACCGGCGAGCTGGCCAATCCGGCTTTCTTGGAGTTGGCGTTCCCGCCTCGCTACCATTACGACGTTCTCCGTGCGCTCGACTATTTCAGGGAAGCCGATATCAAGCCTGACGCACGGATCAGTGATGCCGTGCATCTCATCAAGAGCAAAAGGCAAGCCGACGGCCGATGGCTCCTTGAACGCTCCTACGACGAGACGCTCACTGTTCCGTTCGGCGAATCGGTAGGCGAGCCGAGTCGCTGGAACACGCT
>DATHPI010000427.1:0-10844 GCA_035484035.1 Chthoniobacterales bacterium
ATCAGGGTGATCCCGTTGAGGAGACTACAAAGCTTTGCCCGCATAAAAGTAAATCAGCACGCGGCTGCAGAGTATCCCGATGAAGAGGAAAAGTCCAATTCCCAGGCAGATGACAAACCGTTTCTTGAACAAGACGCTGTAAAGAAAAAAAAGTTTCAGATCAAACATCGGGCCGAACACCATAAAGGCCATCCGGGCAAAGATCGGAAAGCTGACGAACGTCGCGGCAATGAAGGCGTCGGAGGTGCTGCAAAGCGTGAGAATCGTGGCGATAGCCATCATGGCGAAGGTGGAGAGCGTCGGCTGAAGCGACAGCGGGAGAATAATCTGTTGGTCCACAGCGGTATTGAAGGTGGCGGCCACCGCCGCACCGATCATGAAATAAATCGCGGTATCTATAAAGTCATCGCACGCCATTCGAACCGCAGCGATCAGCTTCTCTCGAAAAGAAGCCTCGAAAGCGGTCGTATCAGGCAGCGGACTGACACGAAAGGCCAACCGTTTTGCCGCGGGAATCTTCACCGCCCCCACTCGCAGGATCGATGCAGGATCGAGTTGGCCCACTACCAGGCCCGCCGAGACCGCGACCAAATAGCCAAGAGCAAGTCGCACGGCCATAGTCTGCCAAGGGTCCTGGCCCCGGAAAGCCGCAAAAGTGCTGAACGCTACGATCGGATTCACGATCGGAGACGCCAACATGAAGGTGACACCACACGAAAGCGGCAATCCCTTGTTCAGCAGACGGCGGATGACCGGGACGATCCCGCATTCGCACACCGGAAAGCAAATACCAAGTAAACCGCTGGCTAAGGTCGCTAAAAAGCCGTTTTTGGGCAGTATTCCAGTGATCACCTTGGACGGGACGAAGACGGCGATCGCACCTGAAATCAGCGAGCCCACCAGCACAAAAGGAAGCCCTTCAAAGGCAAGCGCCAAAAAAGAATATAAAAAATTCTGCCACGTGAAGGTAAACCAGCTCATGAGCAACGTGTCAGACCCGATCCAACTGACTCGTGCTCGGCGGAATTAACTTCCGTCGCCCGAGCATTGCACCCATTGGCATAGCAACGATGAGGAAGGCCACGTTCGCGAGGACAATGGTTGGTCCGGTAGGCAGATCAAACTGCGCCGAGGTGACGATTCCCAGGATGCCCGCACACAAGCCCAGAGCGGCGCTCAGCAGCAGCATCTGCCGGAAGCTGGTCGCCACCATCCGGGAGGCGGCGGCCGGAATCACAATGAGGCCGCTGATCAGAAGAGCGCCCAACTGTTGAAGGAGCAATCCGATCACCAAAGCGATCAAGAGCACAAAAAGATAGTTGAGCTTTCGGATATCAATGCCGGCAATCCGGGCAAGGTCCTCCTGCACGACACAGAGAAGTAAAGCTTTCATGTTCAGCACGAGGAAAGCAAGGACCAGGACGCTCAGCCCGAAGATCATCCATACGTCCTGGGTAGAGGCGAAAAGTATTTCACCAAACAAGACACCTTCAAGGCTCTGATACCCTTTTAACTGGCTGATCAGGATCACGCCCAAGGCAACCGCCCCAGAGTAAGAAAAAGCGATGACCGTATCGGCCCGTAACGATGTTCTTTCGAAAAGCCAGGCCATCATCAAACCAACCATGCAGCAGAATACAGTGAGCACCAACTGCATCCCGGTCCCGTAAACGTCGTTGGCCAAATGCAAGGCGATACCGAGCCCGACACCGGTCAAGGCCGCATGGGATATCGCATCGCTGAAAAACGCCATTCCACGCAAGGTGATGAATGTCCCGAGGAGTCCCATGATCGGACCGGCAATCATGGCGATGAGGAGCGCTCTCTCTAGCTCAGGTGTTTGGAGGATCTCCCACATGTCTCAAGCACACCGCAGGTTATTTCAATTTCCCTAACGGAATAAATGCTTCGATTCCATGTCCGGAGACCAAGCCAGGGAGATGTCCATAAGCTTTTGAGAGGTTGTCCGGTTGCAGCACCTGATCCGGAGATCCGTGACAATGGACCGTCCGATTGATGCACAAGACCTGGTCGCTAAGATGTTCCACCAGATGCAGATCGTGTGACACCATGACGATCGTTATTCCGGCGTGCTCATTGAGATGATGAAGCAAACCGTCAAAAGACATCCCGCCTCGCACGTCGAGTCCGGTCATCGGTTCGTCCAAAAGAAGCAAATCAGGATTATCCAGGAGAGCGTAGGCAATCAAAATTCGCTGGAATTCTCCACCGGACAATTCACCGAGCTGCCGATCGATCAAGTGTGCAGCACCGATCTCTTCGAGCTTTTTCCGAGCCGTCGCCCGCGTTCGGCCAGGTCCAAACCAGACTCTTCGCTTCGAGAGTTTGAGTGACAAAAATTCATCTACGCGTAACGGCACAGCCGGGTCAATTCGCAGCTGTTGAGGGACATACCCGATGTTTTTAGCTTCTTTACGCATGATCCCGGAGCGGATCGGCAAGAGACCGACCAGTGCCTTCAAGAGCGTGGATTTTCCCCCTCCGTTCGGGCCGATTACACAAACAAACTGACCGCGTTCGATCTCAAATGAAATATCTTCGAGGACGTGGTGTTGCCCGTAACTCACGGACAGGTTCTCCACGCCAAGGTAGGACTTTCTATCGGGCTCCATGAAACGCCTCTACTAACGCATCCAAATTCTTTCGTGTCACGCGTTCATAGAAGTCCTTCGATCCGTCTCCGGTTTCCATCGGATCGAGCTGCACAACGGGCACCTTAAGTTCTTTGCCAATGACCTGCATGGCCTTCGCCGAGTATTGCGGTTCAGAAAAAAGCGCGCACACATTTCCATCGGCAATCGTCTCCCGCAATTGCTCGATTGCTTTCGGCGAAGGCTCCTTGCCCGGGAACTCTTCGAACGTGGCCACTACGTTAAAGCCATAATCCCGCGCAAAATACGGAAATGTATCGTGGAAAGTGATGAGATTTCGATTCGGAAACGAATGAGTCGCCGCGCGAATTTCATTGTCGAGACTCTGGAGTTTTCGGATGTAAGTGACGGCGTTGGCCCGATAAGTCTCCGCGTTGGCGGGGTCTCTCGAAACCAAAGCATCGCGGATGTTTTCGACTTGCTTGATCGCATTGATCGGGGACAGCCAGATGTGCGGATTAGTCCCTCCTGCATCCGGATCCGGTTCGGAATGAACGCCCGGAAGTGGTCGGACATCGAGCCCCGTAATGAGGTGGATGCCCGCACTGGTATCGACCATTAAAAGGTCTTTCCTGCCTGCGCTCTTGATCCCCCTCTGGAGCCAGTTCTCAAGACCCGCCCCGTTTATGACTAACACGTCTGCCTTGGCGATCTTCTGGATGTCAGCCGGAGAGAAAGAATAATCGTGCGGTCCTGCGTTGGGAGGCACCAGTACCGAGACATCGGCGACGTCCCCCGCCACGTTGGAGGCGAAACAACGGACAGGCGCGAAAGAGGTCAGGATCACTATCCTGGCGCTCCCGTCAAAAACCGGAACGAGCCAGAGGACCAAAGCGGCAAGCAGGCAACGAATTGGCATGCCGCAAAAGAAACTCAGGAGAAAAGTTTTCGCAACTGATTTGCAATAATTAGAGGACTTTCGGCGGATTCGATTTTGTCATCCTCTCTTCCAATGCTAAAGGTCCTGGAACAGTCGCGTGAAGAATATTTCCGTCCGTCTTTTCTCTTTTATGTTGATCTCTTCCTACTCTCCAGCCGAAGACACTGTTTCGCTCAATATTCCTTTGAGGGACTTTTTCCGCAATCCCGAGACGACGGGATATGGACTTTCCCCCAGCGGCGAATTAATCGGCTTCCTGAAGCCGGTCGACAGCCGGCTGAATATCTTTGTCCAACCGAAATCGGGCGGAGAAGCAAAACAGATTAGCCGGGTCAAGGACCGGGATATTCGCGGGTTTTTCTGGAAGGGAGACAAATATCTTTTGTACCTGAAAGATAACGGTGGGGACGAAAATTATCATCTTTACGTGACCCGGAGTGACGGGCTTGACGAACGGGATTTGACCCCGTTTGAAGGTGTCAGAGCCGAGTTGATTGATGACCTGGAAGATCATCCGACGGATTTGATCCTCGGTCTGAACAAACGGAATAAAGAAGTGTTCGACGCGTACCGGCTGAACGTCGAAACCGGCGAATTGAAGCTGGTCGCAGAAAATCCGGGGAACATCGGGACCTGGACAACTGATCACGACGGAAACATCCGAGTTGCCACGACAACCGACGGTGTCAATACAAGTTTGCTATACCGCAAGAACGAAAACGATTCCTGGAAAACCGTCATAACGACCAGCTTCAAGGAAAGCTTTAGCCCTCAGTTTTTCACCTTCGACAACAAAGCTCTTTACGGTGTTTCGAACATCGGCCGAGACAAGGCTGCGGTGGTCGAGTTCGATCCTGAAACAGGAAAAGAGACGAAGACGCTGTTCGAACAGCCGGAAGTCGACGTCTCCGGGCTAAACTATTCCAGAAAGCGAAAAGTGATTACCTTCGCGTCATACACCACCTGGAAACAAGGCCGGCAATTTTTTGATCTGGAATCTGAGGCGCTTTACAAGGCTCTCAGCGAGAAGCTGCCTGGTTACGACGTTTATGTCGTTTCTTCCAACAAAGAGGAAGACATGTTCATCGTTCGAACCATTACGGATCGGTCACTGGGGGCATTTTACCTTTTCGACCAAAAAGCCGATGACCTGACGAAGCTCGCAGATCGCAATCCGTGGCTGAAAGAAGAGCAATTATCCGAGATGCAGCCAATCGAATACAGGTCTCGGGATGGCCTTACGATCCACGGATATCTCACCTTACCAAAAGGCAAACCAGCGAAGAACCTGCCGATGGTGGTCAATCCGCATGGCGGACCATGGGTCCGGGATGAATGGGGATTTAACCCGGAGGTGCAATTCCTGGCTAACCGCGGTTTTGGCGTTTTGCAGATGAATTTCCGCGGTTCAACCGGCTATGGTCGCAAGTTCTGGGAGGCAGGCTTCCGGCAATGGGGAGAAAGCATGCAGGACGATATCACCGATGGGGTGAAATGGTTGATTGACCAAGGAATCGCTGATCCCGAGCGAGTGGCGATTTACGGTGGAAGCTACGGTGGCTATGCCGTCCTTCAAGGTCTGACCAAGACACCCGATTTGTACGCCGCAGGAGTCGATTACGTCGGTGTTTCAAACCTGTTCACCTTCATGAAAACTGTCCCTCCCTATTGGAAGCCTTTCTTGGAAATGATGTATGAAATGGTTGGAAATCCGGAGAAAGATAAACTGCTATTTGAGACGAATTCTCCGGCTTTGAATGCCGACAAGATCAAGGCTCCTCTCTTCGTGGCGCAAGGAGCGAAAGACCCTCGGGTTAACATTGAGGAATCGAACCAGATCGTCGCCGCTTTACAAAAGCATGGCGTGGACGTGGAATACATGGTGAAAGGAGACGAAGGGCACGGCTTTCACAATGAGGAGAATCGTTTTTCGTTCTACGAAGCGATGGAGAGGTTTTTAGCGAAATACCTCGCAGTGGGCGTGAGCGCCGGATAGGCAGGAGCGGGCACACTTTCGAGGCTCGCGCCTCCTCTCACGTCGATAGCCAACACGCACCGTGGTCGATACGGAGGACGATTTCATAGGGGCCCCGGCGCTGGTAGGGCGAGGCTCCGCCCGAGCCGGGGCTTCCCGTGTTGCCCCGCCCTAGAACGTCACCCCCCACAAATTCGCGCTCAGACCATTTCATGGTCCCCTATCAAAAGCGCCGCATTCCATGCATGTCTTGCATCCTATTGACGATATCAACCGCCGCGGAAATCGCGACCGACTCAATGACGGTTTATAGGGGGTGACGTCACAGGCGGGGCAACACGGGAAGCCCCGGTTCGGGCGGAGCCTCACCCTACCCGGAGTTTCGCCCTACCTGAGAGTCTCAGCGATTTGCACCGCGTTCAGGGCGGCACCTTTCAACAACTGATCGCCGCAGACCCAGAATGCTATTCCGTTGTCGAGAGCAGAATCCGCACGGATCCGGCCGACCTGACAATTGTTTTTCCCAGCAACCAGGAGTGGTGTCGGATATTTCCTCGTACTCGGATCATCCACCAGTTCCAAGCCCGGGAATTTCGCCAAAACATCTCGAGCACGTTCCACGGAAATCGGTTGTTCAAATTCAGCATTGATGGCAATCGAATGCGCTCGGAAAACCGGTACCCGCACGCAGGTAATTGATGCGCGCAGAGTCGGATGATGCATTATTTTCCGGCTTTCATTGACGAACTTGACTTCCTCTTTGGTGTATCCGTTATCGAGAAAAACGTCCACCTGAGGCAAAACATTGAAGGCGATGGTGTGTGGAAAGACCTCCGGAGTTGCAGCTTCTCCGGACAAGAACGATTTAGTTTGAAGCAAGAGTTCGTCAATGGCCTTGGCGCCTGCGCCTGAGACGGCCTGGTAACTCGAAGCGATGACCCGCTTCACGCGAAACACCTTGTGCAACGGAAAGAGAGCCATCAGCGCGATGATGGTTGTACAGTTTGGATTCGCAATAATGCCACGGTGCTTCTGGATATCAGCCGGATTGATTTCAGGCACAACCAAAGGAACATCGGGCTCCATCCGGAAAGCCGAAGAATTATCGATAACGACCGCTCCCGCGTTGACCGCGTGGGGCGCGTATTCCTTGGACCGAGCGGCGCCGGCACTGAACAAGGCGATGTCGATCGATCTGAAGGAATCTTGCGAAAGCACTTCCACCGGTAGCTCTTCGCCCTTGAATTTAAGTACTTTGCCCGCAGACTTGGGTGAAGCGAGCAATTTGAGTCTTCGCAGAGGAAACTCTCGTTGTTCCAGAAGTTGGATCAGTTCCGCGCCGACAGCGCCGGTTGCCCCAACAATTGCCACTTCAAATTCAGAACTCATGGAATCGACTCACTTTAGCTGGAATAGCCCTTGTGCACAAGATTGTCATTGATAGCAGAACCCAGTCTCTCAGTCTAATTCGAGACACCGAATTGATGTTTGCGGCGCCCGTTTCAACATCGCGGTTTGGGCTTGGATTCGAAAACGGCAGCCGGAAGACACCGACCGGTCACTTTAGTATTCATCAGAAGATAGGAGGCGAGATGCCGGTCGGAACAGTCTTTAAAGGGCGGAAACCGGTTACGACACCCGTTGATTGGTCAACGGAACCGGATCTGATCACTTCGAGGATCTTATGGCTGCATGGCTTGGACGAAGAGAATGCCGGCACCAGAGAGCGGTACATTTATATCCATGGGACGAATCAGGAACAATTGATTGGACAAGCGGCAAGCAGTGGTTGTATCCGGATGCGTAACGCAGACATTGTCCGTTTATTTGACCTGATTGATGTGGGTGCAGAGGTTGAGATTGTTGGATAAAGAACGAAACCTTTTGGCGGCTCGCGGGTTATTCGTTTGCCAAAATGAAGAAGCAGCCGTTCGAACGAATTCCTGAAAATCCATTTGTATCCACGTTGGGTTCAGCCTAATACGGATGTGCTGCAAGCTAAGAAAGGAGGCGAGACTGATGAACATTGTAAAATATTTTACTTTAGTGGCTTTGGCCGCTGCGTCGCTTGGCGTTTCTGCCTGTGCGAAAAAGGAGACTCCTCCGCCGCCAGCGCCGCCACCGACCACCGGTTACTCCAAATAAGGTCTCGACCTTAGGAGGATTTACACCCGCCTCAGTTGGCTCTGAGGCGGGTTTTTTTTGGAGAGCTGACAAAGACGGATCCGGCCTGGAGAAAGCGCCAATCGAACTCCACCGATTTCGTGATCCCGACACGTCGATCGCACTCAACACTCACCGGTTGGCTGCGATGAAGAAGCAGGGCGCCGCTGATTTGAAAAAAATCCCGACCGTGAAATGCGCCGTCAATCGCGAGTGCCTGGGTCAGTTTGCCCGGTCCCGAACAGAGCGTGCGCTCCCCGCTCCCACCCCGGCGTTCGGCCATCCGTTGGCAGCCCCTCGTCGGTTCCAGCGCGCGAATCAAGACAAAGCCGTTCGCGCTATTGCCTTTCACGAGGAAATTCAGCAACCAGTGAACGCCATAGTTCAGGTAAACGTACAACGTTCCGGGCGGGTTAGTTTCAATGAACTTTCGGGTGCCCAGTCGTAAAAATGTGTGGCTTGCTTGATCCCCATGTTCCGCATAGGCCTCCGTCTCAACAATCCGCCCCGCAGTCTCTCCCCAGACCAGTTCGCAGCCGATCAGCAACTGCGCACAGGTGATCGGATCGGTCTCGAAGAATGTTCGGTCGATTGCCTTCATTCAGCGTCGGCGTTCGGCGTTCGGCGGCGCAGTGGCGCAGTCAGGACGAAGCTCCTCCCAACCCGGCTGCGAGCGTTGCCCTGCCGTAGAACTTCACCCCTCATATATCGCCTCTGCATTTTCCGTCTCAAGGCCCGGCTCGACAAAAAGTCGCTGAACGCCGAACGTTGAACTCTGAACGGAAAACGTTAGAATCAAATCAAGGCACGCGGAATTTCCTTATCCGCGTACAAAATCGAAAGCTTTTTGATCCCCCTGATTCGTTTCGCGATCCCCCGCAGTTGAGCGAGAATTCGAATGAGGACCAGTTCGTTTTTATAGCCGATCGAATAGCAGAATTCCGGGCGGACGGCCATATGCAAAAGAACCAGGGTGTCATCATGAATCCTGGTGTAGACCAAAACGCCGGCTAGATCTTTCGTGGAACCCCGATCCACAAAGGCGTAGAGCGTTTGCACCTCGAGCCCCTCAATGCCGATTCGCAGAGCACCTCCCTCATCGATCACCTTCGGGAAACCATAACTGAGAATTGACGCATTGATGCTGGAGGTGTGTTGGCCCTGTTCGGGATGGAAAAACATCAGCGACTCCAATTCGTCTCGCTGATCTGAGCGCAAGGAAGATGAGAATACCAGCGGCAGCACGGGCCTTCTCATTAGAACCTGTGTGAAGGATTGTCAATCGAATGCACTAGACTTGGGTTTTACGAAAGATATGATGATCAAAACCCAATGGCGCAACTCTCCCCCCAGAAGCGCAAGAAACGCAGAAACCAACTTCGCGAGGCACAGCGCAGACGGCGCGCCAGACTGAAGGAGGAATCTAAAAGTTTTCTGCAAATCATCTTGAGTCAGGAAATGCTGCAGGCTCTCCGGCACTACAGCGACTTGGTCGGCAAACCCTTGCACGCGTGTGCAGCCGAGTTGATCGAAAGAGGCCTCGGCGGTGCGCAGCACCTTGACAGCCAACTGCAAAGGGAACAACAGCAAGCCCCCACTCTGAAAAGGTTGGATGGTTCGTAGCGGAAGTTGCACTTGCAGAGTTCTTACCGGAAGATGCTGCATGGTTTGACGTCCGGCGAGTACCTGTTCTAGGTTTCGCCTGTGCGAGCACTGCAAGGCGTAGTTGGTTCGCATCAAACCGTTTCAACCTGTTAATCCTATGGCTTACGAATTACCTCCCTTACCTTACTCATTCGACGCATTGGAACCGCACATCGATGCGAAGACGATGGAGATCCATCACGACAAGCATCATCAGGCCTACATCACCAACGCCAATAATGCCTTGAAGGATTTTCCCGACCTCGCAGCGAAGCCGGTTGAAGTTCTGATCGCCGATTTGAGCGTCGTCCCGGAGAAAATCCGTGTTGCTGTCCGAAACAACGCCGGCGGGCACGCGAATCATTCTTTTTTCTGGAAGATCCTTGGTCCAAATGCCGGTGGGGCGCCCACAGGTAAGTTGGCAGAGGCGATCGATTCTACCTTTGGCGGGCTCGAACCGTTCAAAGAGAAACTTCAGGCGGCTGGGGCGGCTCGATTTGGCAGCGGCTGGGCTTGGCTGGTCGTCGACAAGTCAGGCAAATTAGAAATCGTTTCGACCGCTAATCAGGACAGTCCAATCACCGACGGCTTGAAGCCGGTGCTCGGTGTGGATGTCTGGGAGCACGCCTACTATCTCAAATACCAGAATCGGCGCCCGGATTATCTAAAGGCGATCTGGGCTGTCATTAATTGGGATGCGGTCGGTAAGAATTACGACGCAGCAGTCTAGGAACCGCAGCAAACTCCCACCAACGCCAGCCGGAATCCGTTCAGGATAGTGGCTTTCGCCGTAGCAAAGTCCGGGTCGGACACGCTTCGAGCCAATGGCTCTGCGTGTCTTGACCGAACTTTGCGACCGGCGAAAGCGACTCTGGACCTTTGTGTGAATCCTGGTTGGTTGGTTGCCAACGGCATTCATCCCATGGCTCATATCAACGAGCACTATCTCAAACTGAAAGCCGGCTACCTTTTTCCGGAGATCGCTCGCAGAGTTCGTCAGTTCAGCGAGGAAAATCCGGAACTGGGAAAGTCTTTGATCCGCTGCGGCATCGGGGATGTCACAGAACCTCTCCCCTCCGCAGTGGTCGAAGCGATGCATCAGGCGGTCGATGAACTTGCGTGCCGGGACACGTTCCGCGGTTATGGGCCGGAACAAGGGTATGAATTTCTTCGTCACGCCATTGCAGAAAACGACTATCGTCGGCGGGACCTGAATATCGAAGATGATGAGATTTTTGTCTCCGACGGTTCCAAATGCGATTGCGGCAATATTCTGGATATTTTTGGCCATCAAAATCGTATCGCTGTCGTCGATCCTGTTTACCCTGTTTACGTCGACACCAACGTCATGGCCGGTCATACTGGGCCAGCGGACAATTCAGGCGCCTACCAGGGGCTTGTTTATCTCCCTTGCACGAAGGAAAACGATTTTGTTCCGGAAATCCCTAAAGAGCGCGTCGATCTTATTTATCTCTGCTTTCCGAACAACCCAACTGGTTCGGTCGCCACC
>DATHPI010000428.1:0-8074 GCA_035484035.1 Chthoniobacterales bacterium
GATAGAAATGCACTGACTCTGCGAAAAATCGATGCTGTTCCGCAAAGTTATCGTCTTCGTTTGCTCGAACAAAGTCCGAAGCGAAGCGTTGCAGGTTCTCGGTAAGGTCCCGCGATTGGGATTTGCGATCATCGGTTTTTCGAGTCGGGGCCGTCCCGGTAATGGCTTGGGTTGCTGGAGAACTTCTTCGGCTCTTGTTTTCCTCATAAGATGCGATTTTTTCCGCGGAACTGACTCCCGCTTTCGAAATAACTCCAACCGAGAAGCGCTTACTTGTCGGGGGCGAAGCTTCCGGACGGCGAGGAGTAGCTGGCTCTGCCTTGGAAGCTTGGTTCGGTGAGACATAGGCGATCGTGCTGATCGGCGTCCCGAGCCGTTGAATTGCCTCCATCATTTTTGTCGGGTTGGATGGGGCTGACGCAATTGGCGCCGCATTTTCAAATTTCACGGACGGAGCCTGAAGTTCCGCCCCCTGGGCGGTCACCGGAATCATCACCGGCGTCCAAGTCCGAGACAGGGCGCGCTCGTTCACCAGATTTAGTTGAGGACCGGTGGGCTCCGCAAGTTCAATTCTTGAGGGGTCAATCAACCCCGCCGCGAGCGCAGCATTGAACCGTTCCCGGGAAAGGCACGGATCCGGTAAAGAGGCTTTCGCTTCAGATGGATATGAGTTCACGAACGAACTGGAGGTGCTGGGGCCAGCAGTCTCTGGTGATCGATCACCAGAGGAAAATTGAAACCCGCCACGTGCTATTTCTCCAGAGACACGGTTGGAAGAAGTGAGGTCAGCGGCTCGAAAGTAAGTGTGTTCATCAACGAGAAGCTTAGAGATCGTGGCGAGTGCGGTGCAAATGAGCAAAATAACAAAAAACTGGTCACGCCTTTCGATGACGCAACGAGCGCATCTCCACCGCAATATAGACGTGTGTTTTCCCATGAACATTTGGCGTCCAGTCCGTTCAGCCCGGGCGAAAAAGCTAGTTGATTTAGTGACGGGTAGCCAGCCTTATTTTTCTCATTTCCGAGACTGATAAGGTTCCTAGGTGAGAGGCTTTGTGGACGTGGTGGCTGATGGGTGAGAAAACGCGCGATTTGGGGAGAGCATCGCACAGAGGTCACGGAGGTCACAGAGGGGGAACTGGCGTTTTTGGGCGAGAGGATTCAGAGGGCGCAGTGGCTGATGGGCGAGAAAAGCGCGAATTTGGGGAGAGCATCGCACAGAGGTCACAGAGGGGGGAACTGGCGTTGTGAGCGAGAGGCTTCGGTGACACCGTGGCTGATGGGAGAGAAACGCGCGAGCCGGAGAAAGCGTCGCCCACAGTCACGGAGATCAAAAAGGGGTATACCCGGATTGTCGCCCTCGATCGTCGGCAAGGCTTACCAATTCGCCCCTCTGTGACCTCTGTGCGATGCTTTCCCCAATTCCCGTGTTTCTCGCCCATCAGCCACGGTAGCGGTTTCGCCCCCACGGATTGTCGCCCTGGATCGTCGGCAAGGCTTACCAATTCCCCCTCTGTGACCTCTGTGCGATGCTTTTCCCAATTCGCGTGTTTCTCGCCCATCAGCCACGGTAGCGCTTTCATCCCCACCGGTAACGGCGACGAGACCACTCACCGCTCCAACTCGCTGTGCAGATTGCCGTGCTTACCAAAGCTTTCGGCGATGCTTGCGGTTGAGCGGTCTGTTCCAATCAGATCCGACGTCTCGGCCGAATTCTCCCGCTGGGTGAGTTTAACTCCGACCAGTTTGCTAATCCCGTGTTCTTCCATTGTTACGCCGTACAGAACATCCGCTTTCGCTATCGTTCGCTTATTGTGAGTGATCACCACAAACTGGCTCTGGTGAACGAACCGATCCAGAATTTTGATAAACCGGCGAATGTTCGACTCGTCGAGCGGAGCATCCATTTCATCGAGCACGCAGAAAGGGCTCGGCTTGACCATGTAAATGGCGAACAGCAGCGAAACTGCAGTCATTGTTCGTTCGCCGCCGGATAGCAGCGAAATCGATTGAAGCTGCTTTCCCGGCGGTTTCGCGATGATCTCGATGCCGCTTTCCAACGGATCCAGATCATCGACGAGCAAGAGGTTCGCTTTTCCTCCGCCAAACAGTTCCGTAAACATCTCCTGAAAATTCTTACGCACCTGTTCGAACGTGTCTGCAAAGAGTTCCTGAGTGGTCGCGTTAATCTTATTGATGACGTCCAATAACTCGTTTTTGGACTTCACGAGGTCGGTGTGTTGTTCTTCAAGGAATTTCTGGCGTTCTTCCAATTCGTCGTATTCTTGAATGGCTTCCAGGTTGACCGGTCCCATGGCGTCGAGACGTTCCGTCATCTCCGCAATAGAAGTTTGGACAAATTCCCAATTGATCTCCTGGCTCGGCGAAGAACCCAAGGCCGGCTCAGGCACCTCGGTTTCGCTCTCAGGCCGGTCAAGCCGTTTGTGCTGTTCCCGCAGGCAGACCTGAAAAGCATACCAATCTAGCGAGAGAGTGGATAAATCGACATGGTAGCGATGCGTCACATGTTCGCGGATATGCTCCAGCCGAAGATTCGATTGAGTGGTTTTTACCTCGTGCTGACCCCGCATCTCCTGGCAGTCGCTCAGCTGTTTGCGAAGGTGGCGCAGATTCAGGTCGACCGCTTCCAGGGCGCCGACTTGCGCTGCTCGATCTTGGAGAATGCGGTCCACGCCGGCTTCGGCTTCCGATTGCTCGATTTGTAGTTGTTCCATCCTGACGCGCAGAGTCGCGTTTTCCTGTGCAAATTGTTCGAGCCGAGCAGTGTAGCTGGAAATATCTCGCCGACGGCTGAGGATCAGATCCTGGAGTTCTGCCAGGCGAAGGGCCATCGGCTGTCGCTGCCGCTGAAGATTTTCCTTTCTCTGGCGTTCGGTAGCCACACGAACTTTTAGTTCGTTCAGAACGTCGCTCAGAGTTTCCTCATCCCGCCGCAAGGAATCGACGACCGCAGTTGAGGCCGCCAACTCGCTTTGTAACTTATCCAGCTCCCGTCCGCCGTTGGAGAGTTCCTGCTCGATGGAGCCCAGTTTGCCGGAAGCCGCGTCCAACCGTTGTTGAACATTGTTGCGTTCCCAATTCAGGCTCTTGACTTTACCTTCGGCCTCTCGCAACTCGCGATCCAGCAAAGAGAGCTGGCCATGCAATGTCGAGGCGTTAACCTGCATCCGTTGTGAGGAATCTCGTTTTTCCCTTACCGTTTGTTGGCAAAGACCCACTTGAGCGAGCAGCAGATCTTTTTGTTTCTCGAGGTTCTGAACGAGCGTTCGAATTTCAACGGACTCCGTCTCAAGCTGCCGGATCTGGATTTTGCGTTTAAGGATAGAATTGCCATTGTCGGCGTTGAAGCCTGCAAAAACGATCCCATCCCGGGAAATGTACTCCCCCCGCATCGTCACAATGGTGAGGTCAGGAGTGTTTTTCCTGATTTCAAATGCTGACGTAAGAGTGGAAGCCATCACCACGTTTTCCAGCAACCGGTTGATCAGCGGTGCCACCTCCGGCCGGAATTTGATTCGATCCAGAGCCCAGGCAACCGCCCCATCCGGTAGAGACTGCAATTGGACGGCATTCTGCTTTGGCAAGTTCGAGACAGGGACGATGGCCGCGCGCCCAACCTTTTTTTCTGCCAAGTCAAGGGCGATCGATTCTGCGGCAAGTCGATCCCTCACCAGAATTGCCTGCAGATGCTGCCCTAGTGCTGCCTCGATGGCTGCAATGTACTCGCTGTCAACCTCGATATAGTTGGCGAGAGCGCCAATAATCGCGGTGCGGTAAAGTTCCGGATTATCCAAACCTCTCAAGACCGCTTGAGTGCCGGCGCCTAATCCGGCCCCTTCTTCGTTTAGTTGCTTTAACACTTCCAACTTGGACTCGCGCTCTGTCAGGGTCCGTTGAACCGCGCCGAGGTCTCGCTCGATCTGCTGGAGTTCCTTTTGCGTGTGGGCTAACTCGTGCTCGCTGTCGTTCAGTTCGTCCCGGCTGGTTTGGACTTTTGCCTTGGCCAGTTCAAGCTCGTCACCCGTGCGTGAGACCAACTCGCCAAGATGCGCATGTGTTCCTTCTGTCTGCGTCAACTCCCGCTGCAAAAGTTCCAACCTCGTTTCGCCCGCTTCCTTTTGACTCAGGGTACTGGATAGATCGCCCCGGAGCGTGGCGACCTGGCTTTCCCGTTGCCGGATTTGACGTTGAAAGTCTTGAACGGATCGTTCGACATCCTGCCGTTGCGACCGGAGTCGATTCGCCTCTTTTTGCCGTTCCTGGAGCTGTTGTTCTTCCAGGTTGAGAGATTCGAAAATGGCGCTCAACTGTTGATCGGTCTCTTCCAACAGCGCCTGCTGGACCAAAATCTTTTCCTCGGCCGCCGCCACGTCTGTCTGGTATTGTTCCAATAACACGCCCGCTTCGCCTCGCCGCTCCTCGTTGAACCCAATCCGGTTGGCGGCGGACTCGGCCTGGTTTTTCAGTTCTTGGACACGCTGGCGGGCGGCGGCGATCTGTTCTTCCAGAAGATCGATTTGGCGACGTTGTTCGCCGATGCCGAACTCCTGCGATTCAACCTGTTCCTCCAGAGATCGTTGAAGGCTGCGGAGCCGCTCAATTTCTTTCTCGACCGCGGTGATCACCAGCTGGATGTCGTCATGAGTTTTCCGACTGAAATGAGTGTCCAAAATTTGCAGATCGTCAAAAAGCGCTTTGAAACGGCGAGCCTTTCCGGCCTGACGCTGCAATGAACCGATCTGACGCTTCACCTCTTTCATAATGTCGGCCAGCCGAACCAGGTTCGCGTCGGTGTATTCGAGTTTCCGTAGCGCTTCTTTCTTCTGCGCTTTGTATTTGGTGATTCCGGCGGCGTCTTCGAAGATGGCACGCCGATCTTCCGGTCGTGAACTCAGGATTAGATCAATTTTGCCCTGTTCCATAATGGAGTAGGCAGTTCGACCGATGCCAGTGTCCATCAGCAGCATCTGGATATCCTTGAGGCGGCAGACCGTCTTATTGAGAAGATATTCAGCCCGTCCGTCCCTGAAAACCCGGCGTGAGATTCTGACTTCGTTGTATTCCGTCCCGAGATCCTTTTCACAATCGGCGAAGGTGAGGGATACTTCCGCCATTCCAACCGCCTGCTTGCTGTCGGTTCCGCTGAAAATCACGTCGGCCATTTCGCCTCCGCGAAGGGCTTTAGCTGACTGCTCGCCGAGCACCCACCGCACCGCGTCCAGAAGATTCGATTTTCCGCAACCATTGGGGCCGACAATGGCTGTCACGCCCGGGTGAAAAGTCAGCAGCGTCTTGTGGGCGAAGGATTTAAAACCGATCAATTCCAGCGATTGCAGGTACATGGAAGTATGTTGAAAGGCTAGTTGGGAACGGACGCCGTGACAAGGCTAAAACTACAACCGCTTGAGGAAGTCTTGGCCTGCATCTCAACATATTGGGGTTTGGGTCATTAATGGCGCACGACACAGGCGGCTTGGGTGACTGAATCCTGTCGCCTCTCTTTCCTGATTGTGTTTTCCTAGAAATGTTATGGATCCACTAGAAGACCTCTTTGAATTCCTGCGATTTCCGTCAGTTTCGGCCGACAGTCAATTTAAGAGCAGTGTGGACGCATGCGCGGATTGGCTAACCGCCCGGTTGCGAAGAGCGGGACTTCAGGCTCAGAAATATGAAACGCCCGGGCATCCGGTGGTGATGGCCCGAAACGAAGAGCGACCAGGCCGAAGAACGGTCTTGATCTATGGGCACTACGACGTCCAGCCGCCGGATCCGATAGATCTTTGGGAGACGCCACCGTTCGAGCCAGTCATCCAGGGAGGCAAGATCTTTGCCAGAGGTTCGACCGACAATAAGGGCCAAATTCTGGCCCACATTCTCGGCGTTGAATCCGCCCTGAAGGAACGGGGCGATTTACCGGTCAACCTGATTTTTCTGGTGGAAGGCGAAGAAGAGATCGGAAGCCCGAATCTGGCAGCTTTCCTCGAAGAGTACGCTTCGAGTTGGCACGCAGAAGTGGTGGCAATCTCAGACACCGGAATGGTCGCCCCAGGGATCCCGACCTTTACTTATGGACTACGGGGAATATTATGCGTGGAAATCCATCTACGCGGACCATCGGCGGATCTTCATTCCGGAATTTTTGGTGGCTCGGTGGCAAATCCTGCCACGGTTTTGAGCCGCATCGTGGCAAAACTTCACGATGAGTCCGGCCGGATCGCAATTCCTGGGTTTTACGATCGAGTACTTCCGCTGGAGCCGTGGGAGAGGGAACTTTGGGCCCAACTTCCATACACGGAGCGAGCCTGGCTAGCGACGACCGGTTCTCCGCGATTATCCGGCGAAGCAGGGTACACATTCCTGGAACAGGTCTGGGCCCGTCCAACCGCGGAGGTGAACGGCTTTAGCAGCGGTTATCAGGGAGAGGGGCCGAAGACAATCGTACCAAGCAGGGCAGCAGCTAAACTCTCATTTCGCCTGGTGCCAGATCAGGACCCGTCCGAACTGAAGCCCGGCATTTTAGATTTTCTGAAAAGGGAGTGCCCTGACTCTGTTGAAATGGAGATAATTCAGCAGCATTCGGGCAAGCCGTACTTGGTCAAACCGGATTCGGCTTTCGGAAAGGCAGCTCAAACGGCGCTTGCGGACACATTCGGAAATCCGGTTGCTTTTATACGGGAGGGAGGGAGTGTGCCAATTACCCAATCGTTCAAAGATATCCTTGGAATTGACACTCTGTTGCTGGGATTGGCGTTGCCAGACTGCAAAGTCCATTCACCGAACGAGAACTTCGCGATTGATAACTTTCAAGCTGGGATTCATCTAAACAAACTGTTGCTCGAACAACTTGCGGTGGCCTAATGAAGATCTTTTTCGGCGTCTGGGTGCTAGCATGCGTGACCCTTCTCCCGAGCCGTGGCGAAGACGATACTCTCAAGAATATTTATCGTTCCCTTAACGGGCTGGGGAACAACGTCAGGAACGCCTTCACGGAAGACTCTGACGATCGGCCAAGCCCAACTCCTAGGCGTCACCGGAAATCGGCCTCCAAGAAGAAGACGTCTCAGCACTCAGATTCGACGGATGAGTCGTCTGCCGGCCACTCCGACGCCTCCGACGAAAGTTCGAAATCCTCAACGGAGCCGAAAAAAGATGCTTCGCGACCCGCTGCCGGCGATGACAAACCGGGTTCGAACCCGGACGCAACCCCTTCTGCCGAACAAGGAGCTTCGGATTCCGGAAACAAGTCCCAAACCGCCGCGCCGATGGCTACCATCAAGCCGGAGGCGCTGCGAGAATTTTCGGAGCAGCCTGCGGAAGTTCAGCAATTGATTCGGAACTCGCTCGCGCTAACTGAGCAGAATTTGAGTTACAAGTATGGCTCTGCAGATCCGGCAGCTGGGGGGATGGATTGTTCGGGATTCATTTACTTCGTCTTAAGCAGCGCCGGATTCAAAGATGTCCCACGCGATTCGGCCGGGCAGTATAGCTGGGTCCGCACGAATAGCATTTTCCACGCGGTGCTGAGCCGAAGCGATGATTCCTTCGAGCTGAAAGATCTCAAGCCGGGGGACCTGCTGTTCTGGTCCGGCACCTATAAGGTCGATCGAGATATTCCGATCACGCACGTGATGATCTATCTCGGCAAAGAGAAATCCACGGACAAGCCTGTCATGGTCGGTGCCACGGATGGGCGCAGTTACGACGGAATTCGTCGATTCGGCGTCAGCGTCTTTGATTTTAAAATGCCGAGCGGTAAGCCGAACAAGGATGATCCTGAATTGACCGCGAGATTTGAGGGATACGCAAGCATCCCCGGGTTGCGCGAGGTGAATCTGGCGTCAAAGAGCCAGATCAAGCCGGAACGGGTGACTCAGAGCGACAAGGAAAGTTCGAACGCAAAAGCAAAGCCGACAACGGACAGGTTAGGTAACGGGGACTAATACAGAGGTCACAGAGGGGGAAATCGGGATAGTGACGGATGGCTTTTGGTGAACGCCAGGGCTTCTGGGCGAGCATCAGGGCAATTCGGGGAAAGCATCGCACAGAGGTCACG
>DATHPI010000429.1:0-10334 GCA_035484035.1 Chthoniobacterales bacterium
GGTTTTAAGTTTTAGGTTTTAAGTTTTAAGTTCGACGTTTGATCCTGTTTCCCTGGGGGATGTGGTGCTGGTTTGAGTGCAACTTAGAACCTAAAACCTACAACCTCGAACCTAGAACTGTTTGGAGCCTCTCCCTACACCGGGTCAACTCGGCGCCAATACTCCACGTCTCCGCTTCCACCTGGCGCACCGATAAATGTTCACTTGAACATATATCTCACCCATGCATGTTATCCTCATGCATCCGTCCGCTGCTCCAAATCTTTCCGGTTGGGGGGAGAAGATCGTCGGACGCGGTTCAAGCATCAATCCGGTCAACCGGTTCGAGCCGTTACACTACGACGTGGATGAATGGTGCGATCCCGGAGCTCCACCACATATCCGCACCCAACTGTTTCGCGACGACAGTCAAACCATCATCGCGCGTAACCAAAGCCCGGATGTTGGTTTCGAAACCAGCGTCAACCCCTACCGTGGATGCGAGCACGGCTGCGCGTACTGCTATGCCCGGCCCACCCATGAGTATCTAGGGTTCTCAGCTGGCATCGATTTCGAATCTAAAATCCTGGTGAAATTGAATGCCGCCTCTCTTCTGGCGGACGAGTTAAACCGGCCCAGTTGGCATCCGCAAACCGTGACCATGAGTGGAGTCACAGACTGTTATCAACCGATCGAAAGAAAGCTCCAGATCACGCGCGCTTGTCTGCAAGTGATGGCGGATTTTCGGAACCCGACTTTTATCGTTACCAAGAACCATTTGGTTACAAGGGACTGCGACCTCTTGGCGAGTCTGGCTGCACATGGGGCGGCCGGCGTAACCGTCTCCATCACCACGCTGGATGCCGGCTTAGCTCAAAAGTTAGAACCGCGAGCTTCCAATCCCCGATCCCGGCTGGCGGCCATTCGTGAGTTAGCGAACGCTAACATCCCCGTCGGAGTCAACACCGCCCCGATTATCCCTGGGTTAAATGATCACGAGATACCGGCCATCCTGACCGCCGCGGCTGAAGCCGGCGCTCAATTTGCCTATTATACGATCGTGCGTCTGCCGTTAGCTGTTTCGACCATTTTCATCAACTGGCTCGAGACTCATTTCCCGGATCGAAAGAACACCGTTCTTGGCCGTATCCAATCGATGAGGGGAGGAAAACTCAACGAATCCGCATTCGGGCGAAGAATGCGAGGAGACGGGATTTTTGCTGAACAGATCCGCAAAATGTTTGAGGTCGGCTGTCGGCGAGCGGGGTTAGATCGGGACCATGTGGAGCTGAACACAAAAGCGTTCCGCCGGATAGAAGCGAATCAGCTGGGACTGGATCTGTAGAACGGCCGACTTCGCCCCATCGTTTAGACTTCCGACTTCGCCCTGTCGCTTAGGCTCCGGGAAGCTTCGTCGGACAGGCCAGGAGGCTACGTCGGGCAAGCCGGGAACGCAGGGCGCCCGTGTGACTCTGGTAGGGCGAGGCTCCCGAACAGTTCTAGGTTCCAGGTTTTAGGTTCTAAGTTCGACGTTTAATCTTCTATTGCGAGGGACGTCGCGCTGTTAGGAGGGTACTTAGAACCTAAAACGTAAAACATTGAACCTAGAACTGTTTCGGGAGCCTCGCCCCACCAAGTTGGGCTGTGGCGTTCCTGGCGTTCCCGGCTAGCCCGACATTGACGGCGTTGTTCCCATACCTGACGCTCCGCCCTATGCATCAGAAGCTCAGGCCATCTCATCACGTCCAGGCGACGATCGGGTTGGCGCTGGCTTGTCTTTTCTGGGGATTGAGCTTTCCGGCCAGCAAGGCGCTCACCCTCCTTTACCTCAAAGAAATCCCCGGTGAGTCGAGTTGGTTCGTAGTCGGGTTGCAAGGAACCCTGCGTTTCGGCATCGCCGGGATTCTGATGGTCATTTTGAGTTGGCGAACCCTCCCGTCCCTGACGAAGCGCGAGACCACGCAGGGACTCTTGCTCGGGCTCTTCGGAGGCGTGGGCATGGTCTTTCAAGTGGACGGACTAACCTATACTCCCGCCTCCACCTCCGCCTTCCTGACTCAAACCTACTGCATTTTGGTGCCGCTTTACCATGCAGTGGTCGCGCGACGTTTCCCGCGTCCAGTCCAGATCGTCGCAACTGGTGGTGTGATCGCGGGAATTGTTATACTGAGTAAGATCGATTGGACCCAATTTCGTATGGGCAGAGGTGAATTCGAGACCTTGCTTAGCACGGTCTTTTTCACGGTCCAGATTCTGGTCCTGGATGCTCCTCAGTTCTTCCGGAACCGCACGAAGATGGTTTCTTCGGTGATGTTTATTACCACGGCCCTGGTGTTTGCCGTCGTTTCTATTCTATCAAATCGCTCTTTCGACAGTTACAAAGTTGCGGCCGGTATTGGCCAACAATTCTATTTGATCGCCATTCTGGTGATCTTCTGCACCCTCCTGGCGTTCAATCTGATGAATCGGTGTCAGAAATATATTCCAGCTAGTGAAGCGGCTTTGATTTATACGCTGGAACCGGTCTCAACGTCTTTGTTCGCGACTTTCTTGCCGATCTGCTTGTCCGCATTAGTCGGAGTCCAATACGACAACGAACGACTCTCCATGAGCCTCCTGATCGGGGGCGGCCTGATTTTGTTCGCGAACTTAGTAATGCAAATCTGGGGTCACACACCCGTACCCCATGCCGGCGAGACACCAGCCCCGACAACACCGCACCCGGACGACGCGTCGAGTTAAAAACCAGCCTGGAGGGGAGCCGCTTTTGCGTGTCCCCAAAAGATCTAGCCATATTCTTTCCAGAGCGAGGAAGGCCAAACATGGTGTTAAGCAAGCGGCTCCCGGGAATTGCCGCACGCGATGTTTTGTCCATCGGTTCGGCTTGGAGATTGTTCATCCGCGTATCGTGCCGACAGACCTAAACACACGCTGAGACGTTCCCGGGAGCCGCCTGTTAACCAGGTGCGCGGTCATGCAACGCGCCGTGACAAATATCGTGGGTTTTTTTTAGCGCGATCCAAAGCGGCTCACCTCCAAGTAACTTGACAGGCCAGTCTAGCCGAATCCACACTGCGACTATGCGCCGCTGTTACCTTCTGCTCGCCTTAATCGGGTTCGCGCTTAACTGCCTCGGCCAAAACGCTTCTGACTGGTCGAAAGTCGCGGATCTCGAGAAACAGCGTGAGGAAAAACCACCGGTTGGAGAGAATGCGGTGGAATTCTACGCCGGACGAAAAAAAGCGCTCCACGATGCAGCAGCAGATTTTCTGCAGAAGCATCCGGACGATCAGAACGCCGCTAGCGCACTGTTGTGGAAGATCGATAACACCGACTTTTCAGGACCCGCTCAACAAAGGACCGCAACATTGGCGGACCTCTCCACTGAAACCGACGCTTTTTTGAAGGCGCATCCACAATCGGCGGCTAGCGAAACCCAACTTCGCGAAACTTTGCTCTACTGTTATCTGGACAATGACGACCTGATTCATACGCCGCAGCAGGCAGGGGATCTAGCTACCAAAATAGGACAGTTCCTGGCGGATCACCCGCAAGTTGAAAACCGGACGAAGCTTCAGATCGTGCAATCCAGCATGTTGCTGAAGGAAGATCAGGCTAAAGGCATCGCCTTTCTGGAGCAGTTCAGCAAAGACTCAAATCCGGAACTGGCTGAAGCCGCCAAAGCCGCTTTGATCAAAGCACGCCTGATCGGCACAAAGCTCGACCTTTCATTTGTCGACTCTCAAGGCCGGCCAGTTGACCTGAACCAATTGGCCGGGAAGGTCGTGCTAATCGATTTCTGGGCATCATGGTGCCCGGATTGCGCCAGGGAGATGCCGCAAGTTCAACAGGTCTATAAGGCCTTCGAATCTAAAGGGTTTGCGATTCTAGGTGTCTCTTTAGACAAAGACCGTCGGGCTATGGACAACTATATCGCCAAACATTTGATCCCCTGGCCTCAATATTTCGATGGAAAAGGTTGGAACAGCGATCTGGTCACAAGGTACTCCGTTCACGAAATTCCGGAGATGTGGATCATCAACAAAAAGGGTGTTGTTGAGACAACTTCAGCCGACGTCACCCAATTGGCTTCCACCGTACAGCGTCTGGTAGCGGAATAGCACGACCCGAAGATGAGTGAGCAGCCAGCCGCCATCGGTATCATAGGAGGAAGTGGCCTCTATCAAATTAGCGGGTTGGAATCGACCACGGAAATAGAGGTTGATACTCCCTTTGGTAAACCTTCCGACTCGATCATAGCCGGGCTTTTATACGGCCGCGCCGTTTATTTTTTGCCCCGGCACGGCCGAGGCCACCGGATCTTACCCACCGAATTGGATCATCGGGCGAACGTATTCGCTTTGCGGTCCCTGAATGTGCGATGGCTGATCAGCGTCGGCGCGGTCGGTAGTCTCCAGGAGAACTATCATCCGCGCGATATCTTATTGCCCTCCCAATTCTTTGATCGAACCAGTCAACGAGCTTCGTGGACATTTTTCGGCGAAGGCATCGTCGCGCACGTTTCTTTCGCGGATCCGGTGAGCGCAAAGTTGAGAGCAATTGCCGCCCACGCAGCCCGGGCTGTAGGTTGCCGGGTTCATAATGGTGGAACTTATGTAAATATGGATGGGCCGGCCTTTTCAACTCGGGCTGAGTCCGACTTCCACCGAAAAATGGGTTTCGACGTGATTGGCATGACGAACCTGCCGGAAGCAAAACTTGCCCGCGAAGCAGAAATCGCTTTTGCCGCAATCAGTCTGGTAACGGACTACGATTGCTGGAAGGTGGACGATGAACCGGTAACCGCAGAGACCGTCATCCAACATCTGCTCGCGAATGCCGAGGCGGCTCGACAGATTATCCCAAAGATAGTCGAACAGATCCCGGAAGAGCCAAATTGGCCGGAACATCGAGCATTAGACTCAGCTCTGATTACTGATCAGAAACTTTGGCCGCCCGCGACGGTTAAGAAGTTAGAAGTCATTTTAAAACGATTCCTGTAAACATGCGTTATCTCCTGGGTTGGTTTTTTGCACTTTTTAGCATGATCTCTTGGGCGGCAGCTGAAGATACGCCGGCGGCTAGCCCAAGCCCTTCGCCGTCACCAGCGTCCTCGCCAGAAGCGCCCAGCGGGGCGCCAAAGCCGGCGACCTGGTTCAGCGTGAACGTTGATGGTCCCTATATCGCCATGACTTTCGATGATGGGCCCAGCCCGGAGACCACACCGCGGCTTCTAGAAATTCTTAAGCAGCGCAACATCAAGGCGACTTTTTTCATGATTGGTCAGAATGCCCAAGCGAATCCGACCATCGTTCAGCGCATTCTGGCAGAAGGACACGAAATCGGAAACCACTCTTGGACTCATCCTCAGCTTTCGAAATTGTCTGATGACCGAGTCACGGAAGAGATCACTAAGACTCAGGCGGCGATCAAGAATGCATGCGGTTATACGCCGGTGGTGTTAAGGCCGCCGTACGGGGCGATCACAGCCCGCCAGAAGGAATGGATCGAGAAACAATTCGGCCTGAGCGTCATTATTTGGTCAGTCGACCCTTTCGACTGGAAACGGCCGGGCGCCTCGGTGATCGAGCAACGGATTCTGGCTGGCGCGCGCCCCGGGGCGATCATTCTCTCCCACGATATCCACAAGCAGACGGTCGATGCGATGCCAGCTACGCTCGATGCCCTTGCGGCAAAAGGGTTCAAGTTTGTGACCGTCAGTCAACTGATTGCGATGAACAAGCCCAAGAGCAGCCCCAGCCCGAGCCCGCAATCACGTCCGTCGGGTAGTCCTCGCCCAAGTCCATCCAAGAAACACTCCAAACTGGCGGGAACCTAGCCAGTAGCGACCGCGGAGCACTGGACAGAGGACGCACGCTCCGCTGCACGCGGATAGGACTTATGGGACCCACGGGACCAATAAGTCGGACCCATAAGCCTTATTAGTCCTATAGGTCCCATCCGCATTACGTCCCCACGCGCCCTCCCACGGATGAGCAGGAGTGTTTGGACCGGAAAGATCGTTAACGAGTGTTCGGATACATCGTTAACAGTTTGGAAGGGTGTGGGAAGAGGTGTTTTTGGTCAAGGGCGGAGGTTAATCGGGGTTGAGTAGGGAGCACAAAGGGGGGCGGTATTGTTGGGCAATGGAGGGATCGTTGAGGTCCAGAGCGCCGATTTTTTTCCAGGCAAAGAACAGTTCAAAATAGCCGTCTCTGTCTGTAGGGCGCAAAGCAACCTCTAAACCAGCAAAAGCTTGGCCGACATAGTAGAGTTTGCCTCTAAATTTGATCTCGCCTTTTTGGCGTACTAAGCGGACCTCATCGCCCTGAAGGTATTGAGGCAAGCTTAGCGTTTCTGGCCAAGGCCGAGAGCTGGGTTGATAACGGCTGGCTGGGACTGCCAGATTTAAAGCTTCATGGGGGCGATGCAGATTGTAACGAGTACGAAAGGCCTCAAAGTGGCTGCGGCAGTGTTCGTGGTCGAGCCAGGCGGTGCAGCGATCAAGCACTTCGGCTTGGAGCGTGCGATGAAAACGTTCTTCTTTGCCTTGGGTTTGGGGGTGGTAAGGCCGACCGTGCCACAGTTCGACGCCGACACGTAATAGCCAGACGCCCAAAGAGCTAAAGGCACAGGCGCTATCGGCTCCACGCCAAGGTACGCCGTTATCACAAAGGATGGCGCGTGGCAGACCGTAGCGTTCAAAGCTGCTTTGCAGGGCCTCTTTGACAGTTGGCAGGCGCTGATTGTGACAGGGCTCAAGCTGCAACGAAAAGCGAGAGTGATCATCCAAGATGGTCAAAGGGTGACACAGTCCGCAACGCAATGTCTGCAGCGGGGCTTTGAAGTCCATTTGCCACAGATCATTGGGAGCTAGATGCTCAAAACGTTGCCAAGGCCCTAGGGGAATGTTCAGTGGCCTAATCAATAAGCCTCGGCGACGCAAAATCTCGGTGATGGTGCTAGCGCTAGGGACCGCCTTTTGGCCTAGGTCCAGTAGTCGGCGCCGTAGTTTTCGTCCTCCCCATGCCGGGTTTTGCTGGCGCAACTCTACGATGCACTCTTCGATCTCGGCACTGGTAGAGTGGGGATGATGATGGGGCCGGCGCGAGTGCTCTTCTAAGCCTTCCACTCCTGCCTTTTCATAACGGCGCAGCCACTTGTAGCCACAAGCCCGACTGATGCCATAGCGCTGGCACAGAGCGCCAAAACTGCCCTCTCGCTGACGGGCCAAAGTCACAAATTCTTCTTTCATCGTTAACAGTTTTTTGATCGGCCAGGGCATGATTAAGCGCACTGACGTGCGCTTCTCATGCCCTGGCAAAAACTGTCAACGATGTTTCCGAACGACTGTTAACGATGTATCCGGTCTGTACACAGGAGCTCATCCCTACCGACCTAGCGCATCTTCAGCCGGTCGGTCATGATGGCCTGAACCCGGAGGCGTTCGGCTTCGAATTTACCGTCGTCACCGACGGTAGGAGGAATTTCGATGAGAGGCATGATGGTGACTTCGATTTTGGAGAATGGTTTTGGAATCGCGAAACCGTCCCACGATTTCAGGCGCCAATAGCTGCTGTACTCGATCAGCAGCGGCATCAGTGGAACTTTGCAAAGCTGAGCTAATAAAACCGCTCCCGGACCCAGAGAATAGCGGGGGCCACGCGGCCCATCGGGCGTGATACAAACGTCGTAACCTTCACTCAGTTTACGGACCATATCGAGCAACGCGGCACTGCCGCGGCGAGAGGTCGATCCGCGGACCGAGCCAACACCAAAATTCCGGACAAACTCTGCCAGATAAGCTCCGTCCCGGCTGGCGCTGGTTAAGACCAGCGCACCTTTTCGGGCCGGATAGTGCCTGCTGAACGCAGTGGTTAACCCCAACATTCGATTATGCCAGATCAATGCCACCACAGCTTTAGGGGCATTTTCGTCGAAAAACCCGGCCTCGTCCTTAACCTCGCAGCGGATTGTCCGCATCAGGAGTTTAAGCACCAGCGCACCAAACCAGACCAGAATTTTCGCTCGACGGTCGAGCTCCCGAATCGTTCCGCTAGTCACAGGCATTCGGGCAACACCTTGAAACCGGAACCGCGAATGCACACGAAAAAAAACGCGAATAGGCGCGAAGGAACACGAATAACATAAGAACCAACCGCGGATGAACACGGGTTGACGCGGATGAGCTTGAGAAGCAGTCGACCCTGATTTTCGATCCAAATCATCCCCGTAAATTTGCGTCCATCCGCGGTTGGTTAGCCGGTTTGTAGCCTTGATTCGCGTCCATTCGTGTTCATTCGCGGTTCACACCATTGGCCGGAATCGTCCGACGACCTCTGCGAGACGAGCAGTGATCTGGCCAAGAGAACAGTGTTCCACGCAGCTGATCAGCTCTGAGAAAGTGTTACCTCCGTTATCGACGACCGCGGCTAACCGATCTAGCGCCTTTTCGGATTCACCGGCGTGCTTCCGATGAAATTCTTCAACTCGTTCCTGGTGTACCTTCTTTTTCTTCGCGGGGGTACGAATTGTCTCCAGGTCCGGCCACGCTAGGTCCTCGAGCGCATAACGGTTAAGCCCGATGATGGGCCGACTTCCGTTTGAGATTTGGCTTTCCAGAACGTGGGCGGCTCCCTGGATCTGGCTACGTTGGTAACGCCGTTCGACAGCCCCGAGCACGCCGCCTTGGCCTTCAATCGCTTCAAACTCTTCCAGGATTGCAGTCTGGACCGCCTCACCCACGGCTTGCATTCCGGGTGATCCGGGAAGCGTGTTCATCATGTGTTTAAATACGCCGCTTTCTTCCAGCAAGATGGCTTGAGCGTGAGCCGCATACCGGGCGTATTCCTCGCTCGGCGTGGTAAAAGGTTCATCCGCGGCATTGCTGTGACAGGAATTGGTGGCATTCATACACGCCAAAACCAATTCGATTGCCGTTCGGGTCAGATTGTTTTTCCAGTCCGCGGCTACCAGCGATCTCCCGCTGGTCTGAGTATGCAGTTTCAATCGTTGAGCGCGCTCGTCGCCATGGAACACGTCGCGGATACCAATCGCCCAGATCTTGCGGCAAACCCTGGCCAGGGCCACATATTCGACGTCGAGCCCGCAATCGAGAAAGAACGATAACCTGGGCCCGAACACATTGATATCCATGCCCTTGGTCTTGAAATAATCTGCGTAGGCGAACCCGTTCGAAAGCGTGTAAGCGGCTTGCTGAACCGGCGTGGCTCCGGCCTCAGCGATATGATAACCGCTGATCGAGATCGGATACCAGCGGCGCATGTTCACGGAACAGAACTCAACCATGTCCGCCAGGAACCGCAGCGATGGGCCGATCGGGAAAATCAATTCGTTCTGGGCTTGAACTTCTTTCAGAACATCGGCCTGAATCGTACCGCGCAGCTTAGGCACTACATCCGGTCCACATCGACGCTTAGCTGCCGCGATATACATGGCCAACAGAATCGGCGCTGGCCCGGAGATCGTCATGGAAACCGACACATTCGGCTGGTCAAGATCGAACCCGGCATACAGCCTTTCCACGTCCTCGACGGTATCAATGGCGACGCCGCCCTCGCCTATCTTACCGAAAACCCCTGGGGCCAGCGCCCCGACGCCGTACAGCGTGGGCCCATCGAAAGCCGTGCTCAGGCGCTTGTTCTGTTGGTTCCGGGACAGGTAATGAAAACGTTGGTTGGTGTCTTCGGCTAGGCCGAGTCCCGCAAACAGCCGGGTCGGTTCCTCGCCTTTCTTTTCGCCAGCAGCTCCATTCTCTTGAGCACGAGAAAGATACTGCTCGCTGTAAGCCGCCGAAACATAGGGAAACTCTCCGGGCAATCCGCCCTCCAACAAAAAGCGGCTGATCTCTCCGGGATCGTCGTACCGCGGCAGGGCTAAGGTCGGCAATTCCAAGCCGGTAGGGGTTCGGGTCTTCCCGACCTTGGCGGCAATATCCCGCCATCGTCCCATGACTTCATTCGCTTTCGCGGGATCTTTGCGCACACTGGCTACCTCCGCTTCAACGAAGCGGTCATAGCCGCGGACGGAATCAATTATCTGAGCGAGCTGACTCATACGGTTGGGGAGAAGAGATTGCCGAAAATCTGGTCAACCCCTGGGTCCCGGTGACGATTTGCCTGGGTTTGTAATAAGGTCTGCTTTTGAGGATTACTCCGGAGCCGGCTTTCAATCTCAGAAACCGCGGTACGAGCGCCTCGGAGATCAGCTTTATTTACCGCTACGATATCGGCTGCGTCCAACATCGCAATTTTTTGCAGTTGCAGCCGGGCGCCGTAGTCGGGCGGCATCACGAGAGTGGCGAGGTCCGTTAATGAATGATCGAACCCGAACGG
>DATHPI010000430.1:0-42471 GCA_035484035.1 Chthoniobacterales bacterium
GACAATCTTCTACGTTACGGCGAACCTGCTGATACCGATGGATTGGCGGCGTTTTTAATCACTCGCCGGGGTGTTCCACTGCCGATCGACGCCTGGTAGATCGAACTTATTTTCTCATTCTTCTTCGAATCGACCAACAAATATTCGGAATGATTCAGCCAGCACGAATCCGAAGCGTAAGACATTTTCGGCGTCAGCCGTGTCGCTTTACCGGACGGGATATCGAATAGCCAGATCGCGGGCGGTGGACCCTCCCAGTCTTTGGGCGACTCTTCATTGTCCATATTAATGTCGATCAGCAGCCTTTGGCCGTCATCGGAAACGCTCAAGCGCTTGGAACTGTCCAAATCGCCGTTTGGAATGATCTTGCCGATTTCCCACGAAGCAAGCAATTGGCCATTCAGATCGAATCGGCAGATATTCTCAAGATCCTGGCAGAAGATCGATTTCCCGTCCGGCGCCCAAATGACCGACCACCATCCCGGATCCCTGGACGGCACTTCAAAGAAGCGGAACTCGCTTCCGTCACCGTTGAGCAGACCGAGCCGCCAATGATTCTCCACATTGATTTCGAAAACGATCTGAGAGCCGTCGGGTGACCAAACCGGACCGAAGCAGTTGTTGCTAGGGGTCTCTTTAAAGACTTTGGTTGAACCGTTGGAGAGCTCCAGGACGGCAATATGCCGCACGACTTCTTTTCCGTCCGCAGGCGAGATCGTGAAGGCGATCTTTTGACCGTCCGGGGAAATGCATGGGTCGGCACCTCTGATCAACTTGCGCTCTTTGTTCCCGTCCAGATTCGCCATCCAGATGTTTGAGTCGCGGACGAAAACGACGCGCCCTTGTGGTACACCGGTCTCTACGGAAAGAGATGAATGGATGGCTAAAGCAAGGAGGGCGAAGAGAAGAAAACGAATATGCATGGTGCGCGTGGCAGACACGGCGAGTAATCCCAAAATCAGCGTTTTGATAAAACTCTAATAAATCAAATACTATAGGCCGTGTCTAAACTCACGTTTGAGAGAGGAGAAAAGGGATTGGTTAGGGAGATAAAGTCATAGAAGGGGGATAGAGTTTAGGTTAGGGGGCAGAGCTATAGGAGAAGCGACGCCGGGAAAGTACCGATTCCGGCGGAGCCGCACCTGCCGATATAGAATTCCAAATATTTTTAGAATTTTCCTAAAATTCTAGATGCAGAAAAGATGAAGCGCGTGTAACGTCTGAGCTTCCGAAGGAGAACGCCGATGAAAGTCACCCCCTGGGATGATGTCCGTTCCGGACCTACTCGCGTCCGTCTGGGCAATTCTGCTCCTGATGGGTCGGAGGAAAGTCTCTTTAGCTTGTTGCTCAAGGTTGAAACTAGATTGCGTGCCGGCGTCAAGAATGATAGCCAGTACGGACTTGGACGGCACAAATCCTCGAAGACGAAGATCTCTCCCCGCTCGCTTTCCAACAATCTCTCTCGTTACATCGAGTAGCGGATCGCCGGAGCCTACCCCTACGTTTTGCCGGATGAATGACCATCCGCCAGAACTCGGTTGCTTGCGGAGCTTGACCTATGACCCGCATGACGCGTAGTAGAGCACCCAGGAGACACCGAATGAATCGTACCTTAGCTACTCTCGTCGTTGCCGGATTGACGCTCGCAAATATCTGGGCTCAGGATAAGCCGCTGCCGCTGCCCGACAAATACGAACAGCCACTTGGGACTTGTTTTGAGGAATTGAGATATCCGTATCCGACGGCGTTTCTGAATCTGTTTGTGGAGGGTCAAGACCTGCGGATGTGCTTTATGGACGTGCAGCCGACCAAAAATCCGAACGGGCGTACGGTGGTCTTGCTGCACGGTAAGAATTTTTGGGGAGCCTACTGGGCGGACACCGCCAAATTTCTGACGGACCGCGGATTTCGGGTGATAATCCCGGACCAGATCGGATTCGGGAAATCATCGAAGGCTAATATTCACTACAGTTTCGATTTTCTGGCGGAAAACACGGCCGGATTGCTGGATCTGCTGCAGGTCAAGAAAGCAACGATTATTGGGCACTCGATGGGTGGGATGCTGGCGATCCGGTTTGCCAGGCTATACCCGGGTCGGACGGAAGCATTAGTTCTGGAGGATCCAATCGGTTTGGAAGATTACGCGTTAAGCGTGCCGCCTGCTCCTCTCGAGCAACTCTATCAGCAGGAATTGAACATGAGCTTGGATGAGTTTCGAAGGTATGTGCAGAGCTATTTCGTGACTTACCCAAAGGACAAAGCGGAAGTGTTTGTGGAGCCCAGGATGCGCGTCAGTTTGAGCGGCGATTATCCGCGCTGGGCGATGTGCGCCGCGTTGACGACACTAATGATCTATCAAGAGCCTGTTTGCTACGAACTCGCCGAAATCAAAGTTCCGACACTACTGATCGTCGGACAGGAAGATCATACGGCTCTGGGTAAAGATCGCGCCCCGATCGATCTAAGACGAAATCTCGGCAACATCCCTGAGCTCGCCAAAAAAGCTGCCGAGACGATTCCGGGGGCCCGGTTGATCGAATTGCCGAACGTGGGGCACGTTCCCCATTTGGAAGCTCCTGACGCATTCTTCCAAGCGGTCGAGGATTTCCTTCGCCGTTAAATAGAGGGTGAGCAAAGGGATGGAAAGACTGGAAAGTTACCGAGACACGCGCTAAAAGCACCCCATGATTCGATTGCTGTCAATATTTTGCGTCAGCCTGGTTCTGGGGTCGTGGGCCATTGCTGAGGAGCAGGGTGAGCACATCGTCCTGACCGGTGCCCCGTCGATGATGGAGTGGGAGAAATTTAAGGCTCAGCCGCATGATAATTGGTGGATGAATTTCGTGAGAGCCAGCCGGTTGCGGATCGAACAGCTCCGGCAGCAATACGGGCCGTCGGCTCGGATTACTTGGTTGGTTTATCAGCGCGGCTATGAGCGTCGTCAAAAACAGGAACACGAAAATCTTTTCAGCATTATTGATTCGGTTCGGGACAAATACGGGGTCAACCTGGTTCTTTTCAACTCTGCCGCTCAGGTCTGTTATTATTTAAATTATGGAGATGACCGACCGCACAACAAGATCGCGTCATTTGATTATTTTGGTCATTCGAACCGCGCCTGTTTCATGATTGATTACAGCAACGAAATCGGGAGTGGCTCAAAGGTGTGGCTTCACGAAACCGAACTGAAGGACAAATTGCATCACGGAATATTTGCCCGGGATGCCAAGGTCCAAAGCTGGGGATGTTACACCGCCGAAAGCATGTCCAAAATGTGGTATCAGGCCACGGGAGCGAAAATGGTCGGTGCGGTTGGGAAGACGCAGTACATGACAAATGAACTGCCAGTCCTCGTATCGGCCACGGGAAGGTGGACCGCAGGTTACTAAACAAGGAGCCAGGAGCCGGAAGATCCCGACGCCGGGAGCAAATGGTGGAAGGCGCGTCTTCTCCCGCTTCTTGGCTTCTTAAATGAACCGCACTGACCATGACTCTAGCCGAATTGCAAGGGATCTACGATACGCCCTTTTTTGACTTGCTCGAGCGTGCCCGCTCAACGTTCTCTTCGCATTGGAATCGGAGCGAAGTGCAGCTCTGCACATTGCTGAGCATCAAGACCGGGGGATGCAGCGAGGACTGTGCGTACTGTGCTCAAAGTGTGCGGTACCACACGGGGGTCCGGGCCGAACGCCTGATGAATCCAGAAGACGTCCTGCAGGTGGCTCGTCGGGCTCGAGAAAACGGTTCGACGCGATTCTGCATGGGTGCGGCATGGAAAGGGGTGCGCGACGGGGATGCGAAATTTGAGCAGGTGCTCCAGATTGTGCGGGCGGTGAGTCAACTCGGAATGGAAGTCTGCGTCACCCTCGGCCAACTCAGCTTGAGTGAAGCCAAGAAGCTGAAGGAGGCAGGGGTCACCGCCTACAACCACAATATTGATACTTCGGAGGAGTATTACCCGGAAATCGTATCGACTCACAGCTATTCGGACCGGCTCAACACCATCCGTGCGGTTCAGCAGGCGAATTTGTCGGTCTGCTGCGGCGGGATTGTTGGAATGGGCGAGACCGAGTTGGACCGACTGAAGATGCTGGAGGTATTGACCAGTTTCGATCCGCCACCGGAGAGCGTGCCGATCAACTGCTTGATGCCAATGCCGGGCACACCCCTCGAAGACCAACCGCCGGTCGAAATTTTCGAGTTGGTTCGTCTGATTGCAACGGCTCGAATTGCCTTACCGAAGGCCAAAGTTCGTCTGTCCGCTGGGCGCACCCGGCTTTCAAAAGAGGCACAAGCCCTTTGTTTGTTCGCAGGGGCAAACTCCATTTTTTACGGGAACAGACTTTTGACGGCCGAGAACCCTGGGGTCGATCACGACCGCGAACTGCTGAGCGCGCTTGGTCTTTCCGCGCAGCCTCCCCGGCTCGAATAGTGGCGAAGCTCCGTCTGTGGAGCCGAGGGTGCGAGAAAGGCGGCCGGCCGGTGATGCCGGGCGATGAGTATTCGCTCGATTTTAGACGCCTCAGAAATTTATTTTCGAAAGCACTCAACAGTCCAGTGACACTCCTTGATTCCATTTGCCCTCGCGAGCGCGAAGGTGATTTCGATTCTCGGACACCGAGGGCAGTTCTGAAGCACGACAAAATGGAAAAACTCAGCTTGCGCGATTCCGAACTAGGGGCACTGTCCGATTCGGAAAGCGACTACTCTGTATGACTCAGGACGAATTTGACGATTTAATTCAGGAGATTCGTGAAGAAGATCCCGAGCAGCTGGATTCGGAGTTTTTTGTTCGGGATAAGCCACTCAAAGAGGACAAAGTGGCCAAACTCGAGCAGAAAGCCGGATTTGCGTTGCCGGAGGAATATCGAAATTTTCTGAAACGGTTCGGTGCCGGCGACATCGGTACGATCACGGTGCTTTCACTGGATCCGGAAAGCGACTTTTCGCTTTGGAAAAACCAAGAACCCTTTGAAAAGGTCAGTTGGATTCCAGTGGTGGATGACGGCAAGAGCAATTTCTACGGGTTGGTTGTTGAGAACGGAGTCTGTTCCCGTGAGATATGGTTTGCTGATCAAGACCTCGGTTACGAGCTGTCGGGGACCGATTACGAGGATTTCTACCAGCTCATCGCAACGGAAGCATTCGGGGTCGATACGTAAATTCAATGAGCAAGGGCTTTCCGGCCTCTTGTCACCCCCCATGGATAAGAAAACACCGCCGACTTTGCGAAGCCACGCCTGGTTCGGAACAACGGATAAGAACTCGTTCATTCATCGCTCTTGGATGAAGAATCAGGGCCTCCCGAATCATTTATTTGACGGGCGGCCCGTTATCGGCATCTGCAACACCTGGTCAGAGCTGACACCCTGCAACGCACATTTCCGTGAGCTTGCCGAATATGTGAAAAAGGGAGTCTATGAAGCAGGCGGGTTCCCTGTTGAATTTCCGGTGATGTCGCTGGGAGAATCGAACCTTCGCCCAACAGCGATGCTCTTCCGGAATCTTGCCTCCATGGACGTCGAAGAGTCGATTCGCGGCAACCCTATCGACGGGGTCATACTGTTGTGCGGCTGCGACAAAACGACGCCTTCGTTGATGATGGGTGCAGCCAGTTGCAATTTACCTACGCTGGTGGTTTCCGGCGGTCCAATGCTCAGCGGGTGTTTCAAAGGGCAGAGAATCGGTTCCGGTACCGGCGTTTGGCAGATGTCCGATGCGGTGCGGGCGGGAAAAATGGATCGGAAGGACTTCCTCGAAGCGGAATCCTGCATGAATCGATCGCGCGGGCACTGCATGACGATGGGAACCGCCTCCACCATGGCTTCGATGGTCGAAGCTCTTGGCATGGGCCTCCCTCACAACGCCGCCATTCCAGCGGTCGATGCACGCCGTCAGGTACTGGCGCATATGGCAGGTCGGCGGATCGTCGCGATGGTGTTCGAAAACCTGACGATGGATAAAATCCTGACCCGGGATGCCTTTGAAAACGCTATCTGTGCTAACGCCGCAATTGGAGGCTCCACGAACGCCGTCATCCACCTGATCGCTCTGGCCGGACGCGTCGGGGTGAATTTGAAACTGGATGACATTGAACTTGGTGCGGACCTTCCCTGTTTGTTGAATTTGCAGCCGTCCGGAGAGTTCCTGATGGAGGATTTCTACTATGCGGGCGGACTGCCGGCGGTCTTGCGTGAACTCGGCGAGGCTGGAGTTCTGCACCAGGAAGCGCTGACGGCGAACGGGCAAACGATCTGGGAAAATGTGCGGGACGCGGAATGCTACAACCGCCAGGTGATCCATACGTTTTCCAAGCCGTTCAAGCCCCGGTCGGGAATCGTCGTTCTACGGGGAAATCTCGCACCGCAAGGGTCAGTGATTAAACCATCGGCGGCTACCCCGGAACTGTTGACACACCGTGGACGTGCAGTCGTTTTCGAGAACATCGAGCATCTGCACGAAACCATTGATGACGAGAATCTCGAGATCGATGAAACTTGCGTGATGGTTCTGAAAGGGGCCGGACCAAAAGGATACCCTGGATTTGCAGAGGTCGGCAATATGCCATTACCGCCCAAATTACTGCGCAAAGGTATCACCGACATCGTACGAGTGTCGGACGGTCGGATGAGCGGCACCGCGTTTGGCACAGTGGTGCTTCATGTCGCTCCCGAATCGGCTGCGGGAGGGCCGCTCGCCCTGGTCAGGACCGGGGATATCATTGAACTCAATGTACCGGCGCGGAGATTGCACCTGGAAGTGTCAGACGAAGAACTGGCTCGACGAAAGACCGAATGGATCCCCCCTGAGGCACCTCCGCGCGGATGGTATAGATTGTTTTTCGATCACGTCCTGCAAGCGGACCAGGGAGTTGATTTCGACTTTCTGGTTGGTAAAAGCGGTGCGGAAATTCCGCGGCATTCCCATTAGTAGGAGGGGCAGCAGCCGTGTCGGGAGACACCACTGCTTCGATGCGAAAACGACTCGCCAGGGGAAAGCATCGCACAGAGGTCACGGAGGCCACAGAGGGGGGATGATTGGGACGGAGGCTGTGAGGGAAGGGGGATGCCGAACGTCTTTTTTCCTGAACTCCTGACTCCTGAATTCTGAATTTGGCTCCTGCCCTCATTTCCTGGTTCGCCGTTCTTTCTTAATCCTGTCTGTAAGGTCGGTGGCATTTTTTTCGATCAGCTTTCGTGAAGCTCGCCGAGCGGCTTCCGGGTCTCTCCTGGAAATCGCCTCAACAATCTGCCGGTGCTCTTTCAGGTTGCGGTTAGCCGGTTTACCGGCGCGTATCGAAATTTCAAAGTTCATTCGGGCCAAAAGTGAAAAAGCCGGGACAAGAGCGATCAAAAGGCGATTGTGACTCGCTTCGAAAAGCAGTTCGTGGAAGGCGAGGTCCGCGTCGATGGCCTTTTGGATCTCGTCACGGAGTTTTTCCATCTGATCATAGGCTTCGAAAATTCGTAGGGTTTCTATGGCGGAGGCATGAGTGGCCGCAAGGGCGGCGACCGCAGGTTCGATGATGGAGCGCAATTCGGACAATTCGTCCAGCAGATGGTCTCTGTTAGCCGCCGCTGATAAGATCCAGTTTAGCACTTGAGGATCGAGCAGGTTCCAGCAGAATTCCGGACGAACGATCGTGCCAGCCCTGCGTTCGGTTCGGACAAAACCCTTGGCCGCAAGAATCTTGACTGCTTCGCGAACCGCGTTCCGTCCGGCTCCTAACCGATGGGCGATTTCTGGTTCGGTCGGCAAAGTCGCACCCGGCTTCCAAACGCCGCCGGCAATATCGCGTCCCAGGGCGGAGACTAGGCGATCGACGACGCTCACGGCGCCGGCCGATTCGCGGGTCTTGGACTTTGCACGAGAGTTGCCGGATTGTTCAGAGGTCGCCATCGCCGAGTGTTCTGAGGCGAATTGGGGTGGTTGATATACTACATCCCATGTAAAGCAGAAAATTTTGCTGTCCTTGGGAACAATGGATCTTTTTTTTGCTACTTAATTCCTGCTGCGGCCATGACCCCCTGGGTCACTCGCTTCTGGAAGAGGAGGTAGGCAGCGGCGGTAGGGATCGAGGCCATGACGGCGATGGCCGAAGTCTTTGCGAAGGCAACACCATAGGCGGATTGCACTTGAGTCATTCCCACTGGGATGGTGAGCATGGGGGTCGAGTTGGTGACGATGAACGGCCAGAAAAAGTTATTCCAGGCACCAATAAAGGTCACGATGGCCATCGCCCAGATAATGCTCCAATTGAGCGGGATATAGATGTTAAAGAGAATTCTGAAATCTCCGGCACCGTCGATCACCGCGGCATTGCGGAAATCGATCGGGACCTGGTCGAAGAAGCGCTTGAAGACAATGACCGAGAGGGGCGTGGCAATCTGGGGTAGAATGATGCCGGCGTACGTATTTACAAAATGTAATTTGTTCATCAGCATAAAGAGCGGGATGGCCACCGCGCCGAAGGGGAGCATGAACCCGACCAGAAGTGCCACGTTAATGAGCCCCTTTCCTTTAAAATTGAGAAGGGAAAGGGCATAGGCGCACATCAAGGCACAGAAAATGGAAAAGAAGGTAATGACCGAGGAGACCAGGATAGTGTTCAGGTACCAGCGAAAAATCGGACTGTTTTGAATCACGTAAATGAAAGCTCCAAAATCGGGAGGAAACGGAACGAAAGAGGGCGGAAGAGCGATGGTATCTGTTTCGCTCTTAAAGGCGGTGGCGACGATCCAGTAGACGGGAAAAAGCCAGGCCAAAGCCATAATGACCGTCAGTCCGGTGCAAACCAGCGCTAAGAGTGACGGAAGTTTCCTTTTCATTTGGCGCGTTTCCCTTGGAGGAGTCGAAACTGAAGGGCCGAAATCAGTAACATGATCACCACCAACACGATCGCCACTGCGGAAGCGTAGCCACCCCGATTCAGCTGAAAGGCCTGGCGATACATGTAAAGGAGAACAACCATCGTGGAGTTATATGGTCCTCCCAGCGTCAGGAGGTAGACCTGGTCAAAAATCTTGAATTGGGCAATGAGTTGCAGGACCAGGACCAAGCTGGTGACCGGCCAGATTAGCGGACAGGTGATACTGATAAATCGTTGGAAGGCGTTTGCTCCATCGATCGACGCGGCTTCATAGACGTCGGTGGAAATATTTTGCAGGCCCGCGATGAAGAGGAGCATGTTAAATCCGACCGTCCACCAGATTGTCACCAAGGCCACGGCGGGCATGGCCCAGACCGGATCTTGAAACCAGGCGATCGAATTTCCCACCAGATAGTTAATGATGCCGAAATTAGTGTCTAGAATCCAAAGTGAAGCGGTGGTCACGACGCTAACCGGCAGGACGAATGGTAAAAAGAAGGCCGAAAGGACGGCTAGGCGTAAGCGTTTCAGACGCACTACCAACAGAGCCAAAAAAAACCCAACCGCAGTATTCGGGACAACGGTCAAGAAAATGAAATAGAGCGTATGCCAGAGTGAAGCCCAAAAATCCTGATCACGCATCAACTCGGCAAAATTCTGCAGTCCGACAAAACTTCCCTGCCCGGCGATATCTGAGCTGGTTAGGCTCAAATAACAAACCTGGAAAGCGGGATAGATCAAAAATGCGCAGTAAAAAAAGAGAAACGGAGCGACGAAAACCCAACCGATCGACCAGCGCTTTCGGCGTTGCCTTGGCCGGTCAATGGGCTGAGCTTTCGTCATGGCAGGAAAACCACCCTTCCGGGCTGGCCTACTGCTGTTGCTTGGCAAACTTTTGCAGTTCGCCGATAAATTGAGTGAATCCTTTATCGACGGGCAATTGACCGTCGATAGCGGGGATCAGGAAATTGCTGATGGCGCCAAAACTCGGGCTGCCCACCCCAAAGATAGGAATGCCGGGCTCGAAGACGACATTTTTTGCCGCGCCCTCGCTATATTGATTATTCGGCGACAGTTCCTTGTAAGCTGCGCTTTCTTGAACGGGTAGATAGGCTGGAATATGACCGCCGCCCGCCCAGGTTACCTGCTTCACGACATAGGCAATAAACTTCAGAGCCGCTGCGACTTTCTCCGGGGATTGTGGCGTCTTCTGATTGTTAGGGATCGCTAGTTGGTGGGAATCGGCCCAGGTATCCTGGTTCTCGAAGAGCTTCGGAAAGGGCAGGATCCCATATTCGAAGGTCAGCTTCTTTTGCTTCTGGAGATCAACAAGAGTTGGGACCTCCCAGTTGCCGTTGATCATAAAAACGCCGCGACCTGCGGTGAACAATGCGACCATTGAAGGATAGGTCGTATTCTTCGGGATCAGCCCATCCTTGGCCCAGTCCGCCAGCACCTGAAGCGCTTTGCTGCCTGGAGTTGCGACGCTTTCAAAGGATAACTGACCGTCCTTGAGGAAGTCGCCGCCTTGTTGTTTAAAAAAGGTGTACCAAACACGCCAACAAGAGGCGGGATCATCCGAGCTTGTTCCTGACCAGGCGATAGGAATCAAGTGGGTTTTGGCCTTAACTGCAGCTAACATCTTCGTAAATGAGTCGATGCCGTCGAGCCCGCTCGGTTTTCCGTCGGCGTCGAGAAGGCCCGCCTTCTGCAGCGCGGTCTTGTTGTAGTAGAGGACGATGGTATGAATGTCGAGTGGGACCCCGAACAGTTGGTCAGTTTTGCCATAGGTCTTACTGAGCTCAAGGGACCTGTCGATCAATGATTTTTGAAAATCTGAGGACTTTAAACCGGCTTGGGTCAGCTCTTCCGTGGTGATTGGTCTCAGGTCTTTATTGGCAATTCCGGCCGGGAAGTGTGAGAGATGATAAGTCATCACATCGGGGGTTTCACCGGACACGACCGCGGTGTGAACCTTGGTGTAGAACGGTTCGCCCCAGGTGAGTGTCGACTCATTGATATGGATCTCGCTTTGGCTCTTGTTATATTCTTCCACGATTTGCTTCATCCGCACGCCATCGCCGCCGCCGAGGAAATCCCAATAGGTGATTTCGGTGGGCGCGGCTTGGACGACCGCGGAAAAGAAACAGGCTGCAAGACAGGAAATGGTTATTTTCATGGGGGGTCTTTTGTTTTGGTATATAAGAACGAAGCGAACGATCAAGGCATTTCACCTAATAAGAAAGGGACAGCAGATTCCAAGAGAGGGGGTTCAGCGAGGTATGGAGGCTGTCTGGTTGAATGGCAAATTCCCGATGCTCGCCTGGTTGAACAGCATCAGGTTTCTGCGCTGTATTGGTGGCGAGAAGATCGCTTCCCGAAATTTCGAGGGCCTGGCAGTTTTGGATCGGCGGAAAACCTCGCAAATCGATGGTCAGGTCGACCCTGTCCGAGGTCTCGCGATTGAGCACAAAAAAAACGATCTTGCGTTGGCCGGAGTCATGGACGGCGGACGCGATGACATGATCAATCGGTCCTGCGGTTTTCGTTTCGCAGTGGGTCGACTGAATCTTGGTTTGCAGAACGGTGCCGCGAGCATGCTGGGCGACGAGTTTGAAGGGATGAAAGATCGTCTGGCGCCAAGCCGCTCCGCCCGGTTCCGCAAAAATAGGGGCAATGACATTAACTAATTGGGCGAGGCAGGCCGCTTTCACGCGATCCGAATTGTTCAGGAGCGTGATCAGGGCTCCTCCCACCATCAGGGCGTCTTGGAGGTCGTAAACCTCCTCAATCAGGCGTGGCGCCTCCGGCCATCCCGGTTTTGAGCGATCTTCCTCGGACCGGGCTTTGTACCAGACGTTCCATTCATCGAAGGAAAGCATGATCTTCTTAGGGGATCTTCGTTTGGCGGCGACGGCATCACAGACGGCGACAGCTTCTTTAATGAAGCTGTTCATGTTCTCGATGTTGGCCAAAAACTCCAGCACATCATTGTGCGGGTTCTCGTAGTACATGTGCAGAGAGAGAAAATCGGCGAGCTCAAAAGTGTGCTCCATGACCTCGTATTCCCAAGCGCCGAAGGTCGGCATGAAACGACCTGAAGATCCGCAGGCGGCGAGCTGGATTCCGGGATCGACCCACTTCATGACTTTCGCAGCTTCTTTCGCGATGCGACCATACTCACTGGCGGTTTTCTGGCAGATCTGCCAAGGACCATCCATTTCATTGCCGAGGCACCAGAACTTCACGGCGTGCGGCTCTTTGTATCCGTGGGCGGCTCTGAGGTCACTCAGACGTGAGCCTCCCGGGTGATTACAGTACTCGAGATATTCGCGGGCCTCGTCGGGGCCGCGGGTTCCCAGGTTCACCCCAAGCATCGGCTCCGTCTGGGCCAACCTGCACCACTCAATAAATTCATTGGTTCCAAAAGCGTTAGTTTCCGTACTGAACCAGGCTAGATCGAGGCGTTTAGGTCGCTCTTCAACGGGGCCTACCCCATCCTCCCAGTTGTAGCCCGACATGAAATTGCCTCCTGGGTAACGGATGATCGTCGGACCAAGCTCACGGACGAGTTCCAGTACATCCTGTCGAAATCCATGCTCGTCCGCGGTGGGATGACTGGGCTCAAATATGCCGGTGTAAACGCACCTTCCCAGGTGCTCAACGAATGACCCGAAAAGGCGGCGGTCCAATTGCGAAATAGAAAAATCGGCATCGACGATGATCTGAGCTTTATTCATAGGAAATCCAATTTGGTAAACGGTTTGGGGCTTTGATCCGACTCCAAAGGGTCGATCCGAGGGTCCTCATTTCTTGCTGAGCCGATGCCTGATCCTTCAGCAATGATTGAAAGTCATCAGCCTTGAGCGGGGTCGAACTCTGCGACGATCGATTTGTTTTGCACTCCGTCGTCGCTTACGAGGGCGTCCCTGTTTGTCGTTTTGCAGCGAACGTTGAACGCAACTGTCGAGTAAAAATTTGCCGCAGGGCAGTCAATGGCTGTTTCCATGGGGGGATTCCCAGCTATACAAAAACTGAGAAGGCCTATCAAGGGATTTCGCTCGCGTTCGAATCGAATGCGGGGCAGTCGGTGAAACCCAAGGGATTTAAGAGACGATAGATCAGGGCGCCGGGTGTTCCCCGCCGAATCTGATACCGCGTGCCTCGGGACCGAGCGCAGTCACGGTCGCAACGACAACAGCCACGATGGCCGCTGTGATGGCCAGTGCCAATCCGTAATTATTGCCGAACGAAACAGCGAGCGTGGTCTGGATGGTCGCGTTCTTCGAGGCAAACAGATTGCCCAGTTGATAGGTAAAGCCGGGAAATGTTCCGCGCACCGAATGGGGCGAAAGTTCGTTCAGATGAACTGGAATAACGCCCCACGCCCCTTGGACAAAGAATTGGATCAAAAAGGCGCCAAGAGAAAGCAGCACGACATTGTTTGAAAATGCCCACAGAGGGATGACCGGAAGCGTCAGAAGCGCTGCGGTGATAATTGCACGGCGACGGCCGATCTGTTCGGAGAAGGCTCCAAAAGTGAGCCCTCCGAGAATCGCGCCCAAGTTGTAGATCACTGCGACGGTGCTCACGACCTCGGGGGGGAGCTTATGCTGGACCTGCAGAAATGTCGGATAAATATCCTGCGTACCGTGGCTCAAGGAGTTGAAGGCGGTCATCAGGATGATGACGTAGATGAAAAGCTTCCACCTTCCTTTGATGGTCGCTCCCATCCCGATTTGTGGCCCCCTCCGCTGTTGCCACGCCGGTGATTCCTCAACATTACTTCGGATGAAGAGCACCAGTAACGCAGGAAACGCGCCGACGATAAACATTCCGCGCCAGCCGAGAAAATGATAACTGGTGCCGAAGAGGACCGCGGCTAACAAATAACCGCTTGGATAGCCGGCCTGCAACAATCCGGAAACAATTCCCCGTGATTTGGCGGGGATAGTCTCCATGGTCAGCGACGCGCCGACTCCCCATTCGCCTCCCATGGCGATGCCGTACAAACCGCGGAGGATTACCAGAGCGGTCAAGGACGGCGCAAAACCGGACAGAAGTTCGAAGACCGAGTAGAGCATGATATTGACCATCAATGTCGGTCGACGGCCGTATCTGTCTGCCATGATCCCAAAGAGAAATGCGCCTAGCGGCCGCATCGCCAAGGTCAGGAAAAGTGTGGCAGTAACCGAAGGGATATCCGTCTTGAATTCCTTTGCGATGTCCTTCAAGACAAAAACAATAATGAAGAAATCAAACGCATCCAGAGTCCAGCCAAGGAAGCTCGCCAGGACTGCGTTCCGCTGATTGGGCGTCAGAATTTTGAGATCGCGCAAAATCGGCATGACGATGTTTGACTACAAAACATTTCTTCCGGATGCAATGCCCGAACTCAGGTAATTGCGCTGCGAAAGCGCAGTCTGCGAGACTTGGCGGACGGTTTGGCGCTTATTCCGGTGGCGTAGCCGCCTGGGCGGCTCCGGTGGCGGGTTAGTTAGTCTCTTCTTGAGGGTTGAGGTTATAGGCGAGGCAATGCGGGAGGCCCGGTTCGGACGGAGCTTCACCCTACCCGAGAACGTTTTGCCCGATGAACGATTTCTGCCGAGAGCGACTAATATTAATTTGAGCGTCAATGTAAGTGGCCGCGAGAGTCGTCACCTTGAATGGAGGTTGGGAGATCCGTACGAATACCAACAGGTCATCGAACTTTAACTAAAGACCGAAGTGCCGCAGCAGGAACTTGTTGCCGTCTACGCAGAGAGAGGCACTTCGGCGCCCCGCCAAGCTCGGATGCGTCACACTGAATTTACTTTTCGCGTTGATTTCATCCATTATCGCTATAGGATCTTTGCTATGGTCGATAACCTTCTTTCACAAAGGAGGGTAGTTCGATTGCTATCTTACATGACTCCCGATGAGAGAGAGCGCTATGCTCTGGCTGAAAAGGTTGAAATCGACGAGAGCCGTAGGAGGCAAGAGGCATCGAGGCTCGATCCGCAGACCTTGGCTTGGTTGCCCTTCGAAGATAGGATGGCTTGGGTTAAAGCCGAAACGGAAAGTATAGCACGCCTGGTCGCAGCCGGGGAGACGCGAATGGAAATTCTGATGGATGTCATCCTGAGGGAACTGCGTAGACTACCTCCAATTCCGGATTTCGAGATTTGACGGAACGTCTACACACAACCTGCGCATCCGGCCCAAGAAGTACAAAAAATGCGCGAGCTCTTCAAGAGCCGCGCCGAATGTCGGTAATTCTTGAATCCTAAATTTGGATTCCCAGGAATTTTCGAGGCTTCGGCCGCTGAAGAAAATTGAGCGATTCCAAAGGAACACTGGCGCTTACCTTTTTAATCGCCTGCTCCATGCTGGAGCCGCTTGATTCCAGGCTGCGCTTAATCGGGTCTGCGATCTTCGGCCCCTGTTCACGGATCCAAGCTTGAGCGTAGTCAATGAATTCGTCGATCTTACTCTGGCGGAAAAACAAATGCTCATAGCGCGAGGCCGCATAGCCCAGAGCGAATCCGACTGCCAGCGCGCTGACGACCAATCCGACAGAGGTCCGTCTCTGCGGAGAAGTGACCGAGGGGTAACTTGCGGACTCACGCGGGGAGACCGATTTGGCTTCATTTTTGACATCCTCGTTGGGCTGCACGGGCCTTGGCCCGAACGGTTGGATTTCCGGAAATTCGCTCATGATTTTACTCCTCTGGGTTAAGACGCTGAGTTAGAAGCCTCTCTTCAAAGTTTCGAAATATACCCTTGGATGTTGGAAGTGGAAAGGATCGATAACGAGGAGGATGGACGGCCAGGAAATTCCAGCGTCTTCCAGACGGTCGAGGGGGGCGAGAGCGACGATGAGAAGGAGAATGATGCGGGCGATTGGGTCATGGGGATTCCTGTTCGATCTCGATGACGAAGAGATGCTGACCTTGAGAAACTGGAGAAAGTTCCTTGCACAAAACCGAATGAACGGTGCCGGTCCGGGGTGCGCAGACCTGCATTTCCATCTTCATCGATTCGATGATTGCGACCGGTTGGTCGAGTTGAACCCGTTCTCCTGCTTTGGCGATTAACTTCCACAGGTTGCCGGCTACAGGCGCGTCGATGTACGATCCGTGTTCCGGCAGCTGGACCTCTTCCTGAATCGGTGCCGAGCCCGGCTCTTCCACGGAAGCGAATTCAGTGGATTTCCATCGTTCCCGTTCGGCCTCGAAGGCGGCCTGTTGTTTCGCTTTGAAAGAAGTAGCTTCGGCGGCGATGCGGCCAAGAAAGGTGTGGTAATCGCGGAGCCGGAACGTTTCTTCCTGAATCGTCAAGTTGAATTTGCCGACAATAAAATCCTCTCGATGACGCAGCAATTGCTCTGCGGAAACCGGATAGAAACGAATCTGGTCAAAAAATCGCAGCAACCAAGGTTTGCCGGCCTCAAAGCTCGCTGTAACTCGGAAACGGTTCCAAACCTGGACGGTTCGCCCGATGAACTGGTAACCGCCCGGTCCCTCCATTCCGTAAACGCACAGGTAGGCGCCGCCGATGCCGACCGCGTTTTCCGGCGTCCACGTCCGGGCCGGATTGTATTTGGTGGTCACTAATCGATGTCGGGGGTCAATTGGCACGGCGACCGGCGCGCCCAGATAAACATCGCCCAGACCCAGAACAAGGTAGCTGGCATCAAAGACAATTTTCTTCACATCCTCGATGCTGGCGAGGCCGTTGATGCGCCGAATAAACTCCAGATTGCTTGGGCACCACGGCGCATCGGCCCGCACGGATTGCATATATTTCTGAATTGCCAGCAATGTCGATTCATCCTCCCAAGAGAGCGGCATATGGACGATGCGGGTCGGAACTTCCATCTGATCGGCGAGAGGCAGCTCGTTTTCTGCGGTCAGCAGAAGGTCAAGCAATTCCTTCAGATGGACCTGGCCGCTGTCAAAGTGAACCTGCAACGAGCGAATGCCGGGGGTGAGATCAATGATCCCGGGAAGTTGACGGCTTTGCAGCCATTGCATCAGGGCGTGGACACGAAAACGGAGATGCAAATCCAGGACCAGCGGACCGTACTCTACCAGGATGTAAGAGTCGCCCGATCCCCGGTAAACGACACGGGGCCGGTCCCCGCTGGCAGCCAGTTCGGACAGGATGGCTTCGTCGCCGGCATCTGTGCTCATCTCCGCAACAATTGCCGGAACCGCCGGCAGGGCCGTCAACGTTGCAATTTCATGTTCCTGCGCAGTTTTGAGTCTTTCCGCTTCAGCGACAGTGAGACGGCGGAAACGGAGGGTATCTCCAGCCTTAAGCTGGCCAAGTTTCCAGAGTTCCGCATCGACGACTACGGCGGGACAGACGAAACCGCCCAGACTTGGCCCATCCGGCCCAAGCAGGATGGGCATGTCACCCGTGAAATCGACCGCGCCCACCGCATAGGCATTGTCATGGATATTCGATGGATGAAGACCCGCTTCACCGCCGTCCGTTCGGGTCCAAATCGGCTTCGGCCCGATCAAACGGACCCCTGTCCGGTTTGAATTATAGTGAACTTTCCAGTCGGCGGAGAAAAAGGTGCCGATGAATTCGCGGGCAAAAAAGTCTGGAACGCCATGTGGTCCATAAAGGACGCCAAGCTCCCAGCGATCGGCATAATTCGGAACAAGTGAGGTTGGCAGAATGCGAGGAGCAGTCTGCCTCTTTTGGAAGGGGCGGGGTCCGGTGTGGCTGTTTCTCCGAAGGCGCAGAACATCGCCGGCGCGAAGGACACGGCCTCCGTGCCCTCCGAATCGACCTAGAGCGAAAGTCGACTTACTTTCCAGATATTCGGGAACGTCGAGGCCGCCGTTCACCGAAAAGTACGCTCGAGCGCCGCTTCCCGCGAGTTTTCCGATTCTTAGTGTTTGTCCTGGCTGCGCCTCAACGACTGTCCAAAAGGGAATTGCGGCGCCCTCGAGGTCAGCCTTCATGGGCGCACCGGTCAGGCAAAAGGTGCAGCCGGTGTTGAACCGGAGCGTCGGGCCGGAAATAGTCATTTCCAACCCGGCAGCGGTGGGAGGGTTTCCGAGGAGTTGATTTCCGAAACGAAACGCAAGTGCGTCCATCGGACCGGATGGCGGAACACCTACGGCCCAATATCGTAAGCGTCCTGGATAGTCCTGAACGCTGGTCTGAGTTCCGGCCTCGATAACGTCCAGGGTTGCGGGCTGATATTCGAACGAGGAGAGGAGTTGGGTCGTGGCTTCGCCGCGCTTTACCTTTTCGTTTTCCAGAACTGATTCGAGATAGCTCTGGTTAGTTTCGATTCCGTAGATCCGGGTTTGCTGCAGGGCCAGCTTCATTTTCGCTAAGGCATCCTTCCGGTCTGCACCCTTGACAATAATTTTGGCGATCAGCGGATCGTAGTGAGGTGAGACTTCCGTTCCCGGTTCTATCCAGGTGTCGATTCGTGCATCACTAGGAAAGACGACTTCGGTCAGAAGCCCGGAGCTGGGCTGAAAGTTCTTGTTTGGATCTTCGGCGTAAATGCGGACTTGGATGGAGTGGCCCTTGCAGACAGGGTTGAGAGTGACCAAAGACGGAAGTTCGCCCGCGGCCAGCCGTATCATCCATTCTACCAAGTCAATCCCGGTCACTGTTTCGGTCACGCCGTGTTCGACCTGAAGCCTGGTGTTGACCTCCAAAAAGTAAAAGGTCTCCGCGACGCTATCATAGATAAATTCGACAGTTCCGGCGGAGGTGTACTGGACAGATTTGCCAAGACTGACGGCAGCTTCGAAAAGACGTTTGCGGACGGCGTCCAAAAGATTGGGTGCCGGGGTTTCCTCGATAACCTTCTGGTTTCGTCTTTGGACAGAACAATCGCGTTCGCCGAGGGCCAAAACCTCACCCCTGCCGTCGCCGAAGATCTGAATTTCGATATGGCGCGCCCTTTCGACATATTTCTCAAGATAAACTCCGCCCTGTTTGAAATTGGCCTCGCCGAGGCGCTTGACCGTGGCAAATTTCTCCCGCAACTCGTTCGCGGACCGACAAAGTTGGAGACCGATTCCGCCTCCACCCGCCGTGCTTTTGACCATGACGGGAAATCCGATTTGCTCAGCGGCCTGCAACGCTGCCTCCGCATCGCGCAGAAGAGCGGTGCCGGGCAGAAGAGGTACACCGGCATTGGCGGCTAGTTCGCGTGCGACATGCTTGAGACCGAACGATTTTATCTGGTCGGGGGTCGGGCCGATGAAGCGGATGCCGGCCTTTTCGCAATCGGCCGCAAACTCGGCGTTCTCGCTTAGAAACCCATATCCGGGATGGATCGCCTCACAGGCTGAGCTTTTGGCGACCGAAAGAATCTCGCGGGTGTTGAGATAGCTTTGCGCAGCTGGGGCAGGTCCGATCCGATACGATTCATCTGCTAAAGCAACGTGCATGGAGTGGGCATCCGCATCCGAGAAAACCGAGACGGCTTGGACGCCCAGGTTGCGCAAGGTACGAATGACGCGGCAGGCGATTTCACCACGATTGGCCACCAGGACTTTGGTGAACATGAAGAGCGATGGGACCGTGGTTCAGTCCCAGACTAATAATTGGACGGGAGTGGGGTTATAGGCGTTGCACGGGTTATTTAATTGTGGGCAATTCGAAATCAGGGCGATGACATCCATTTCCGCTCGCATTTCGACATAGCGACCTTTATCAGAAACGCCATCCTCAAAGGTGAGACCTCCTTCTGGAGTAACCGGTACATTCATGAAAAAGTTAATATTATGGGTGAGATCGCGCTTGGTGTAGCCGAGGGCAGAGTTGGCCACGGCCAGGAGGAAAGAGTCGCGGCAATTGTGCATGTGCTTCTTCTCGAGTGCGTATCGGACCTGGTTGCTCTCGGCCGAGCAGGCTCCGCCAAGGGTATCGTGGCGACCACAGGTATCTGCGACGATGGTTAGCAAAACGTTGCCTTCTGAAGAGATGAGTTTGGTTCCGGTGGTTAGGTAGATACTGCCCTGTTCCCGGATAGTATCTTGGGCGCTGTAGCGATCTGTCCGATCGTGCGCATTGTAGAAGAGGGTATCGACCGCCTGGTTGCCTTCCAGATCGACAATTCGAAGGGTTTGGCCGGCGCCGATCTGATGCATCCAAGCCTCGCCGGACAAGACGGTGTAATCGTAGATAGCTTCTTCCGGGCGGAGCCGGCTTTCGGTGTAAATCAGTACGCTCATAGGTAAAGTGCTTCGGTGAGGGTAAAGCCGCGCGCACTTTCCGGGCGGGCGGTGCGGCAGAGATCGTCGCCGGCCGGTGGGTCGGATTTCCAAACCGCGATATGCACCGACTTTGGGTTGTAATGCGGATGGGGATCCATGGGATGCTGACAGGTGTTCAGGACCAGGAGCGCATCCATTTCTGCGCGCAGATCGACGTAGCTGCCGGCATTAGAATTTTCAGTGACAAATCGCATCTTCCCCTCAGCGTCGACGGTAACTTTGCTGAAGAAATTGATGTTTGCTACCAAGTCCATCTTGCCCAGTCCCCATTTACTAAGTTCGATCAGGAATTGGTCGTGAGCATTTCGGTGAAAGTTATTGCGCTCGTTCTGGTAAGTCGATGGTCCATATTTCGTCCGGACCAGCGCCGCATTGGAGTGGCCGGCGAGGGGATCGTGCCATCCACAGCTGTCCGCCGGAATGGAGCAAAGCACGTGTCCCATGTCGCTCAAGAGAACGTGCCCGGCGGTTAGCTTCGCGGTGTGCTGGGCTTTGAGAGTATCAGGGAGGTTCAGGCGATCGAGTGGACGGTTGAGGTTGTAGAGCATTGCTCCGACATTGGCGCCGCTCTCAGTTGCGGTCAGACGGAGGGTATGATGCCGTTTGAGGGCGTAGGACCACATCGCTCCTCCAGGGAGGTCTTCTTCGAACAGAACATCAATGATGGGGACTGTTGGTGTGGACATGATCTTCATGTTTCCTGGCCGGCTGAGAATTGATTTGAGCCATAACCTCGAGGGGGTAGGGGATGAAGGGGTGGCATCAGCATAGTGGTGAGAGTAAGTTTCCCGGTTTTGACCCCTTTGAGGGCCAGTAACTGGTCGGCAATCTTTTGGAGAGTGCGAGCGGGCCCTTGCACGAGCAGGACTTCGATCCGATGATCGTTTTCGAGCTGAACGTGAAGGGAGCTGATTACTTCATCGAGGAAACGGCGCTCCAGCTCGGCTAACCGCTGCAACAAATTTCCTTTAGATTCGTCATAGACGATGGTGATCGTCCCAGCCATGAGGGTATCCCCCTTTTCTTCGCGGTGTTCAAGGACGGACTGAGTCACCATGACAGAAATCGCTTTGGACCGACTCTCCCAACCTCGCTCCGCCACCAGTTGATCTAGTTGGCAGAAGACGGACTCAGTGAGCGAGACGCTGATCCTCTGCACTTTGCCCTCGGTATTTCCGTTCGTACGTTTAGTTCGCATTTCTCTGAAAATGCATCCAGCCATAACTTCCTAACTTTCCGCGATTCATCTTGGACTTCCGGTCAAACGGTAGAACGATGCTATTCGACTTCATCGTCCACGCGGGTTAGTCGCAATGTTGGAAGTTTATCTCCTGCTGCGTCCCCTGGTGGATGGATCAGCTCCTCGAGCCGTTTCTTAGTCGCCAGGTACTCCGCTGAGATAAACTGTTCGGGCGAACGCGGTCGAGGCACCGGAACTTCAATCAACTCATCAACTCGGCCGGGATGCGGTTTGAGGACCAGGATCCGATCCGCGAGATAAATCGCTTCGTCGAGGTCGTGGGTGATGAAAACGATCGTGACATCGACGTTTCGCCAGATCTGCAGGAGGTAAGATTGCATCTGGCATCTAGTCTGCGCGTCCAGCGCTCCGAAAGGCTCATCCATCAGGAGCACTCGAGGTTGATTGGCGAGCGCACGCGCGATGGCGACGCGTTGTTTCATCCCGCCCGAGAGCTGATGTGGAAACGAGTTTTCAAACTTTGCCAGACCCACCATCTCGATCCATTGGCGTGCGTCAGGTTCGGCTTGGCTGGAGGAATGCCCGGTCATTTTGAGGCCGAACATGACGTTCTGCTTCACCGAAAGCCACGGGAAAAGGGTATAACCCTGAAAAACCATCCCCCGTTCTGGACCGGGTCCGGTGACCCTCTTTTGATCAAGCAAAACCTCTCCGGCGGTTGGTGTTTCGAGTCCCGCCAGAATTCGGATCAGCGTTGATTTTCCGCAACCAGAGGCCCCGATAACGCACATGAATTCGCGCCGGTGAACGGCAAAATCGATGTTCTGGAGTGCCACCACTTCCCCATGTGGGGAAGGGAAACATTTTTCTAAACCGCGGACCTCAAGAGCGACGGGGCGCGCTTTAAGGCGGTCAAAACGCGCGGCAACAGGGGGAACCTGGGCCCGATAGTCTGGAAGATCAATGGTGGACTGGCTCATGTTGTGGTGAACGTGTGACCGGTGTTTCGGCGGAGGGTGATTGACCAGGCGGTGGTGATTTGCGGGGCCGCTTCGCGGTTGAGCGCGACCTCCTTGTGTAGGGAAAGAGAATCCCTCTAAACCAACCTAGAAATTGATCGGTAAAGAAGCCGATCAATCCGATGAGAATGATCACGGGAAAAACAGCGTCAAAGTTGCGCCATCGGCCTTGGGTTTCGATAAATTCAGTCAGCCCGGTCTTAACACCAATTAATTCCGCGATTACCATCCAGGTCCAAGACCAGCCGAGAAGAATTCTCAGGTCGTTGTAGAGTTCCGGTAATATTCCCGGAATAACGACGTGGGTAAAAAGTTGTCGAGGCTTGGCGCCGAGAGTTTGTGCGGCTTCCAGCAGGGCATGGTCGAGCTGCCGCGTCGTCTTCGATATCACCAGTACCATCTGAAAGAACGTCCCGATAAAAACAAGCGCGACCTTCGGTTCATCGTGCGCGCCAAAGATCGCCACCAACAAGGTGCTGAAGGCCGGTGCCGGCATGTATCGAAAAAAATCAATGAAGGGCTCCGAGATCTTGGAACAGGCCGCGTATGTTCCGCAGAAAATACCGATTGGGACGCCCACCAAGCACGAAAGGAAAAATCCCGTAAAAACGATTCGAACTGAGATCAAAAGACGGCTGAACAGCGACAATTGACCCAATTCGCCACCCGCGGTGAAATTGTACCATCCGGTGGCCAAGACTTCATGAGGCGCAGGGAGGTAAGAAGGATTCGATGGGGTGCCTTGCGGTACCAGGCTCAGGAGCGCATGGTCGGGCAGTTTTCGCGGCTCAAACGTCGGTGATGCCGCGGAAAGCGTTTCCCAATTCTGTCGAATGACTACCAGATTTTCCGGGCTGAGCGCGGGATTTTTCGCGATCAGTGAACCATTCGCAAGTTCCTTCCAGATCGCGGAGATCGCTGAATCATCCTCACGCTGGTTGGGTCGAAGCCACCCATTGGAAATGGCGAGTGGAGCAAGCTGACGCAGCTTCTTTAGATTGTCCCGCCGGACCATCATGCCGGATGCGCCCTGACCGCTTTTCCGATCCTCTAGAATTTTCTTGTTCGCTTCTCGTACGGCGTTTTGAAAGGTGGGGAAGAACTCCTTGCTAACATGGTCTCCGGCTGTGTAGACGGTCGACACGTCGGTGCGATCGGCTGACACTTCGAGGCGGATGTCAGGATGCCAGATGAAAGGTACATAGCTGGCAATACACCAGATGGCCAAGGGCAGCAGAAAAGAGAGTGCCATCAAGAAACTCGCGCGGCGTCCCGAGAGTTCTTCCTGGATCTTAAACCAGCGCTCCTGACTGGATGTCGGTTGTTTCATGGGCCGCAGACTTCAATTTCATCTCAGCCGGATGCCTGGCGGATGGAAGGCTTGGAAATCTCGCGAGTGCTTTGGCTCGCGAGATTTGCAGGCTACTTACTCGCGGCCTCGCCAGCTGTCGACTTCGCGTATTCCTCGGTCAGGCTCGGATCCAGATATCCCTGAAAATCCACGTGTTGCTTATAGACCCCGGCCTTAACGTTGAAATCGTCGACATTCTTGGTTGACCCATAAAGGGAAGCGAGATCGTCGCCTTTTTTCCAATGCTGTAATGCTTCCTTCAGGGAAAGGATATGAGTGCCCTTGAAGAATGGTTCGTACTCCTCGGGCTTCACGTTGTCCCGGGCGGCCAGAATTTTCAGTGCGTCATCCAGATTAGCTGGATCCTCCAAATAGGCGACGATGCGATACCAGACCCCAACGACTTTCGCCCAATCAGCGCGATTCTTTTCGAGACTTTCCCTAGAAACATACAGCAGATCGTAGATCAGCCCGGGAGCCTCTGCGGAAGTGAAAATGGGCTTGGAACCCTGAACCGTTTTCAGGGCTTGCCCGGAATTTGGTTGCCAGGCTGCAATGGCATCGACCGCTCCGGCCGCGAGTACCTGAGGCGACTCATTGGTCGGAGTATTGACTAGCGTCAGGTCTTTATCACTTAATCCGTTGACCCCGAGCGCCTGCTCCAGAAGCAAATGATCTACCAGACCGATCTCCACTCCGACTTTTTTTCCGGCTAGTTGTTTAACGGAATCGATTCCGGGTTTGGCCACAATCATGTCGTTACCGCTGGAGAAATCGTTGACGAGAATGCCGACGGAAGGTTTGCCGCTGGAGCCAGTGACCAGTGCATCGCCGTTGGTCATACACACGGCGTCTGCCTTCCCGGTGGAATAAGCGTCCATGGAGGGCGCGTAATCGTACCACATGAACTGCACATCGACGCCCGCCTCTTTGAACCAGCTCTTCTGGATGGCGATTTCCCAGGCGACCCACCCAGGCCAATCGCTATAGGCGATCTTAAGAGGTTCGGCGTGAGCCGCCGTGAGCAGGCTAAAGAGGGCAACAGTCCCGAAGGCACAACATCGGCGAGCAAATGGCATGGAAGATTTGAATGGGTTCATAGGCAGAAAAGCAGGCTGGAGTATTACTGTTTTTGAAATTCGTAATACTGAGTCAGCAGTCGACGTGCCAATTCAGGAGCCAGAATTCAGAATTCAGGAGCAGAGAGTTAGGAGTGAAGAGTCTTGAATGCTGCCATTTCCGTTCTTCAACTCCGGGCTTTTCTGTTTATTCTCAAATCTTCGTGAGTCTCCCCGTCGGGTGTTCCTGGCTCCTGACTTCTGAATTCTGAAGTTATCCTTTCGTCGCGCCGTGAACCGCCTCGGCGAAAACTATGGACCGGAAAACCCCGGCTCAGCGAAGTTTCGCCCTCCTGCGCCGGGATAGCTAGCTTGGCATCTTCGGCGTCTGAATGGCGCTGGAGTGGCGTGTTTTTGCCACGTAGGCAAAGCGGGGCCGCTTCGCTTACAAAAAAAAGGCGCCGGCAAGTTGCCGGCGCCTTCTGGTTGAAGCTTTGATTTCGCAGCAGTCGCCTAGAACTCAAGCACGGCATCGAGACCGAGGGTCCACTGATGTGAGCTGGTGTTCTGATTGAATGGCGCGGTGTTGTTTAGCGAGGCGTCATACCGAACCTCCGGCCGGATCAGCAACCCGGCAAAAGGCTTGGGCAGAGGCGGTTTAATCGTCACGCCCCCAGTGATTTCGAAGTAGGTGGTATTTCCGCCGCCCAGGTTGCTGGGATCGGACGGAACAGCTCTCCCTTGCAGAATGATGTGGAGATAGTCATTATTCGCTCGGAACTGAGCGACATAGAATCCCCCGGAATCCCGGAAGATCTCGGCGCGAACTCCTGCTTGGAGCCAGTCGTTAATCGCATAAGTGAAATACTGAGCGCCACCCCCTGACCATTTTCCGTTGTCCACGCTGTCGACCGACAGGTTCAAATCTGTAATGGAGGTCAAGGCCTTGGTGATCTTCCAGGTCGTCGTGATGTCGTTGACATAACGATAATCATGGTTATTGCCTGGGTTTTCCGGTCCGATACTGGTAAGCGCCACACTGGTCAGGTTTCCACCCAACAAATTCAGGCCGATCCCGCCTTCAAATGCGACGGAAGCGTTGTTATCCGCCAGGCTGACGTTAATGCCGCGGTTCACCCCTCCATAAAGGTCGACATAATTATTGACGTGCAAGATCGCCAGACCGCCCGTTTCGTTTTCCGGAACGCCAAAGGTGTAGATGTAACTGTGGCTATAGAAAACGTTGTTCCGTGGATCAAGTGTCTCCGCGGACATGGGATCCTGATATTTACCGCCCTTAATATCGATGCCGTTGGTGGCTGGAATCGGGATGTGAACACTCAAGGAGACTTCCGGGAAATCGGGCTGGAGAATGTAATTCGTGGTCGTATCCATCACTCCAAGGGCTTTCGAGTACCGGGTGTCGGCGCCGTACATGAACCAGCCTTTAAATCCCCAGTCGAATCCGGTGACCGTCGGGTCCAGGGCGCGCTCGGCGACGACCGAGACTTGATTGAGCACGGCTTCGTTGGAACGATCCGTATAAAGTTGGCCGAAATTGTGGTTATCGACCGGTCCGGCGGGATTGCCGATAAAACCGCCTTCGATCCAGCCGTAAAGTTTGAATCGTGGTTCCGGCGGTTTCGGTTGCTCAACGACTTTCTTCGCTTCCACGGGCACCTTGCCGTCAGAAGCTTTGACGACCGCCGGGCTTGGACTTGGTGCCGGGGTAGCTTGTTGCGCATAGCACAAGCCTGAAGATAAAGCGTAAGCTGCAACAACGCTTGCAGGCGCAAGCCGTCTGAAGAGTTTCATTTTGCGTATTTGTTTCATGTTATTGGCAAGACTCTTTCTGCCAAGGTTAAGGAAGTATCCGGGTTGGCGCTCCGAATACCGGGAGGGCAAAAAAGCAAGTTCCGCGCCTAGCCTTAAGAAAAACAACCGCATCTTCGGGCGACGGCACGCCACAGAGGGTGACAGTTCTTAAACCGCAGGGAGAGCACCAAGGCTGTGAAAAGGACAACTGTATAAAATTAAAACCATAAACGCTCTGATTGGTTAAATTTTGCCAGACGTGATTGAACGAAGATCCGGGAGAAATGTCACGCGACACCGTGAGGGCAGGAATTTGTCAGGGAAGGCACTACATCCCTGGTCACCTGAATTCGGGATTTGCCCGGGCACTCGCCCGCGGCTGGATTGAGCTCGATGTAGAGGTTACCACTACTGTTGTCAGCGCAGGGTTTAAACTGGCGGCCGTTGCTGGACTTGTCCTGCCTTAACTCTGCACCGTTTTGAGCAGCTGGAAGCCGAATCCGATTTGCCACGGTGAAATACTCAGGCGTAGTTCCTGCTCTAAACGAAGGGCTGCGAGGCAGGCAAATCCGCCGGAATTGGGAACGAGAGGGCATTGGTAAACACCGCTGGCTTCCGTGCGAGGACAGGCGAAGCATTGCAGAGAAGAGGCTGCTGGGTTGTTGCCCGGGCGGTGGTCAAGCGGTCATACTCTGATCGGTGTGGCCGCATCTGATTTACAGACCGAAACAAAAAGAAATACTGGATGCGATTAAGTTGCGAGTGGAAGTCGTCGGCCGGACTGGTGCGGAAAACGAACGAAGATTATCGCGGATTTTGGCAACCGGACGAAGAAGCTGAAAGGCTTCTGCACGGAGCGATCTCGGTGGTGGCCGACGGGGTCGGTGGTCATGAAAATGGGGAAGTTGCGAGTAAAATGGCGGTTGAAATCGCTATTGCCACTTTTCAGCGGATGAATCCGGTGAACGCCCCGAAACAAATCCTGAAACAGATTTTTGATTCGGCGAATCTGGAGATTTATGAAGCGGGGATGGCCGACCCGCGTGGAGGTCGAATGGCGACGACGCTGTCTGTGTGTATCTATCGCGACAAGGAATTATTCATCGGCCATGTCGGAGACACGCGCGTTTATCTTGTCCGGCAGGAGAACATGCGCCGATTGACCGACGACCATTCCTACACGGCGATGCAGGTGAAAATGCGGATTATAAGTGAGCACGAGGCGAAGGCGAGCCGGCTTCGTTCGATGTTGACCCGAACTGTCGGGCCCGAGCCGATCGTTCGCTTTGATTACAAACATCTCAAGCTGATGTCACGCGATCGCATCGTACAGTGTACCGACGGGCTTTACTGTTTCATGAATGACAGTGAGCTTTCAGAAGGGGTCGATCGACTGAACATGGATGAAATCTGTCCTTACCTGATCGCGCTTGCCGAGCGGCGTGGGACTGACGATAACCTTTCGGTGCAAGTCGTTCAAGTTGACCGACTCGTGGAGCCGAAGTATGACCAGCCAATCTCTGTCCTGAAAAAGACAGGTGGGGGACAAACAACCAGCATGAGTAACGAAGTGAAACCCGGCGACGTCATTGATGCCCGATTTGAGATCGAGGTGGTGATTAGTCGGAGTGGCATGGCCTCCATCTATAAGGCCAAAGACCTGCAAACGGGACTGCCGGTGGCGATTAAAATTCCGTACATGCAATTGGAATCGGACCCGGCGGCATTTTCGCGATTTCAGCGCGAAGAGGAAATCGGGGAATTGCTGAACCATCCAAATATCCTGAAGTTCATCAAAGTCCCGACTAAAAGCCGGCAGTACATCGTGACGGAATACCTGGAAGGGAAGTCATTGAGTACGGTGATGAACGAGGTGCGACCCCTGCCGATACCGGACGCCGTCCAGATTGCCAGCTACGTCTGCGGGGCGATTGCGCACATGCACGAACATAAGGTTGTCCATCGCGATCTCAAGCCGCAGAACATTATGATATGCGACGACGGCACGCTGCGGATCATCGACTTTGGGATCGCGAAATCGACGGAGATGCGCCGGTTGACGTTCGCCGGTTTCACGCCGGCGATGGGCACGCCCGATTACATGGCGCCAGAACAGGTCAAGGGAAAACGAGGAGACGAACGAACGGATATCTACAGTTTGGGCGCTGTCCTTTACGAGATGACGACAGGTTCAGTGCCGTTTGAGGGTCCAAATCCTTTTATCGTGATGAACTCGCGGATCACCGGTGATCCGGTCGCGCCTCGGAAAGTGAATCCGGAAATCTCCGAGGCGCTGGAAGAGATCATCCTGCACGCGATGGAGCGTGAGCCTCAACACCGCTACCAATCTGCGCTCGCGATGAAAAAAGAGTTGGACGACCCGGAATCGGTCAAGATAACGGGGCGCCATCATCATCTAAAGTCGCCCAAGGTTTGGAAAACCCGGTGGCAGGGGTCACGACTGGTTGTTCTTTCCGCGGTTGTCCCGGTTCTGGTTTTCGCGGGCGCATTTTTGTTTACGCGGTGCCACGGAATTACACATTAACCTTCCATTGAAAATTGAGAGACTTACTCGCGACGCGTTTGCTCCGTTCGGAAACGTGATCACGCTCACTGGAGCACAACACTACCCGATTAACGATGGGACCACAGAGCGGTTCCATGACCTGGCCTTGATCGATGTCTCCGATCAGGATGGCAGACCTTTGCTCAGCTTGTTCCGCAGCAAACCGCGACCACTGCCGTTCGAAATCAGCGTCATGGAGCGCCATCCTCTGGGAAGCCAGGCGTTCATACCGCTTTCCAAAGACCCTTACCTTGCCATAGTTGCGCCCTCGGGGCCTTTCGACGAACGGACGGTGCGCGTCTTTCTCGCCGAGCGAGGTGAAGGCGTCAACTACGCGAAAGGAGTCTGGCATCACGCTCTGTTTGCGCTTTTCCTGGAGAGCGAATTTATCGTCGTCGATCGTGGCGGACCGGGTGGCAATTGCGAAGAGATTGCACTCCAGCGACCAATTCTCATTACCGGGCAAGGGCTGTAGAAGAAACGTATCGGCGTGACGGCGTATCGGCGTGTCGGCGTGCGCCAGGGCTCTCCTAGCTTCTGAATTCTGAATCCTGGCTCCTGAATCCTGTTTTCTTACCATTTTGTAATATTCGAGCAAGGCATTGGTTAGTTCGGTTGTCCCATAGTGGGCAAATAACCAAACAAAAGTATCTATGACCAGAAAATCACTTAAACCGCTCGTAATGAGCATTCTCTTGTTGGGCGGATCAGCGCTTTCCCTGGCAACGGGTTTCGCTCTGAGCAACGGAGAAGACGCCAACGGGACAAAAAATGCGCCACTGAACGTCCAAGTGGATAATAGCCCGCTTGCGCGAGACGTGAAGGAGGGCACCAGCTTCGCACCGATCGTAAAAAAGGTCGCACCGAGCGTGGTTAAGATCTTTGTCACGATGAAAGGGGCGAACAATCCGCTCGCAAATAATGACATGGATTTTTTCCGTCGGTTTTTCGGAGAAAACGGCCCGAATCAAAATCAAATGAACCCCGGCCAGGTTCGTCCCCCGATGGAGCATGGGTTGGGATCAGGTGTCATCGTTTCGCCTGACGGCTATATACTCACCAACAATCACGTCGTGAATAGCGCCAGCGAGATCCTGGTCTCTTTAAACGATGGCCGGCAGTTCCCGGCTAAAGTGATCGGCTCAGATCCGAAGACAGACGTTGCTCTGATCCGGATCAAAGCGGACGGTTTGCCGGCGTTGACCTTGGCAGACAGCGACAAGATTGAGATCGGAGATGTCGTTTTGGCCATCGGCAACCCGTTCGGGATTGGTCAAACGGTGACCAAAGGGATCGTCAGCGCAAAAGATCGGACGACTTCGGGAGACATGGACGAAGACTTCATCCAGACCGATGCCGCGATTAACCCCGGAAATTCCGGTGGCGGGTTGGTCGACACCGAAGGTCGCCTCGTCGGCATCAATTCGGCGATTCTGACCCATAGCGGCGGAAATCAAGGTATCGGCTTTGCGGTGCCCTCCAATCTTTGCCGTTGGGTCATGGACAGCCTGGTAAAAAATGGTCGCGTGGAGCGCGGATTCCTGGGTGTGATGATCCAGAATCTTACTCCGGATCTAGCGAAGGCGTTCAAGCTCGATCGCATGACCGGTGCGCTGGTTGGAGATGTCTCCCCCGGCAGTCCTGCGGATAAAGCCGGAATAAAGAGCGGCGACGTGATTACCCAGCTGAATGGCCAACCGATCGAGGATGCAAGCCAGTTGAAACTTCGAGTGGCTGAATCGTCGCCCGGTTCCAACGTGCAATTCGGCGTCAATCGGAATGGTGAAGTCAAGACGTTTGATGTCACACTAGGTAACCTGCCTGAAAATAAGCTGGCGAAATCGGACGAACGGAGCGGGAATGCTCGGGCGGAAGCTCTGGCAGGGGTCGGAGTGGCTGATCTCGATCAGAAGACGCGCGCCGAAATGAACATACCGGAGCAAGTGCAGGGCGCGGTGATCACCGAGGTCGCTCCTGACTCGGCGGCTTACCAAGCCGGCCTGCGCCCAGGGGATGTTATCACTGAACTCGACCGTAAACCGGTGAAGAACGCGCAAGACGCGATTGCTGATACCGAAAAGCCGGCCGGTAATCAAACTCTGGTGAAAGTCTGGACGAAGGGCGGCAATCACTACCTAACGGTCGATGAATCGACTGAGGGTTGATTGAGAGATGGATGTCGATGCTCTCCCGAGAAATCGGGAGAGCATCTTTTTTTTACCGCTTTGTTTGTTCTCGTCGGTTCAGAGCAGGCAAATGACACTAGCAATCAACAGTACGGCCGTCGGAGAAATCTGTTATACTCCCTTCTCTTCTATGCGCATACTGGTGGTCGAAGATGACGACAAGATCGCGTCTTTCGTCGTTAATGGTCTCAAACAGAGCGGATTCGCGGTTGACCACGCCAAGGACGGCGAGCAAGCGCTTGACCTTGGGTTGTCCGTCTCCTACGACGCCGCGGTGCTTGATTTGATGTTGCCCGGCCTGGATGGCCTTGCGGTCTTGCGCCAGCTTCGTCAAAAAAGGATTTCTTTGCCGGTACTGATCCTCAGCGCGCGGGCGGGTGTCGATGATCGGGTGCTCGGACTGCAGTCCGGCGGCGATGATTATTTGACCAAGCCGTTCGCTTTTTCAGAGCTGCTGGCACGCGTTCAGGCGCTGATCAGGCGCGCGACTCATTCGCCTGAGCCGAGCCACTTGTCCGTTGCTGATCTAAAAATGGACCTATTCACCCGGGAAGTCGTGCGGGCTGGACAAAAGATAGAACTCCAGTCCCGAGAGTTTGCTTTGCTCGAACTGTTGCTGCGTCATGCCGGCCGCCCGATCACCAAGACAATGATCCTGGAACATGTCTGGGATTTCAGTTTTGATCCTCAAACCAACGTGGTCGATGTGCTGGTCCACCGGCTTCGCTCTAAAGTTGACCGAGGCTTTCCGCAGAAGTTGATTCATACGGTCCGAGGTGTCGGCTATGTCGTCAGGCTGAATTAGACCTGGTCGCGGGAAACAACAATGCTATGCCTCCCACTAATGAGACGATGCACAGCCGGCTCTGGCAAAGTTTTGCTGTACGGCTCAGTCTTTGGTTTGCCGCCACTTTCACGGTCAGCGCGATTATATTATTTGCGCTTCTTTATATCCTTCTGACTTCCTTCTTTGAGCAGAGCGAGCGCGAGATCATTGAGGCACGTCTGAAGGAGTGTGCGGCGGTCTATGAAACCCAAGGGCTTCCGGCGCTGAACAATTTAGTTCATCGAACCGAGTTCGATCAGAATGAAGGTCCATTTTTCGTGCGTGTGACGGGCCCGCAACGAAGTGTCCTGCTGTTGGTGGCGCCTCAGGATTGGGTCAGAACGGCGAAGACGGCCGTCGACAGAGATGACGTCAGCCAGAATGGCTGGTTGCAGATTCCCAAGGACGATCGCAGCGAATTCATCATTGCCAGAACTTTGCTGAGTGATGGCTCAATCCTGCAGATTGGGCGAAGCATTAACCGAAGCGAGACGCTCCTGGTCCCATTTCTGAGATCCTTTCTGCTGGTGATGGCGCCTACCTTCCTGCTTGGCTTGGCGGGCGGAGCGATTTTTGCCCACCGGGCCACAGCGCCCGTCCGGGAAATTATGCGCACTGCCCGGACGATTATCAACACCGGCAATTTGGCGGAACGGGTGCCCGAGAGTCAGGCACAAAGCGAACTGGCCGAACTTGCGCGTCAATTCAACCGCGTGTTGGAGAAGAATCAGACTTTGATACGAGGAATGCGCGAATCGCTTGACAATGTCGCGCACGATCTTCGCACCCCATTGACCCGAATGCGCGGGTCGGCAGAATTGGCGTTGCAAACGGACGCAGAAGGTTCGCAACGCGATGCCTTGGCAGATTGTATCGAAGAGTCCGACCGCGTGTTGACTATGCTCAACACTTTGATGGACATCACGGAGGCAGAGCATGGAATGATGCGGTTGCACCGTGAACGGAGATCCGTGTCACAATTGCTGGAGAATGTGCTTGAGATCTATCGACTGGTTGGCGAGGAAAAGAAGATCGAAATAACGGCACACTGCGACGATCCTTGCTATGCAGACGTCGATCCTAACCGGATTCAGCAGGCTTTGGCGAACCTTCTCGATAACGCGGTGAAATACACTCACGAGCAGGGTCGAGTATCCATCCAATGCTCATCGTTAGACGACACCGTACAGGTCAGGATAAAGGACGATGGAATCGGTATCCCTGTTGCGGAACAACCGCGAATTTGGGATCGGTTGTACCGAGGTGACAAGAGCCGGGGACAACGCGGACTTGGCCTTGGATTAAGCCTGGTCAAAGCCGTTGTTGAAGCACACGGCGGGAAGGTAACGGTGCAAAGCGCGGAAGGGGCTGGTTCAGAATTCAGCGTCTCGTTGCCCGTGCGAGGGAAATGAGACAGGAGTTCAGGAGTTGCAGGAGTTCAGGAGTTGCAGAATCTCGGAGGAAGGCTGAACGCTGCCTGTTGGATCACGTGGTACTTGTAGGGGCCGATCCGCCTTGCGGCTCTGTCAACCCTTCCGTGACGAAAAGACTGATCAGGATCGCGGTTGAATGATCGCCGAGAAGGATCTTCGAGAAGCGGAGATAGTACGGTCTCTGGTCGCGGGCATAAAAGTACCGGATCGAAGACGGAGATTCCGTGGGGTGACGAGAGAGTGTGGCAATGTGCGCCAGTAAGATCGCGATAAAGCCAAATTGAATCGGAGTGAAGGGCTTTTGTGCGATAAACTCGCTACCGATTTTGAAGTGAACGCTGACCTCTCCGAGTTTCTCCTGTGGGGTCAGCTGGATCTCCGATGCGCCGACTTCCAAAGCGGTTTCCAGGACAGCGAAAGTGAAATCACCGGCGTTGACGTCTTCGGGCATCCCCCAATCAATGACTCGCGGGTAAAGATCATGCACAACGCGCGGTTCGCACTTGGTTCCCTCAGCGGGTCTGAGCGGTCCGTTGCCTGCTGCGTTTTTTTGTTCGCTCATAACGGCTAAACAGGTTTGCCTCACGCCGGTACGCATCTTCAGCGCGGCCTACTCTTCGCAATCAATTCATAGAAATGCAATCGCCGGATGTTTCTATCAATGGTTGCCGGATCACGAGTTCGTCTGCTCCTGCCTGATCCACCTGCTCGAAAAGTTTTTTACGGAGCGTTGGGGTTCGTCAGCAAAGACAGTGAGACGCGCACAATCGCAGAATGGTCCTGATTCATATCCGACCTCCATGCGAAAATGGGATAAGGCCTTCCCGAATTTGGGAAGTTTGCAATCTTCGTACGAGGGTGAGACAGGTCGCAATAGTTCATAAGTGGCTGATTTTAAAATGGTTAGGTATCAGATAGCAATGCTGGCATTAGTTTTGCTTTGGTTCTTTTTATGAGAGAGTTAGGAGCAGGTCTTCTGATGCTGATGGTTTGTGGAGCAATCTATCTGCAGACTGATCCGACGATTTGGAGCAACGCTCTCAAGTTGTGGCCTGGGTGGTCGGTTGTTCGTGATCATGAGTTCGCATTCAACCCTGTGCCGGACGTGTTGCGGCCACAGACTCTCAACCGGGTGCCGCATACCCAGGATTTTCCTTTGTAATCTACCTAAGAACCAAACCGCTAATTAAAGATATGTCTATAGAGCAAAACCCGGCGCAATGGATTGAATCCCAGATTCAACGCCAAACAGGTGCTACTAAAAGCCGCAAATCAATCAACCAGGCGCGCTCGCGCCAGCAGGGGGAACGCCGCCAGCGACACCTGAATGTGCTTGGATGCCTGGCACTGATCCACGCAGTTCGTTCGGTCGATTCGCGTGATCGAGTCCGCGGCACGGCCCGGCGCACGACGACTGCCTAAAAAATGCTTAGTCCCGTCGCTTGGGAGCGAAAGAGACGAACCTCTTGGCGACGTGGCGCATGAGCAACCAAAGACCCAATCCGAGCAGGGCCGAGAAGACCCCTATCCCGAGAAGCAGGTTCTGGGAGAATTTGCCATCTCCGGCTGACTCTCCCGGGGAGCATAAACCGACGAGCGCGCTTCCTGCGAGGAAGGCAACGACGACCGCTAATAAACACCCGGTAGCGGGGACGGTGCACCCGTAGGAAATCTGAGCCCGACAGGTGGGGCAGGTAATTGCGCCCCAAGTGACGTTGGTCCGGCAATAAGGACAGCGCATAAGGTTAAATAATGCCTTGTTCCGAACGGCGCCAGGGTGCTCGCAGGTAGGCTCGTGCTCGTCGTCGTTGCCGACAATGATCAAAGATCGAGAACGATAACGATAACGAGCACGAGCACGAGCACGAGCACGATGAAAACTGGAGGACGGAGCCTCACCCTACCCGGCCCCCCTGGCACAATAAGTTTGACACTCTACTAGCACGTGTTGATACTTTCGGGCTGGAACGCGTTTTCTTCTCCCCCCTTATCCTCAAACCCATTCGAAAACCCACTGCGTGAGGTTAGTGTCACGGATGAAACTCTGAACCACGAATATGGACCGAAATCAACAGCCTCATCGCCGCTATAACGCACTAACAGGGGACTGGATCCTCGTTTCTCCCCATCGGACCCAACGTCCCTGGCAGGGCAAACAGGAAAGTGGGCAGGGGAGGGAGCGTCCGGCGCACGATCCGCAGTGTTATCTCTGCTCTGGAAACGCGCGGGCCGGTGGTGAGAAAAACCCGGTCTATACCGGCACTTATGTTTTCACCAACGACTACGCCGCGATGGTTCCGACGGTCACCCAACCGGCAAGCAACGATGGCGGCATTTTGCGCGCTCAATCGGTCTCGGGAACATGCCGGGTTATTTGCTTTTCACCGCGGCATGATTGGACGTTGCCCGAAATGCCGCTGGAAGATATTCGAGGCGTTGTGGAGGTGTGGGCAGAGCAGACGGATGAGCTGAGCCGGGATTATCACTGGGTTCAGGTCTTTGAGAATAAGGGTGAGGTGATGGGATGCTCGAATCCGCATCCCCACGGCCAGATCTGGGCCAGCGACTTTATTCCCAACGAACCGGCAAAAGAAGATCGACAACAGCTTGCCCATTGGCGCGAGAAGCGTTCGCTCCTGGTCCTGGATTACCTGGCTTTGGAATTGCAGCAAAACGAACGGATCGTGATCCAGAACGAAGATTGGGTTGTGCTCCTGCCGTATTGGGCAACTTGGCCGTATGAGGTCTTGCTCGTTCCGCGACGCCACGTGCTAAGGCTTCCGGACTTGGTCGCCTCAGAAAGAACGAGTCTGGCGGATATTCTCAAACGTCTCCTGACACGATATGATAATCTGTTCGAAGTCTCCTTTCCCTACTCTATGGGTTGGCACGGGGCGCCGAGTGGATTCGGTGAGCAGGAGCATTGGCAGCTTCATGCCCATTTCTACCCGCCACTCCTCAGGTCGGCGACGGTCAAGAAATTTATGGTTGGTTATGAAATGCTGGCAGAAGCTCAGCGGGATCTAACGCCAGAGCAAGCTGCAAATACCCTTCGCGGTCTGTCGGAGGTTCATTTCAAACAAAGAGATTGATGAAGGTAGCAGGGGAGCCTGCTAGATCGGCGCGTGCCAGCTTTTGCTATAACTAACAATCTTAATGAACGTTCACCAGCTCGACGCCTTAGGAGTTAGCTGGGTTCCAACTAATTCTTTCCCACAAAAAAAGATTGACGCTTTAACGCTGGATACAATAGATACTAGCACGAGTTAAATCAAGGCGCGATCATTATGGCTATCCCCCTTTCGGAAGCAACGCTCCCAGTTAGAGCAGCAGCTGGCAGCCGTCGCTGGCAGATCGATAAAACTGCTCTCACTGCCTATGCGTTTATCGCACCAGCAGTTTTTGGATTTTTGATCTTTTATCTGGTGCCTACCTTTCGGGCGATCTATATCAGCTTCACCGATTGGAATTTGATGAGAGTTCCCAAAATGGTGGGTCTGGCCAATTACGATCGGCTTCTACACGACAAAAATTTCTGGTCGTCGATGTGGATTACCCTTTTGTATGTCCTCTACAACATCCCCCCTCAATTGGTGTTCGGCATAGTCCTGGCCGTCCTTCTGCAGAGAATTAGTAAATCGGTTACTTTTCGGTCATTGTTCCTGGTCCCTTATCTGCTCTCCAACGTTATTGTTGCCATGCTTTGGTTTTGGACCCTTGACCCTATTTTAGGGTTTGGTAACGCAGTGCTGGGGTGGTTTGGGGTTCCCCGGATTGCCTTCTTCAACGATCAGAACCTGGCTTTGGTCACGATCGCAGCGGTGAACACCTGGCGACACACTGGCTTCACGGCCCTGCTGTTTTATACCGGGCTGCAGAATATTCCGCATGACGTTTATGAAGCAGCGCGAATTGAAGGAGCCTCTCCAATGCGGCAATTCTGGAGTATCACTCTGCCGTTGCTGCGTCCGACCATCGCATTTGTCCTGGTGACCAGTGTGATCGGATCTTTTCAGATCTTCGATACGATCGCCGTAACGACGATGGGAGGGCCTGCGAACGCCACGCAAACAATTGTCTGGTACGTGTATCAGAACGCCTTTTCCAGTTCCCGAATGGGCTATGCCTCTGCGATGTCGGTGGTGCTCTTCTTATTTCTCATCGTGATCTCACTGATTCAGATGCGCGTCCTCCGAGCCGGAGAATCCGACCTCAAATAGCCATGAATACTGCAGAAACCTCGTCGAACCCTTGGGGACATCGCATTGGAATGGCTGTTTTGATTATTCTGGCAATCGTTTCGCTCTTGCCGATCTGGATTGCCGTCAAAACCGCGTTTACCGATACCGGCGCGATTTACACCAGTGCGTCGTCGTTATTGCCAAAGGATGCGACCCTTTTTAATTTCCAGCGGGTGCTTGGGCTAGCGAATCCCGCTGACCCGCGTCTGGCTAAATCCGGCCTCGGGAAGATCGACTTTCTGCGAGCGCTGTTGAATAGCGTGATCTTTACCGCAATGGTGGTTATACCGCAGATCCTCTTCAGTTCCATGGCCGCATTCGCCTTCGCCAGGCTGAAATTTCCGGGTCGGAACTTTATTTTCTTCCTTTTTATTACGGCGACCATGATTCCCGGGGCGGTGCTATTCATCCCGAATTTCATTTTGATGAAGGAATTGGGGTGGTTGAACACCTTCCAGGGGATGGCGGCTCCTTACGCTTTAATGACGCCTTTCTCGATTTTCTTTTTACGGCAAATGTTTTTGGGGACCCCAGCCGAACTCGAAGAAGCTGCCTATATCGACGGCGCGGGAATCATGACTATCTTCTTTAAGATTATGTTGCCACTGCACACCGGCTCGTTGGCGACCCTCACGATCTTGACTTCCATCGCGATGTGGAACGAATTTTTCTGGCCGTTCCTGATCGGGCGTAATCCTGCCGTTCAAGTGATGGCGGTCGCTATCAATTCTTTCCGCACCCAATCCGCGGCGGGAACCCCGGATTGGACCGGTCTAATGGCTTGCACGGTTTTAGGAATAATTCCCGTCGCTCTGCTCCTGATCTTCTTCGGCCGAAAAGTCGTCGAATCCATCCAGTTCAGCGGTGGAAAATGATATCCAACCCCACCCCCAACAATAAAAAAGAATGCATCACTTCAGAACAACGTTTTTGGCAACAATGTTGATTTCCGCTGTTTCGGCCCACGCCGCCACAGAGATCAGCTATTGGTTATGGGATACCAACCAACTCCCAGCTTACAAGGCATGCGCGGCCGAATTTCAGAAGCAAAACCCGGACATCACGGTTAAAATCACCCAAACGGCGTGGAGTGATTACTGGACCGGAATCAGCACCGGATTCGTTTCTGGGTCCGCACCTGATGTTTTTACGGATCATCTTGCCCGATACCCGGAGTTTGCCCTCAACGAACAACTGGTCGACCTGGCGCCTCTGATAAAACAGGACAAGGTCGATACCGGAATTTATGTCGGTGACCTCTTCAAGCTCTGGTCCAAGGACGGAAAGCAATATGGACTTCCGAAGGATTGGGACACCATTGCGATTTTTTACAACAAAGACATGATGAAAGCGGCGGGTGTCGATCCGGCAACGCTGGCTAATCTTGATTGGAATCCCAAGGATGGAGGGAGTTTTCAGAAGTTGATCGCTAAGCTAAGTATTGACGCGGCTGGCAAGGATGGAACGGCCGCGGGTTTCGATTCTAAGAAAGTGAACCAATATGGTCTCATCATGCCTGGTAACCCGGACGCCTACGGGCAGTCTGAATGGAGCCATTTCGCGGTCTCAAACGGATTCAAATTTAACGATGGGCTCTGGGCGTCCAAGTTTTACTATGATAGTCCAAAGTTAGCAGAGACCTTTCAATGGATCGTTGATGCAGGGAAGAAAGGATTCATCATTCCTGCGAAGGATTGCAACGACAGCAACGCACCGGGTCTTTTTGCGGCCGGTAAGGGCGCCACTGTTTTGCACGGCTCCTGGATGATTAACTGGTACAAGGAAAACTGCAAATTCGAGGTGGGGATTGCTCCGTTGGCAAAGGGCCCGGAGGGGAGGAAATCGATGTTCAACGGCTTGGCCGATTCGATCTGGATTGGGAGCAAACACAAACCGGAGGCCTGGAAATGGGTAAAGTTTCTCGGGTCTCCCGAAGCGCAAAAGATTGTCGCCAGTTATGCCGTGGTCTTCCCCGCCGTTCGCGAAAATGTGGATATCGCGAAAGCGGCTTTCGCCAAGAAGGGAATGGATGTCACTCCATTTGTTGAAGAAGGAACCGACTCCAAGGTGACCTTCCTTTTTCCGGTCACCGATCACGCGAGTGACGTGGTCAGGATCATGCGGGCAGCCATCGATCGGATCATGCTGAGCGGTGCTAACCCGGCTTCGACACTTAAATCAGCCAACGACGAAGTCAACGCACTCTTTCAGTAAGGAGGGCCCGCGCCCCGAAGGGGCAAGAAAGCTTAGCCGCCCAGGGTTTACCCTGGGTTAGCCGAAATAAACGTTTCGCCCCGAAGGGGCTAGAAATGTGCACGCAATCCAGTTCAAAGGTCCGAAACCGATTCTCGCCGCGCCCGGTGGCCCTTTCAGGGCTAATTCGGGTGGGGGGACTTACCCAGGGTAAACCCTGGGCTATGTTCTCTTGCCCTTTCGGGGCGGGCCCTTCGGGCGGTATGGCCGGCGTTAAACACCAACAAAGCCTAAGCTGTATCAGCCCCTTTGGGGCAAAGTTCCCCGAGGTGACCTTCTTCAAATGTCCAAACCACAAGGCCCTTCGGGCCGCAGAGAAAACCAATGAGCCATTCATCAAGAAAGATCACGTTTATAGGCGCTGGGAGCACCGTATTCGCCAAGAATTTATTAGGGGATATTCTGTCGTTTCCCGAGCTAGGTGATTCGACGATCTGTTTGTTTGATATCAACGAAGAACGTCTTAAGACTTCGGAGGTGGTTGCCCGGCGGATCGCTCAGACGTTGGGCGCTCCGGCTTCGATCGAATCCACCACGGATCGCGCCCGAGCGCTGGAGGGAGCTTCGTACGCGATCAACATGATTCAGGTTGGGGGATATAAGCCGTGCACGGTGACAGATTTTGAGATCCCCAAACGTTACGGTTTGCGGCAGACGATCGCCGACACCCTGGGGATTGGCGGAATCATGAGGGCGCTGCGAACCATCCCTGTACTCATTGAGATGTGCCATGAGATGGAACGCGTTTGCCCGGAGGTGGTCCATTTAAATTACGTCAATCCGATGGCTATGAATTGCTGGGCGCTCAACCAGGCCACCAAGGTGCGCACGATCGGGCTTTGCCATAGCGTTCAGCATACGGCGGAAGAGTTGGCCCACGATATTGAGGTGCCGATCGAGGAAATCAACTATCTGGTCGCCGGGATCAATCATTTGGCATTCTACCTGCGCTTTGAACGAAACGGCCAGGATCTCTATCCGGAGATTCGACGGGTCGTCAGCGAGGGAAGGGTGCCGGAAACCAACCGGGTGCGTTATGACCTCTTTAATCGACTCGATTATTTTGTCACTGAATCCAGTGAGCACTTTTCTGAGTACGTTCCCTGGTTTATCAAGCGAGGTCGGGAAGATCTGATCAAGAAATTTAATATTCCGCTGGATGAATATCCCCGGCGTTGCGAGACCCAGATGGCCAGGTGGGAGCGGCTGCGGAACGAACTGGAAAATCCGGATACACCGCTGGAAGTGAAGCGAAGTGCCGAATATGGCTCGTTGATCATTCACAGCCTGGAAACCGGAATTCCGCGGATCGTTTACGGGAATGTGGCCAATGAAGGTCTGATCGAGAACCTGCCCGCGGAGTGCTGCGTTGAGGTTCCGTGCGCGGTTGATAAGAATGGAGTGCAACCGATCCAGATCGGAAAGATTCCACCTCATCTGGCGGCACTGATGCAAACGAATATCAACGTGCAAGCGCTCACGGTGGAAGCCATTATTAAAGAGGATCCTCGATTGATTTATCAAGCCGCGATGTTCGATCCGCATACGGCTGCGGAGCTGGATCTGGACCAGATTTGGGCGCTGGTGGATGAGTTGATTGCCGCTCACGGTGAATGGATCCCGAAAGCGTTGCGGACAACGGGCGGGAATTGAATAAGGTAGCGGCGGCTCGGATGCTGTATCTGGCCGGAGCAGGCTGCGAAGACGTTGCCTGACCAATCGGAAATCTAAATGAAAGAAAGTCAATTATGAGGGTCCTGGTAACGGGCGGTGCTGGTTACATCGGAAGCGCGGCGGTCGAACAACTCATCGCCAATGGCGAGTCGGTGGTGGTGTTGGACAATCTCTCTCAAGGCCATCGAGCGGCGGTCCATCCGGATGCGATCTTTGTGGAAGGGGATCTGGCCGATCGGGCGACCATTGATGCGACTCTGACGGAGCATCGACCCGACGCGGTGATGCACTTCGCTTCCAAGACGCTGGTGGGAGAGTCGATGCAAAACCCATTTTTATACCTGGGCGACAACGTGACCAATGGCCTGAATCTGTTCAGCAGCATGGTTGAGCACGGAGTTAAACGCGTCATTCTTTCCTCGACGGCTAATCTCTTTGATCAACCGGAACGAATGCCGATTGACGAATCCGAGCGCATCGTTCCAGGGAGCCCTTACGGCGAATCAAAATTCATTCTGGAGAGAATGTTGCATTGGCTCGACCGCATTTACGGCATGCGCTTCGCCTGTCTGCGCTATTTCAATGCCGCAGGAGCGACCTTAACCCGAGGAGAAGACCACAGTCCGGAGTTTCATATCATCCCAATCGTGCTCCAGGTCGCGATGGGCAGACGTGAAAAGGCTTTTATTTTTGGAGACGATTATCCGACACGGGACGGCACCTGTCTTCGCGACTA
>DATHPI010000431.1:0-3210 GCA_035484035.1 Chthoniobacterales bacterium
ATGAGAGTAAGACCGCGCCTAACAATCCGCTTTAGCTAGGCCGGAAAATCATGTCGCTGCGTTGGAACTGAACGAGAGATCTTCGGGAAACGGTTCGGTGCGCCAGCCAGAGGGGGTTCGGCCCGTATGCTTGCGAAACGCCCGAGCGAATTCGTGCTGGCGCTCATACCCGAGCTGGTCGGCAATTTCTTTGATTGTCATCGGGGTCTCCAGGAGCAGGTCACTCGCCTTCTGCATGCGGAGGCGAAAAAGAAGTTGAGTCGGCGAGACCCCAAAAACGTTCTTAAAGCGATGGCGGACAGAATCGTAATTGGGAACCTGACCGATCTGGTGAACGAATTCATTTGATCGGCCCACACACTCGTTAACTACATGCCAGAGATGCAGGACATCGGCATCCGGTTGTTCGGGTAAAAGCTGTTGACCGTTCTCATTTTCCACCCAACGTCCCAAGTTCACCAGCAACAGCTGGAGCCAGGCTTCCGCGCCCAGGTCGTTATTTGCCAATGACTGGGTATGTTCGTTAAAAAGCTTGATGAATAACCATTTGAAGGTCGACGTTTGTTCCGACGTTAGATGCCAGATGCGCCGCGCAGCATTTGGCTCGGATAGGTAGACAAGTTGGTGACAAAGCGGTGAATTAAAATGAATAACCCAGAACCGAGGTCTTTGTCTGCTGGAGTTCCAGTGTCCATGTGGTTCTCCGGGAAGAAATAGATAGAGGGTATTTGGCAACGAAGTCAACTTGCCTTCCGCGCACCCGTTCAGTGTCGAATCGTCAGTGACTAGAGTAAACTCGGGAAAAGGATGCGAATGATAGTCGCAAAATGCACCCGGCGCGGATCGCAGACAACGCATCGAATGAATCCGGGATCGGGGAAAACTGGGAACTGAAAAGTTCTGGCCCATAAAAAAATGAAATTGGCAATTCAGTGAAGGTAATCGTCGCGATTAGCGATTCATGATTCGGGTCCAACTGGCACTGATACTGACACCGACACTTCCCTACGCCTGACAGATATCGCGGACGCTTTCCTTGAGCGCCGGGACGGAAATGACCTCTCGCCATTCGTCTCGAAATATCTTTCCCATGTTTTGCTCAACCGCGCGCTTTGCTCCATCCGAGACCGGGAATCCGGCGAAACCGAAAACGATTGCCAGCTCAGTTCGAATGTGGCCAAGACAGAAATCCCATGCGGCTTGCTTCGGGATACCGTGTTTGATCGCTTCCTCCATTGCTTGCTTCATGATCGTGACGCAGGTCAGCATCGTGGATTCCACGACCGCCGGTTCCAGGATGGCCATCTGCTCGACGGTAATGCGATGGAGCCGGAGGATGGGAGCGAACATGTCGGCTGCCAGTTTTTCGCCGATCGAGTAATCTTCCTCCGGACCATGATGCAACGCACAGACTACGCTTTGAGCTAGTGTGCCACGGCCGCCGAACCAGTCGGACTCGGAATCGGCCGGTGCGCAGTCGGTGAAAAGTGGCGGATGACAAGGGTGTGCGACAAAATAGGTAAGGTCCTCACGGATTGGCATCACCTCGGCGTAAGCGGCGGCCGGATCCAGCCCAAAAACCATGGTGCGCGGGCGCAGCTTTGGTACAACCTCGTGAGTGACTTTTCTGATCGCCGCATCTGGAATTGCCAGGATGACGACCTCGGCTCGGTTTATGGCCTGTTCCAGCTCCACGGTTTCGATTTGTTGCTCGGCCAGCCGTTTACGTCCCGAATCGCTTATCTCAACATAGTCAATGGAGTATTCGGGTCTGGGCCGAAGGTTTGCGGTTAACCGGCCACCCATTTTTCCTCCGGCTCCGAGAAGGGTAAGGTTCATAGTAGGTTCTAGAATTAACAGGTTAGAATAAGTTGACGGAACTGGTTGATCCTTTTTTCAAGAGGACAGTCTGTTGAGCACGCGCGGATTCATATGCCGCAAAAACTAATCTGAGGGTCTTGAGGTTATCCACTCCAGTCGTCTCGCCCTGACACGTTCCACGCAAAGCGCCGGCAAGATTGCGATGGCACTCAACAATGCTAGCGTGGACCAAAGCGTAGTTGGGATCTGCCCATGGATAGAATTTCGGAGGGCAACGGGCGGCTCTTGTTTCCTTCTCATTGGTCCTGCGAATCCAGTAATCGGGTGCCAGCTCTACCGATCCCTTATCGCCTTCGACGATGATAAAGGTCTCTGGGAAGCGTTCAGATTCGAGACGGCTGGCGAAGCTAAGGTTTAAGGAGACGGTCATGCCATTTTCCATCGCCAGGAGGACCGTCGCGACATCTTCGCCGGCAATCCCGGCGGTTACCCGATGAATGTGACAGGTGAGGCGGTCCGCTTCAGAGAAGAGGAAGCGGACGGTATCGAGCAGATGAACGCCCAGATCGGCAAGGATTAGTTCGGGAAGCTCGCGCAGAGATGGTTGATTTTCGAAGACCGGGAAGCTGCAATTAAAATCGAGCCGAGCTCGAAAAGGTTGACCGATCTCTCCGGAATCGAGAATACGTTGCAGTTCGCGAATGGGATTTTGCCAACGCCAGTTTTCGTGAACGAAGAAGGGTATTGCCCGTTCACTGCACGTGCGGACCATTTTTTCTCCAGTCGCCAGATCTGTCGACATCGGCTTTTGACAGATGGTCGCAACGCCCTGGGCAGATGTCAGTTCGACTAATTCAGCATGCGTTTCAGGACTCGTCACGATATCGACCGCGTCTGGCCGGACTTTTGCAATCAGCTCTGCCGGGTCGGTGTAACTCTCCGGGATATTGAAGCGGGCCGCTGTAGCTCGGGACTTTTTAGGGTCAACGTCACAAACAGCCACGCAACAGACATCCTCGATTTCGAGCCACGCAGGAATTTGAAAGCGGCTCCAAAAACCGCAGCCTAAGACCGCAATGCGCAGGGGGGTCATGAATCCGTCTACTCTAATCGCCCGTGCCGTCACCGGCTAGTATCCTGTCCCGAAATAGGAGATATTTTCTCCGGGCCCTGATCCGTTGGCCCGAAGTGGCCTAAAAAACATAGCCCAGGGTTAAGCCAGGGTTAAGCCCAGGGTTTACCCTGGGAGCCCCGAAGGGGCTGTGCTTTCTTGGCCACTTCGGGCAACGGAGTGGAAATCCCGTTCACGGTTTGAGCCAGATCAGGGCAACGCTCATTCCTGGAAAATCCAAATCAAAGGCTTCCCCAGAAGGAAAAAGGTGTTCGCTT
>DATHPI010000432.1:0-3745 GCA_035484035.1 Chthoniobacterales bacterium
GGTTCTTCTCCATTCACGTCCCTACAACACTTTCGATTGAGAGCATCCTGCACGCGGACAAGGTCGAAGAACGATTCCCAGTATGGCCGTTCTTCTGCGAGCGGCGTATCGCAGAAGCAAATCTCGACCCACTTGATTCGGCCGTCGACGTAGACGCGAGCATTTTCCATGTTTCGTAAATACTCCGTCCCCGCGATAGACCCAGACCCTAGGCTCCCGTCATCGATGGCTCGGAGAAGCTCAACTTCTTTGCCCGGTTTAACGCGCGCGGTAACTAAGTAACGCATGAGTTCTCTATTTGCAGATTAATCTTAGCCCGTAAGTTTGGAGTAATCCAGGCCTCGCAGATCGGCGATCAGCTTCGGACCGGCCGGGTTCCAGCCGAGTTTTTGCCGCATGATCGTGTTCGACGCCGGGAGGTCAACGCTGGCGAACATGCCCAGCCATCAAAAAATGGGCTGGCGCCTCTGCCGGTCGACAGAACTCGGTTTGCCCGACGTGGTATCTTCGCGCCATTAGGGACAGGTCCGGATGTTGGCCTTAAACTTCGTTTTCGGCCACCGCGGCTTACCGCATTTTAAGGACGCCAATAACGGTCCTATCGAGCATCAGATAACATTCGCGGTCCCTGAAGAATTATTGTTCCCTGCCTGCCAATCGTCGCGCGATTGCGTAGATAACGTCGGTGCGAATCTCTCGAATCCCCTGGCGCCTCACTTCATCGACTGTCGAGAACCTGACTAGTTCTTGAGCCGAAGGGGTGAGGCCTTCAACGGTGGACCTATATCCGGAACCTAAAACGATTGTCCACCAGTCCTCCGGACGATTAAGCGGATGTGTTCCCGGTTCTGCAACGACTTCGGGATGGGTTACGCCGCATTCGACGAGCAGTCTTCGAAATGGATCCGGCTCAACGATTTTATTCCACGGTTTGATCGACTTCAACAATTCAGGGTCTTCCCGGCGAACGGCATCCCAAAAGGTGCCGTCGGCCGGTTCGAACGTCTTTGCGCCCCAGATCGTGATGGCAAGGAATCCGTTGGGACGCACCAGACGCCACAGACCTCGTACTGACGCCTGCAGATCCGGTACAAAAAAGATACCAAAGACGCACACCACAGCGTCGAAAGATCGATCTCCAAAGGGAAGATTCTCAAGGTCCGCACGGCGGAATTCGATGTTTGTCATACCGCAATCCCCAGCCCGTTTTACCCCTTTGTTCAAAAGATTCTGCGCGAGGTCGACGGCCACCACATGACCGCTTGGCCCGACGTGTTTCGCTGCCGGCAGTGCGGAACTGCCCATACCGCAGCAGACATCGAGCACATTCATACCGGGAACAATGGGTGATCGTTCGATTGTGCGCCGGCCAAATCGATCCCAAAATGATAGCGCAGGGTGATCGTAATGATCAGCCGCAGCGTTATAGGTTTTTTCCAACTGAACTTGTGGAGAGATTAAGGTGGCCATTGCTTGATTGGGAAAGTTAGAGGAATAAGCCGCGACCGGTTCTTTGATCGTGGCGCGCCCGTTCAATCTGTGCTTCCAAGGTAACGGTAGATCAGGTCGCGCCAGGCCGGATCCGCGAGCCGATGTAGCAACGCGCGGTCCACCGGCTTACGCCAAGGGCTCCCATCGCGCAGCGCGATACCGTAAGGTTCTGTCTGAAAGTTTTGCGGTAAGACTGTGATCTTCCCGGCGTACCGTTCGCTTCGTGCGATATAGCGCAAGGCTGGTGCGTCGCTGAGAACGGCTTGGGCACGGCCGGTCAGGAGCACCTCTAACAGATCTTTTAGAGGCACGCGGATGTAGTCAATCTGCCGGCGCCTCAGGTAATCTTCGCTGGAGGTGCCCCCGATAACGGCTACATGGAGGCGGCGGAGATCGTCCGCTCCACGTACGATGAAGCCGCCTAGTCCGGCGTCCAGACGTTCTGCGGTAAGGACCGAAGCCATGGAAGCGGTGAACCACGACACTAGAAAAAGGCTGATGAACATCCAACCGATCGCCACCAAACGGCCGGCAGGGCTGCGCGGCGCCAAGTCGCCATACCCTACTGTTGTCATGGTCACAGCACTCCACCACAGGGCAGAGCCAATGCCTCGGTGCGCTTTACCCTCGCCGCCAAATTCTTTCGGATTACTCTTATGCTCCAGCACCCAGATGAGGATTGCCACCAATACCAGTGAGGCGAAGAGTGCCGCCACGATCCGCCAGAAGTCCCAGACGAGTACTCGCCCGAGCCACGACCAGAGTCGGCCCGGTCCGGGTGCTGTCTTCACCGCCACGCAAAGCCCGGAGAGGAAGAATGGCTGGCTGAAGTCGAGTCGGTCCTCGCGCTCTGCGGTGATTGTCAGCGCGCCGATGCTTACGTCCAGCGGGCGGCCAGGAGCGAGGTCATCAAACAACCCAGTCACCGTGGTCTCCCGAAATTCGGTGTCGACACCGAGGTCAGCGGCGATCCACTGCCACAACTCTACGCTAATGCCGGTCCAGGAACCGTCCTCGGCCCGCATGGAGAACGGCGGCGACTGGGTCAATCCCACCACCAGGCGTACCCGACCGGGGGTTGGAACTTCCGCCGGCTTCTGACTGTAGGCCACCGGGGCCAACGCAAGGAGTGCCGCAAGGAAGAGTACGGCCAGGGCCATACGAGAGTTGCGATATGGGATTGCCACGCATTCGACTGCCGATAGGATTGTGTAGGCAGGCCGCCACGCCGGATCAGTGCTGAGATCCTGGTGCTGCTGCCGCGATGATTTCATCATCTGTCCTTGTGGATAATTTTCGAAAAATAGTCGGATTTTTCTACACCGGCAAGATGCAAGACCGCTACGGCTTTGTGAATCCGAACGCCTTTGCGAGCCGGGCGTCGAGCATCCTCACAGGAAGAAGTCTGGGCAGAGTCCAGTTCTTCAAAACGTTGCGGAACGACCGCGTAGCGTGCCTTCGGTTTCGCGTGCTGAGTGCCACGTGGACGGCTTCGCCCAGACCGTTCAGGGGATAAACCGTGATTACGGGCTTCGGCGACGATGAACTTCTGGAAGTTCTGCACCGCCTCTCAATACTCGGTCTGCTTGAACTCACTCAGATTTTTTTTCATTGGTCAGCTGTCCTCCTACAGATAGCTTAAGAGCCAGCAATCTCGATGGCGGCGTTTAAGAGCCGCAAACCATTTGCAGGGGAAGTAAAGTATTAGCAAAGCCGCCAGCCACATCAGGTAAACGGATGCCAATGGGTGACCGTAACCCGCTGGGACTTGATGTAGAATAAATCCGCTCCAAAGCCAAGAGATGGGCTGATGAAACAGAATTCCTATAACGACTGCCAAGGTGTGAATCAAGAAAATGTGAAGCACGCAGTTAAAGAGGGGCACTCGCCCGAATACCAGCAGAAGGCGGTTTAAACCGCAGTCAGCTGTTAGACGTAGTCGAAAATTGCCCAGATAATGAGTGCAGGGCCAAGCGTCATTAGCAGATAGTCCGGCGATGGTTGGATATTTGAGGGTATTGAAAAATGCCATGACCGTTAGTCCGGGAGTTTCCTGCAGCTTCAATGGACCTATAGTGGAAGGGAGGAAATAGGCATATTTCATCGCGGGAGACATTTCGTTAATGGGGTCTCCTGATACCGTCCGAAGGTACCGAAGTCAGAATTCTCAGCCATTGTAACCTCCTTTTCTTTAGGTGATGTTGGAACCGCAAGACCACAAGTGAAAATTCAGTTACCAGAGGATTAGGCGTTG
>DATHPI010000433.1:0-26449 GCA_035484035.1 Chthoniobacterales bacterium
TGGCCGCGGATGGCTCTCTGATGACGACAATCGGGTTCCGCTGCGCATCGAGGCTGATATTTTTATCGGTTACGTCTTCGCCGAATTGGAGTCGATGCAGCTCGAATAGTGCCAGTGTCAGTGTCAGTGTCAGTTAAGAGAATCGATCAGGGCCTCGTGAGATTTACGGCTCAGGTAAGGCGAAGCCCCAGGTAGGGTGAGGCTCCGCCCGAACCGGGGCTTGCCGCGTCGCCCTCGTCTGCGGCGTGACCCCCTATAAATCGGTCGATCAGAGGAATCAGGATGTGCGCGGCCATAGGAGAGTAGGATAGACGACGCAACTTTCTTGAGTCGAGCGGCCTGAAATAAATTCAGGCGAAAATGTGTGGGGGTGACGTTGTAGGCCGGGCAACCCGGCAAGCCCCGGCTCAGACGGAGCTTCGCCCTACCTGAGCCGGCTCCTATCTGACACTGACACTTCCTAAGTCCTGTGATGAAATCGGAGCTCGGCGCGCAATCGCTCCACCTCGTCGGTCAACGCCATTACCAACTTGATACCGGCAAGATTCATGCCGCACACGGATCGGAAGTATTCGATCCGCCGCACAATCCGGATCGCCTCATCATCAAAATACCATCCGCCTCCGGCTGGATCGGTGACCGATTCCACCAATCCATGTTTATAATAGAGAACAATCAAGCGCCGCGGTACTTGGGCCAGTCGAGCTGCCACGTCAATTGTGTAAACGGTCTGTACGCCAGGCTCTAGGACTTGCAGCGCCTTCATAGGTTTCTCATCGTCGAAGTTCTCAGTTATCGGTGCCAGTTGTCAGTTGGGGAAAACTCCCCCGAGAGTCTGAACGCTCGATTATCGCCGGTTGCCTCAATTTGTCGACACAGAGCATGCTGCCGCCGCTCCTAAAACTGACAACTGACACTGGCAACTGGCAACTGGCCCTGATCACGTTTTCCTTGGATTGAAATCCGAAGTCTGGCTGAGCTTTTCCCAAAGCTCGCGTTCCTGGTCCGTCACCTTTGATGGGACCTCGATGTTGATCACTACGTAGAGATCGCCTTGATTTCCAGTCCGGCCGATCGGCAACCCGCGCCCAGCGATCCGCAGCTGGCGCCCTTGGTTTGTTCCGGCCGGCACGCGGACTGACACCTGACCTTTCAGTGTCGGCACAATGATCCGGCTGCCTAGCACGGCTTCCCAGGGTGCCAGGTCAAGCCCGTAATAGAGGTCAGAGCCGCGGACCCTGAAATCAGGATGCGCGGCAAGGCGCACCCGAAGATATAAATCTCCGGACACCCCTCCTCCGATGCCATCCTCGCCCATCCCAGCAACCCGGATGGCCTGCCCTTCATGCACGCCCGGTGGGATCCGAACTTTCAGGGTCTGAGTCCTGGCTTCTCCGGTGCGCCGGTCCACGCGTTGCAACGAAACAGTGCGTTCCGAACCCGTGACGGCCTCTTCGAGCGTGACCATAATGTCGCTCTCGAAGTCACTCCCGCGTTGGGCAAAGCCCGCTTCTTCCGCCGGCCCAACACCTGGTCCCCCGAATTCGTTGGTCCCATCGAATCGGTCGCCACGACCAAAGAATTGTTCAAAAAAATCGCTGAAACCGGTCCCGTCAAAGTGGAATTCCACGTTCTCTCCGCCGCCCGGCGCACGCCGACCTCGGTTTCGGCGGCCAGGTGCGCCCCGGAAAGCTCCCGCTTCCCCTCCATCCACTCCCAGATTGTCATACTTGCTGCGGTTTGCTGGGTCGCCGAGAACCTCATAGGCTTCGTTGATCTCCTTAAACTTTTCCTCCGCGTTCTTTTTATCTTTCGCAACATCCGGATGGTATTGCCGGGCCAGCTTTCGAAAGGCCTTTTTAATATCCTCCTGGGTGGCAGTCCGTTCGACGCCCAGTGTTTTGTAATAATCTTTGAACTCAACCGCCATGCTGATTTACTTCCTCGAATTCACTTCTTCGGCAACCACTCCGCTCTCCCTATTTCGGATCGCTGGCAACTCCCGGCCAATAAGCTTGTAAAATGTCTGCCCGTCTATGGCTTCGTGTTTGATGAGTTCGGCCGTCACACGTTCCATTTCATCGCGGTGCGCAGACAAAAGCTCCTTCGCTTCGATATAAGAGAGGGTGAGCAAACTTCTCACTTCCTCATCAATTTCGCGGGCGGTCTCTTCACTACAATCACGCTGAATTTGAGACTCCGAACTATTCATAAACATGGGCTGACGTTGCGCGCAAGTGGCTAACCCAATCCGTTCGCTCATCCCGTACATCGCGATCATCTGACGCGCGAAAGCGGTCGCGCGCTCAAGATCGTTCTGCGCGCCGGTACTGACCTCGCCAAACGCAATCTCTTCGGCGGCACGTCCACCTAGTAACCCACGGACGCGATCGAGCAATTCGCTGCGGGTCATCAGGAACTGATCTTCGGTGGGCAATTGGAGGGTATAACCAAGGGCAGCGCGACCCCGTGGGACAATGCTGATTTTGTGGACCGGATCTGCGTGCAAGGTATGGGCGGCGACCAACGCATGACCCACTTCATGATAAGCGACCCGGCGTTTGTCCTCGTCACTTAACCGGCGACTTTTCCGCTCGGGGCCGGCGATGACTTTTTCGATTGCTTCCTCCAGGTCCGCTTGTGTGATTTGCACCCCCTGTCGACGCGCCGTCAGCAGGGCCGCTTCGTTCAAAACGTTTGAAAGGTCAGCTCCTGAAAAGCCGGCGGTGGCTGCGGCAATCCGGCGCAAGTCCACATCCGAAGCTAACTGTTTGCCTTTTGAATGCACCTTGAGTACCGCCACACGACCCTCGAGGTCCGGCGCATCCACGATCACTTGCCGGTCAAACCGGCCCGGTCGAAGCAGGGCGCGGTCGAGCACCTCGGGCCGATTGGTGGCCGCCAGGAGAATCACCCCGATGTTGGGTTCGAACCCATCCATTTCCACCAGCAATGCATTCAGGGTTTGTTCGCGTTCATCATTGACAGCACCGACATGGACACCTCGCTGCCGGCCGATGGCATCCAGTTCATCGATGAAAATGATACATGGTGCATGGCCTTTAGCCTGTTGAAATAAATCTCGGACCCGGGCAGCACCCACGCCAACAAACATCTCAACAAAATCGCTCCCGCTGATTAAAAAGAAGGGCACCTTCGCCTCACCGGCGACGGCGCGGGCAAGCAACGTCTTCCCCGTACCTGGCGGGCCGACCAGAAGCACACCCTTAGGGATCCGAGCACCCACTCCCTCATAAAGTTTCGGATCCTTGATAAAATGTACGACTTCCTGAAGTTCAAATTTGGCTTCTTCACAACCGGCCACATCGTCAAAGGTGACGCCAGTATCCGGATCCGCAACCAAACGCGCGCGGCTCTTGCCAATCGAGAAGATGGATTGGCCAGCACCACCTCCCATCCTCCGCGAAAGCAGGTTCCAGAGAAGGACCATGACCGCAATCGGCAGTACCCAGGCCAGGAAGAATTGCGAAATAAAACCAGGGCGCACAGCTCCATATTTGACGCCGGCAGCCTGGAGTTCACTCACCAGCTCGGGATCCTCGATCCGTTCTGTCCGAAAGTAAAAAGGCTTGGCTTCTGGTGGCGGTGTTTGGGTGGTTCCCGGGGAAGGCGTGGGTACCGGACTTGGGGTCTCCGCCGCCTTATTTTTTACCTCCTGATCCGGCTTGGGAACGATGCGCCCGTCGATCTCGTTCTGTTTGACAACCGCTTCGGTGACTGCGCCTTGAGCCAGATAGGTCCTGAACTCGCTATAGGGAATGGTCCGGTGTTCCACCTGGTTGCCCAGCTCCTGCCAGACCCAGAGAACCAGCAAAGTCATTAGAAAATACCAGAGCCAAAGGCGCCACTGCGGCTCAAGCTTATCCACCTTGGCCGGCTTTTTGAGCGGCAGCGTTATCCGCGGTTCTCGTTTCATGTTCCCATGTCGTTTAGTTCGGGCGGCGACCAAACGCCCAAAAGAAAAACAAGGTAGCCCTGATATCCGAACCTGCCCATGCCCGATCGCGCGAAAATTTAAGTATGATCGTCGCTGGCGTCTTGAAAATCGGCAAAATCGCCGACGCCGGTATGCCTCCCACTTGTGAGAAGATGCACCAGCGGCTTATGGTTTCGGCAGGCCTAAATCTTTGAAACCAAAAAGGCCTCTCTCCTTGATAATTTCGGCGACGTTTTCTGGCACCATGGTTTCCCAACCGGGCTCACCATGCTGGATTCTGGCCAGCACATCGCGGGAAAAAATATCCATCACCGATGGGTTGCTTCCCTTGATCGGCACCAGACTACCGTTTTCCAAAAGGTGCGCATACAGATTGCGCAGATGCATTTCAACTTGGAGATTGATGGCGTTGATCCAGACGTCGATGGCAAGAGGATGCTCGGATTTTCCTAAGCCGGTGGTCGGAGACTCCGATGGGTTCTGGGAACAGTACCTGTCATAGGCGTTGATCCGCATTGGATAGACGTAAAGCTTGACCAGGTTTCGGAAAAGGCGTCCGAATGATTCCAGAATGCCTCCATCGAGATTCTCGTAATATTTCTCATTGAAGACCTCCAGGAGATTATTAATACCCATTACGACGCCCACCATTTCTTTGGTATAGCGCCGGAAGTAACCAATCAATCTGTAGAATTCGAGGTAATTAGAAATGAATACGTAGCTGCCGGTGGCGGCCAGTGTATCGATTCGAGCCAGAAAATCTTCGTAATCGATATTGCCGGCGGCCAGGAGGTTATGCATCGTGATCTCCATCAGCACCACGATGCTGGCGCCGTTCAAGACCGGTTCAGCGGCAAACTGGGTTAACGCACAACGCATCATGTCCTCGTTCACCAGGGTGACCGGGCGAAAACTTCCGCGCTCAACGATAATCGCCTTTTTATAAAGAATTTCCGAAGGCTGGACCACATCGCCCTTGGGGCTGAACAAAACCGCGTTGGTGAGTTGATGCTCCACGAGCTTCAAGCTCATGATCCGGTTATCCACACTCGCGAAGAGCGACCCGGCGAAGTTAATCATGTCAACTTCGATCCGACCCTGCGCCAGATTGTCCGCCAGGGAACGAATAAACCCATCCGGATTGTCCCCGAAATAAAATGCGCCATAGAGCAGGTTGACGCCTATGATCCCTAGCGCCTGCTGCTGCAGGATATTTTCCTTATCCAACATCCGGACATGCAGGATGATATCGCTGGTCGGCCCGTGTGGCTCCGTCTGAAAGCGAACCCCCATCCAGCCATGGCATTCGTTGGTCCCTTTAAAACTTCTGGCGGCCACCGTGTCGGAGAACACGAAAAACGCCGTGCGCTCGCCTCGCAGCGCCTCAAGCCGTTGCACCAGCAGATCGTATTCGCGGTTGAGCATCAGCTCCAACCGTTCTCTGGAAACATAGCGAGCAGACTTACCGTAGAACGCATCGCTGAACTTCATGTCGTAGGCGGAAAGTGATTTCGCCACCGTTCCGGCAGCGCCGCCGGCCTGGAAAAAATGTCGAGCCACTTCCTGACCCGCCCCAATTTCGGCGAACGTGCCATACTTTGGCTCATCAAGATTGATCCTGAGAGCCTTGCGATTCGTTGTAACGAGTTCGGATGATTCCATGGGTCCCCGGATCTAGCGCACCAGTTCTGCGTTTGATATATCAGTCCTGAGACAGCTTGCAATAGCATTCACCAATCGCTCTTTCGGTTCACCTTTAAGCGCTGGAGTCTTTGGTCGGCAGCCGTGAAAGTGCCGTCCGAACTCGCGGAAAGGCACCGGGATACCGCGCCTGAAGGAAAAAAAGAATCTTTTCGCGAATTTCGCAACGAAGATCAAATAACGTCGGCGAGGTCTCCGCACTAGCCAAAATACGAATCTCCACGGAATCGGATTTGAAATCTGTCACTTGCACCACGAAGACGCGTTTGTCCCAAAGTTTGGAGGCATGGACAATTCGCTGAGCTTCGGCGCGAATCTCGTCGATCGGAATCAGAAAGTCGGCATAAAAGAAAACGGTGCCGATCAGGTCAGAACTGTTGCGTGTCCAGTTTTGAAAAGACTTCTCCAGGAAATAAGTAATCGGAACGACCAGACGCCTCTGGTCCCACACGCGGACAACCACGTAGGTCAGTGTGATTTCTTCGATGGTCCCCCACTCCCCTTCGACGATAACCACGTCGTCTATCCGCATCGGCTGCGTTATCGCGACCTGGAGTCCCGCGATGATGGTGGAGAGTGATTTTTGCGCAGCAAAGCCGGCGATCACGCCAGCGACACCGGCGGATGCCAGCAACCCGGTCCCGATCTGGCGAACCGGTTTAAAATTCATCAGGGTTGCGGCGATGGCGACAACCAGAATGACAAACACCAGCAGCCGCCGGATCATTTGTACGCGGGTCTCCACCCGACGCTTTTTGTAGGCGTCGTAATGCAGCATTTCCGACCTGGAAGTCATCATTGCTTCCACGGCCAGCACCGTGCGAATGAGAAGTACGGTGTTCGCAATGATGCCGGCGATCGAGATGATCTTGAACCCTGCATCTCGAATCGGGGCCGGTAGTTCGAGAATGTAGATGGCGGTCGAAAATGCAAAAAGAATCAGGTTATAGTGCAGGGCTTGTCCGAGTACCGGAAAGGCGCTGTAATACCAGCGCACGGACGGACGGTTGACAAAATCATTGAGCCATTGCTGGACGAGACGAACGATCCGCAGGCAGAAACTGACCCCGGTCCAAAAATATCCGAGCTGAGCCACCTTTGCAGCAATCGCGAACGTCGGGAAGCCGCCAAGAGCCAACCCAAGATGCGGGAGAAGCGGCACCGAAGCGAAGAATGCGCCGGTGAAAATAAAAAATCCGCTCAGGGCTCGACGAAGCGCGAAAAGAATTCCATCGCGCCAAAACCGGCCGGTGGTGGGCTTGAAGCGGCTGAGCGAGTAGTTCTTGAGGATGACTACGCGCGCCAATCCAGCGAGGGCGAAGCCAATCGTCAGAATGAGTAATAAGAGCAGAACTTTGGCCGGAGTAATCGCGTAAAAAAGCGGTTCCCGGCTCCATCCCCCCAGGATTGAGCTAAACTCGAGCGACAGCACGTCAATGTCGTTGGAGAATCGTTCTGCAAGATCTTGCAGCCAGGAAGTTTTGACCCACGGAAAGTGAGCGGGAACATACTGAAAATCGGGCATCGCCTCCGGTACAACCTGCCCGGCTGAAAGCGCGACACCGGGAATCACGGAAAGGACCCAAAATAATCTCGACAGAGCATTGCGCACAGGAAGCCTTACGTGGGTAACGGGAAGTTTTGGGCTAATGAAGGAACGAGGCTACCCCGGAACTTCCGTACGGGCGACAAGATTTTGAATCCTCCCATTCGGACCGCAGGGGAAACGGGTCGGCGGGTCGGCGTTAGCCGGGTCGGCGTTGACCGGATCGGCGAAAGCTTTCCCCCCTTGGCGTGTTTTCTGGCCCGGAAGCTCGAGCGTGTGCAAACCATCCTTACGCCGACACGCCCTTACGCCTCTTAATCCCTCTGTGACCTCTGTGCGATGCTTTCCCCCATTGGCGTGCTTCTGGCCCGGAAGCTCGAGCGTGTGCACCATCCTTACGCCGACACGCCGGCACGCCCTTACGCCGATCCGACTCTTAATCCCTCTGTGCGATCTCTTCCTTTTGCGCCTTCCGGTGTCGCCTACCCGCCTTCCCCGCAAATAGAACTACATTTTATTTGCATGTTATATCCTTCTACAGAAAGATGCTCGAGTACGATGAATTCGAACGACTCCCTCATTCGCTCGACGCTGAAAAACAGTTTCGGCTTCGACACTTTCCGCAACGGTCAAGAGGCCGTTATAACCAAAATTCTGGAAGGCAAATCGGCATTGGCGGTTTTCCCTACGGGCAGCGGCAAAAGTCTCTGCTACCAATTAAGCGCCTTGCTACTCGACGGACTCACCCTGGTCATTTCCCCCTTAATCGCTCTGATGAAGGACCAAATCGATTTTTTGCACCAACGAAATATTCCAGCGGCGCGCCTCGATTCCACAATCGCCTTAGATGAGGTCCGCCGGATCGATGCTGACTTGCAAGCTAATCGTCTAAAGCTCCTTTACGTGGCACCAGAGCGCTTCTCCAATGAGCGTTTCATCCAGAAATTGCACCGGCTCAAGATCTCATTGATGGTGATTGACGAAGCGCACTGCATTTCCGAATGGGGTCACAATTTCCGGCCCGATTATTTAAAATTAGCCCGCGCGTCGCGTACGCTCGGCATTCAGCGAGTTCTGACGCTTACGGCGACGGCTACTCCTTCCGTGGCAGAGGACATTTGCCGCGAATTTTGTATCACGGCTGACGCCTTTATTCACACCGGTTTTTACCGCCCAAACTTGACGTTGCTGGTTACGCCCTGCCGGTTGAACGAGCAAAGCGAACTTTTGCTAGTCCGTCTGAAAGATCGTCCGCGCGGTCCTACCATTGTTTATGTGACCTTACAACGCACCGCCGAAGCTGTTGCGGACACGCTGACCAGAAAGGGCTTTCCTGCGCGCGCCTACCACGCCGGTCTTAAAAACGAGGAACGTGAGATCGTTCAGGAGTGGTTCATGAAATCTTCGGATGCGATTGTTGTCGCAACGATCGCATTCGGCATGGGAATTGATAAATCCGATATCCGATACGTCTATCACTACAATCTGCCAAAGAGCCTCGAAAGCTATTCTCAGGAGATCGGACGGGCAGGACGCGATGGAAAAGACTCGATCTGCGAGATGCTGGCCTCCGGCAGCGACGTGACCGTGCTGGAGAACTTTACCTACGGAGACACGCCCGACGCGGAGAGTGTTTCCAGGATCGTGGATGCGATCTCGGAACACCGGAGTGAGTTTGATCTGTCGCTCTACGAATTGTCCCGGGCTTACGATATCAGGCCGCTGGTTGCCGGAACATTACTGACTTACCTTGAACTAGCCGATGTGATTGAGTCAACAGAGCCTTTCTACAACGAATATGAGTTCCTGCCGCTCAAACCATCCCGAGAAATTCTCTCGAAATTCGATGGAGCGCGGATGGCGTTTTTGAATGGCCTGTTCACGGGCGCAACGAAGAAACAGAAATGGTTCAGTATCGACTTGAATGCGACGATTAGTCGACTTGACACGACACGGTCGCGCATCATCAAAGCGCTCAACTATCTTGAAGAACAGGGTGATCTGACCTTGAAAGTTGGAGGACTGCGCCAGGGGTACCGGATCAAGACACCTCCCGCCGATATCTCCGCCTTGAAACAGAAACTGATCGAACGTTTCGAAATGCGCGAGCGCAACGATGTCGACCGCGTCCGGCAAGTCGTTCAGATGGCCGAAGAGTCTGGGTGCATCGTGAGGCATCTGCTGCAGCATTTCGGCGAAAACTTTGGACGGGATTGCGGACATTGCAGCAGTTGCTCTGACAGTTCCCGCAGAGTCATTCGCCTGGGTGGAGAAACGAACCAGGTGAAACTGGACGGGCACGAAATGACCGCTCTCCAGAAAATGAACCCCGGAGCGCTGGGATCAGCCAGACAAATCGCCCGCTTCTTGTGCGGGTTGAATTCGCCATTGCTGACGCAGGCGAAACTTAATAAACACGCAAAATTCGGGAGTTTGGCGGAAGTTCCGTTTCAGCTCGTGATGAAGGCAGCAGAAACGGTGGTGCGGCCGAGACCGGTCCGAACCGAAAAAGCTGTGCGATGATCAGCGAGACCTCACCCGCCAGGATCGGAAATCTCATTCTGTAACTCCTGAACTCCTGCAACTCCTGAACTTCTTCTTGTATCAGGGATTAGCCAAAGAAGCAGACTTCCACGCCCCTCCCGAAATCACGCAGCGAAAGCCGGTATGCGACGTCCCGGTGTCTGGAGGAGTCCCTCGGCGGGCGCTAGGGCGATAGCTTTCACAGTAAGATGGGTTGCAAAGGAACGAGCCCCCCTTGACGACGCGCTTGGGCGCATTGGGGTCGGCAGGATCCCAGCTTTCGCTTGGGCCTCCGGTATCCCGGCAAACATTTTGACTAGCGAGCTCCGTAAAGGCATCGACTCGGTACCAATCGCTGCACCATTGCCAGACGTTCCCGGCCATGTCATAGAGGCCATATCCGTTGGGTGGAAAAGATTTCACCGGAGAGGTTCCGGCAAATCCATCTTCCGCGCTGTTGGTGACCGGAAATTCACCTTGCCAGGTATTGGCCATGAATTTCCCATCGGGACGGAACTCATCCCCCCATGGGTAACGCTTCCCATTGAGCCCACCGCGGGCTGCATATTCCCACTCGCCTTCGGTGGGAAGCCGTTTGCCGGCCCATTTCGCGTAGGCCACTGCATCGTACCAGGAAACCTGCACCACCGGATGATTCTCTCTCCCCGTGATGTTGCTCCCCGGACCTTCCGGATGGTGCCAACTGGCACCCGGCACCCACCGCCACCAGGCCGAAAGATCGTTGAGCGGTACCGGCTGCGAGGTCGGGGTAAATACCAGCGAGCCGGGTACCAGCACACTGTCATCGGGTTTGGGCGTTCCTGGAGGAAGTTCCTTCTTCAGCTCTTCCCAATCCGGCTTCCGTTCTGCGGTAGTGACGTAGCCGGTCGCCTCGACGAATTTTGCGAACTCAGCGTTCGTGACATCGTGCTCATCGATCCAAAATCCTTCCAACTGTACTTTGTGGGCAGGCCGCTCATTGGGAAAACTACGCACATCATCGGTACCCATGGTGAAATCGGCACCCGGAATCCAAACCATACCGGCGGGCGCATTGATGTCTTTGTTGGAAGACGGCTCAGTGACATGGCCGGAAGGTTCCCCTTTCGTCAAAGGCAAGGCGAAACAGCAGAAAAAGATCAATGCCCAACTTGCTCGCCACCATCTCACTAATGAGCAACTCATACTCACCTCGAAACGCTTTTCTGCCTGCGTCATGGATAGCTCTGATGGATTGCCCGGACAGGCAGCGCAGCGCCCTCCACTCTGCATAAAGTGGCGAATGAAGATACTGAATAGACCATAACTGGCGCTCCGTTAATCGGAAGCCGACTTTGCGACGAACATCCGTATGGACCTCGCCCAGTCATCTAAAAGATCCCGCTTCGCTAATCAACTGATAAAATCGCTTTCCCAGTTTATTCGCGTCGCCCGCGTGGCCTATCTCCTTCCTTGGGATGGTCCTTTACCAGCTCGTGTTGATGCTGGACCCTCCGGGACCCAAGCTCGAGCGACTCGGCGCAGAATCCGGAGGACCATCCAAACCGCTTCCTTCGGTTCCTTCCTGATCCGCGCATGAAGAAAAGGCTAGAGCCATAAGAACCAGAAGCAACCCAGACAAAAAGACAGGTTTTAGTTTCATACGATTTCGGTCTGGCAGGCTGAAATGCTTCCAGCACTTCGCAGAAGTTTTATGCGCATCATGGTTTCAGTGGAAAATTCCGCGCTTAACTACGTCTACCCACCCGTGGCACAATGATCACGCACAATTTAATGTGGTCGGTTTATCCGCCGGTAGATTGGGCGAGGCGTTACCTGCGCCGGGACTCCCCGTTGAAAAAAAAGCACAAAGTGATGACAGATCGCTCAATGCCGAGCCGGCTTGGCCGTTAATAATTACCAGAAATTAATGCCCGATGAAGCCCGACCCGATAATTCTACGTTCTGCGGACGCCTTTCAAAAATGGTCCGACCAACACCGCGCTCAGATCTGGACGATGATCGAGAAGCTTGGCAAGGGAGAGGTCACCTGCAAAGAAGCTAGGGATGTCCTGCGCGAAGAAAAAAAGGCATTGAGTGCCGTCAGCAAGCAGGTGCTGGGATTCAAAACGGGTCCCGGCTCCCAGGTGCGACCCGCATACCTGGAGTCAGGCCTTCCAAAAACGCCGAAAAGCAAACGAGCCGCGGCACCGCGGACGACCACTCCGAAGAGGCCAATCTGCGCACTGGCCGCCTGGATCGGCTGATCCCTGTGTAGAGTGGAGACTAAGCCCGGGCTTGAATCTCCATCGTCGCATCGGCTATCAGGCGCGCCGCCAAGTCGTATCCGGTTAAGCCGGTGTTGATGACGAAGTGATAGTTGATTGGGTCGTCGATCTCCGCTCGAAAATAGTGCATCACGTAACGTCGCCGAGTTTCATCGGTCGTGGTTATCAAGTCTACGGCTTCCTGCGTACTGAGGCGATGGTGCTCTTCGATCTGTCTCACCCGCATGGCAAAGGGTGCGATCAGCCGCACGTACAACACAGATTTTTCAGTCGCCGTAATGATATTGGCTCCTCTCCCGATAAATATCGCGTTCCCGAGGGACGCGAGCCTGAGAATCGTGGTGGCGGTATGCTCGACCATTTGCGCACCCGTCATCCGGATACCCAGTACCTCTTGCACCGCATCACGCACAGCTTGAGGTACCTCCTCCTGGAAAAAAGGACCGAGCGGGGCCGGAAGATTGTGATCTTTCCAAACCATCTCGGCCAGATTTCTATCGAACACCATCCACGCCTGCTGGGAGCGCTCCGCCAACCGATTTGCCAGCAATTCGGCGATCTCGACCCCTCCAGAACCCATTTGCCGCGAGATGGTAATGCACGGAAGACCGTTGTTCGAGGCCTGCCTGACAAGCGCTGGCCGAGAATCTAAGTAGCGAGCAAATCCTGCGAGCAAATCCTTTTCCATTCAACAGCATCTCCTTTAACATCCGGACCCATATCCTGGCGCCGAATCACCTCACTAATTCGGTTTTGCACATCGACATTTCACAACGCCGCGGTTGTCATCTCCCCCCGCCGGCTAATGCCGACCTAGCTCACACCCCGCTGCTATTCAAGATGCGAACAAAGCTCCCGTTTGGATCCATCCGAAATCGCCAATAGCCCATTTTCAGGAAGACCGCCATCACGTCAGACCTCATAAGCTACACTGGCATGCCATAGCAATCATGGAATCTATAGAACACTCTCCCCACCTGCCATTCCTCTCATCTTTGTTTGCCTCAGCGCAATCGCAGGTCTATTGATCTAGCTATGGAAGTCCTCCAGACTCTGTCTGTCGCGTTGGGGCTCGCTGCCCTTTCCGGCTACAGTCTGTATCTCACTGTCTTTTCGACCGGGATCGCCATTCATCTCGGATGGATCCATCTCGCGCCTCAGTTTTCGTCGCTGTCTGTTCTGAGTGATCCGAGCATTCTGGTCATTTCCGGGATCCTATTTGCGCTGGAATTTTTTGCGGACAAAATCCCGTGGGTGGATTCGGTTTGGGACGCCGTTCACACGGTCATTCGACCGATCGGCGGTGCCTTTCTGGCCACCAGGGCGCTCGGTCAGACGACTCCCGTTTTCGAAGTCATCGTTGCTCTCCTTGGAGGCGCCATGAGCTTCGCCTCACACAGCTTGAAAGCCAGCACGCGGCTGGTCGTTAATACTTCGCCGGAACCCTTTTCAAATATCGCGGTCAGCGTCGGCGAAAATGTCCTGGTGGTCGGAGCCATCGCTCTCCTCTGGCACTATCCAATTGCGGTTTTCGTGCTCCTTGCAGTCCTGTTCGCGTTTACCTTCTATTTTCTCCCGAAAATATGGCGATCGATTTGGATGAATCTTTGGTTTATCTCTCGGAAACTGAATCAACTGTCCGGCGCCGAAAGCGCCGATCAGCTCCCAACCAAGTTACCTTCTCGATATGACGCCTTGTTCCGGCGCCTGACCGGCTCCGCAACTACGATCGCTTGGGCTGTACCCTGTGTTTCCGGCAAAGGAAAATATCTGGAACCGAACCGGTTCGGTTACTTGGTGGCGGGCAACGACGCCTTTTCCAAGGTCTGGTTCATCTCCAAGAGCCTGGTTGGCAGTGCGTCAAAGATGCTTGAGATCGAACAATTCAAGGTATCGCTGGAGCGGCGCCTGCTCTTCGAAGAGCTTCGACTTTACAGCCTGGGCAAGAACAGACGATTCAGCTTCAGGTTCGACAGGAGCAATGCGGGGCTCGCCGCTAAAGTTGCCGCTGATCTTGAGAATCGGCTCGAACATGCACGACCGCTCGCTTTGTCAGAGCCAAAGGAAAAAGAAGTCAGGAGTTCAGAAGTTCAGGAGTTACAGAATGAAGGCATAAAATAGCCCGCGGGGGGCTCGCTCCTATTCTGTAACTCCTGCAACTCCTGAACTCCTGCAACTCCTTCCCCTTACGCCAATCCGTTCTCCTTGAGGATCTGCTCGGCGTTCGACTTATCAATTTTCATCGTCGGCAGGGTGATTTTCTTCTCCACCTTTTCGCCATTAACGATCTTCAATCCCTGCCGAACCCCTTCCGCCCCTGGCGTGGCGTACAGAAACGTCGCGGTGAGCTGCCCCTTTGATACCCAGGTGACACCCTCATCCGGCAACGCATCAATCCCAAGAATCTTAATTTCCTTCTCACGCCCGGCATCCTTTGCGGCTAAATACGCGCCATAAGCTTCAGGATCATTGTGGCCGTAGACCAGATCGATGTGATCAAATGATTTTAAGGCCGTTGACATCACTTCGTAAGCCTTCTGTTGTTTCCAATCGCAGTCCATCGGCTGCAACAACGATTTGATGCCCGATTCTTTGCCGACATTTTCCATGAATCCATCGTGACGATCGTGAGCCGGCTGCGTCCCCATGCCGCCCCACAACTCGACCAAATTGCCTTTCGCGTTGCCTGCGCCGCCCAACAATTCTACAGCGTACTTCCCGGCTTCCCGGCCGATCAGGACATTGTCACCTCCGATAAACTGCACGTATTTATCGGTTTCGACATTCCGGTCAAGAATGATGACCGGGATTTTTGCGTCGATCGCCTTCAGGACAACACCCGTAAGCCCAGCCGATTCCTTCGGACTAACTAACAGCACGTCGACGCCCTGCTGAATCAGATTCTCGACATCGGCCACCTGCTTCTCTGTCTTGTCTTGCCCATCGGTAATGATCAATTCAAGTTCCGGATGTTTACCGGCTTCCTTGATCATGTCTTTGTTGAACTGCACGCGCCATGGTTCAACGGTCGTTACCTGTGAAAAACCAAATCGATACTTCTTCGATTGGGCACGGATATAAAACGGCTTAAACACCGTCGAGGCCGCTGCTGCGACCACTGTTGCTTTGATGAACTTTCTTCTGTTCATAGGGGGAATGGTTACCTTTTTGTTATTACCTTTTATTCTTTACCAACGTTGACTTGACTATAAATTCTTGAGGCTCCTGAAGAAATCCCGGCTCATACGCTCGCCCGTGGTATGCTCCTGACTCCTGAATCCCGACTTCTGGCTCCTGAACCGAAGTAGCCCCGTATTTGTTTCCATCGTACCCCGAGCTGCCCCTCTTGAAGCAGCACTGCAGCCAGGATTATCACTCCTTTCAGGACAAGTTGCGTGTTGCTGTCAATATTCCGCAACTGGAGGATATTTCCCAAGAAACCGAAGATCAGCACACCCACCAGGGTCCCGATCATTGAACCTCTGCCACCCATCAGGTTGGTGCCGCCAATCACCACCGCCGCAATGGCATCCAGTTCCGCACCTGCGCCTGCATCCGGTTTGCCTTGCCGATATTGCGCGGTGTAGAGGACGCCGGCGGTGGATGCGAGCATCCCGGAGATGGCATAGACGGCAATTTTCAACTGGTCCACCTGGATACCCGCAAGCCGTGCCGCTTGTTCATTGCCACCGATCGCATAAATGTAACGGCCGAAGGTGCTCACTTTTAAGACAAATCCGAAAACCAAAACGGCAATGATAAAAAATATTCCTGGAACCGGTAAAACCTGGAAGAGCAATGCGCGGAGGATATCAAAATCCTCAGTGCAATTGGTCCCGGTGTAGACCGCATGCACCGCCATATTAGTGCCGCCTAAGAGGCGCGCGATTCCTAATATGGCGACCATCATAGCCAGCGTTACGATGAAGGGCTGCATCTTGCCTTTGGTAATAAACAGCCCGTTGGAGGCTCCAAAAACAAGCCCGACCGCTGGGACGGAAATTAAGACTCCGAGCACCCCGAACTTTGGGCCGATTTGGCCGACCGTCCACCATACGGACAGGGTCGCGACGATTGCTCCAAGGATGATGCCGCACCATCGGATCGAGGTCCTCGCCTTTTCCACCGGCTTTGAGGAACCTCTGGTGGCATTGATGGCAATCAAAGGTACCAGGTAGGCGCAGAGGAAAAACGAGACAATCGCCAGAACCGGGATAGCCAGTAAAGACGCATTGGTCCAACCCTGTTCAGTCAGCAGCATCGCGCAGACCACTGAGCCCAGCGCCATCATCGAGCCCACAGACAGATCAATTCCTCCGGTCAGGATCACCAGCGTCATCCCGACTGCGATGATTCCATTGTTGGAGACCTGGCGGAGTACGTCCGACTGGTTCCCTGGACTCAGGAAGATGTTTACGCCTTTGTGGTTGATCGGCGAGGAAAAGACTCCCACCAGATACAGAACTGCCAAACCCCAGAACAATTTGGTTTGCAGCAGAAACTTCCCAGTCGATGAAAGAAGACTTTTCACCGAGCCACCTCCATCTCTTCAAATTCAGGCTGAACCGATCCTCCCGGTGAGGCATATTCCAGGATGGTTTCGTGAGAGAACTGATCCCGGTTCAACAACGCGGTCGGGCGCCCCTCGCAGAGCACCAGGATCCGATCGCTGAGCAACGTCAATTCCGGCAGTTCAGAGGAGACCAGCACAATCGCCAATCCCTGCTCCGCCAACGTCCCAATCAAACGATAAATCTCTGCCTTGGCGCCCACATCGATTCCGCGCGTCGGTTCGTCCAGCAGCAAGACCCGCGGTTGGGTTAACAACCACTTCCCGATCACCAGTTTTTGCTGGTTGCCGCCGCTCAAGGTGCCGGCTGGTTGCCGCGGCCCGCTCGCCTGGATGGAAAGATTTTTAATCGTTCGCTCGGCCAGCTCCAACTCCCCATTCGACGAAACCAAACCAAAGGCAGCAATCGTTCGCAGTACTGCCAGCTCCGCGTTCCGGTCTATTCCTGCGCCGAGCACGAGACCGTCTCGTTTGCGATCCTCAGTCACCAGTGCGATTCCGGCAGCTTTCGCGTCCACCGGATTTAAAAGACGGACCGTTTCGCCTTCGATCCGGATTTCCCCGCCAGAGGTTCCGGCATGTAATCCAAACAAAACTTCCAGGATCTCAGTGCGGCCGGCGCCAAGTAGTCCGGCAATCCCGAACACCTCCCCTGCCACCACTGAAAAGCTCACGTTCCACACCAGCATCGAGCGGGCAACCGTCGGGGCGGGATTTTCCAACCAGAGATTTTGTACCTCGAGCACCGGCTTCCGAGTGGCAGTTTCCGATCTGCCACTTGCGAAGACTTCCTGCAATTCGCGGCCGACCATCATCCGAATGATCTCACGCCGGCTTGCTTTCTCCTGGGAGACAGTCCCGATCAGCTGCCCGTCCCGCAGTACTGTTACCCGGTCGGCCAGCGCAACGACTTCCTCCATCCGATGCGAAATATAAACGATGGCCACGCCCTCTTTGGCCAATTTCCGAATCACCTGGAAAAGACGCTCGGTCTCATTGATGGACAACGCCGACGTCGGTTCATCCATGATCAGGATCCGCGCCTTCGCGACCAGGGCTTTGGCAATCTCCACCAATTGCTGCTCGCCCACCCGCAATTTGGCGATCGGTTGATCGATCCGGCCATGAAAATCCAAAGGCAGCAGGACCTCGCGAGCCGCTCGGACCTGTTGCTCTCTGTCCACCATAAAAAGGGATCGAATTTTTTCCTGCCCGAGGAAGATGTTTTCGTCGACGGCAAGTTCAGGCACCAGGCTGAGCTCCTGCTGGATCATCGCGATGCCGGCCCTGGTTGCATCGCGCGGAGACGCCAACCGATGTGGTTGGCCGGCCACCCGGATTTCTCCCTCAAATTGGTCGATCAATCCGGCCGCAATCTTCATCAGAGTCGACTTGCCCGCGCCGTTCTCGCCCATCAGGGCGTGGATTTCACCGGCCCGCAGCTCAAAATCAACTTTTCTCAAAACGGGTGTCGGACCGAAACTTTTGGAGATTCCCCGCATTTGCAGAGCCAATGGATTCGATGCTTCGGTCTGTTTGGTTGGGGCAACCATAAAATCAGGGGGGCGATCCACCAACATAGTGGGAACACGAATCCGGCGAAACCAAAGTTATTCCGCCGTGCCGGATAATCCTTTCAAAATCGCCGCGACTGAAATGGGGGAGCAAAATGTAAAACTTTACATCGAGTTATAATTCGTGCAAAAAACTTGTCAAGCCCACGTTGCCAGCCGCCCAAGGCTCACTCTCTTTTCCATGACGCTCCACGAACTCGCTCACGAGCTGAATCTCAGCATCGCCACGATTTCACGAGCTCTCAGCCGGCCCGAAGATGTGGCTCCTCCAACTCGCCAGCGCGTCCTTGCGGCAGTCCACCGCCATGGCTACACCCCCAATGGAACCAGACGCTCGCTGCGTACCCAACAGACCAGAACCATCGGCATCGTGGTCTCCGATATCCGAAATCTCTTCTTTGCCGCGGTGGTCAAAGCGATCGAAGACGAAGCCAGGATCAACGGTTACACCGTCCTGATCTGCAACGCCGACGAAGACAGCGCCAAAGAAGAAACCGCTCTCCAACTCTTGCTTGAGCGAAAAGTGTCCGGTGTCATCAATTGCTCGACGGGCGCGAATCTTGATCTTCTGCGGACCTTCCAGAAATCGGGTGCTGTCCTGGTCGATCTTGACCGTGAGTCGGGCCTGAAAAATGTCGATACGGTGGTCGTTGACAACCGGCGAGGCGCGGAGCTCGCGACTCAACATCTCATTGAGCTGGGCCATCTCGACATTGCCACCATTGCCGGACCACCACACCTTTCGAACGCCCGAGGGCGCCTCGCTGGATTCGAAGACGCGATTCGCGCTCATAGCATCCGGATCAAAAAGGGCTACGTCCAATTTGGAAATTTTCTTCAGGAATCCGGTTATCAATGTGCGCAAAAGCTGTTTTCGCTGCGTCATCCGCCGAGCGCGCTTTTCGTGGCAAACATGGAAATGGCCGCGGGTGTCATCGCTTTTGTCCGCGACCATGGCATCGCCATTCCCGGCCAGATTTCGATCGTCGGTTTCGATGACTCCTTTTGGGCGCGCTATATGGAACCTCCTTTGACCGTTATCGCCCAGCCAACCGAGAAAATGGGCAAACGCACCATGGAACTTCTCCTCGCCCGACTCCGCGGCGGTAAACCCGTGGAGACCCTCATTTTTACTCCGGAGCTTATCGTCCGCCGTTCAACTTCCTCTCCCCCTCCGCCTTAATCGTGCTCGTGCTCGTGCTCGTGCTCGTTCTCGTCCTCGTCCTCGATCTTTGACCACCACAGCAAAAAAAAACAGGCTGCTTTCCCCCCTAGGAAATAGTCAAAGAATCCGAGGACAGGGCGGAGGGGATATGGGTCGGCGGGTCGGCGTTCGCCCATACGCTCAAACGCCGACACGTTCCTTAGGAATAAACGAGTTCGCCCTGAAGCTGAAGGGGCGAGAGGCTGACCTGATAAAGCTCGCACCTATTGCTGCGCTAAAATTAGAGTGCGCAATTGAGAGGTGCTACATGCCGCTCTTGAGGTAATAAATGAGGCGGAAGCACTGCCTGGAAGAATTGGGCATCGCAACGCGTTATCCGAAAAATGCACCGGCTATGCGGTATGTTTCTTGTCGCTTTGGGCGTCGACGAGAACCAAATCGAGGCTTCGTTCTGCGAAGCCGTCAGAATCGCACGGGGGCAGAAGTCGATTTCAAATGGCGACACGCGCACAAGTAACTTATGCAGAATACCGCCGCCACAATGCGAACGCGTCAGGAGGACGCGGATTCCGACTAACTCTTTGGTAACTTTTTGCAGTTTCCTGTCTTTCGGTCAACGCCCAGCGTCGGCCGCTCCGACACTTCCATTGGTTGTTGCATAATGACATCGAGAGCGACCACGAAGCCGAAGACGACCGTAAAGAAGTCGATCGTCAACGCAGTGATGTAGGCTGCAGCGCTGTATTGGAGACCTACTAAAACGTAGCCAAGCATCGCCAGTGTCACAGCGGAGCCGAATACAACAAAGACCGCAAATACCGGGGGCGGCGGTCCATTACCAACCACCTTGCGGCGTCGGCGAGGATAGGTGACCTGAAGAGACAGCATAGGTAGTGCGAAAAGCACACCAGAGCCTCGCCAAATCCACGTTTCCGGAATGTCGTAGAGCGCAAATAGCGCCGGCAGCAGCGCTCCCGCCGTCAATACGAAAATGTGCGTCATGACCGTTTTTGCGAGGTATCTGTCAAGCAATGACAACCTCGCTCCAGCGGCCGGTCGGATGAACAACAAGAGCGCCGAGAACCCCGCGAACGTGATCATCAGGCCAGCCAATGTGTACAAAAGGGTTGCACCTTTGATTTCCATGTTTTGCTCCAGGATCCTCTGTCAACTCCCGCTGCAAAGGACGACAGTACATCAAATACCAGAGCAAAATCACCTCGAATAATTTGGAAAGTCACACCCAGCCTGTGACTTTGGAAATTATCTTGCGTGATCTTTTCTGCGCGGTCGTGCCAAGAGTTCGGGATGCCCGAATTGGCCTCGCTTTCCGAGTCCTCGCGCCAAAGTGCGCTTCAGCGCTTTCAGCTTTTGCGCTCACCTCGAGGATGGCCGGTCGCTGGCTGCGATTCCTCGTGATACTAATATCTATTATCGAACGCTGCATTCCGGCAAGGATCTATCGACTGGACCTAGCCGCTATAGATTATTAGATCGAGCAGCATCGTGGCCAAAATAATGGTATAGCCGGAAAACCCAGATGGGTAACAAGGCGAGATGCATGATCTCTCCTGGGACAGGACCTCTGTAATCCTACGCGGTCAGGGCTAATAATATGTAATCGCCAGCGCCTTCCTTCCTCAGCAGACACGTCGTCAAATGAAACCGGGGGTGTAATGCTTGACATTATATCTGTGTAATGTAAACCACCACATTAAGGCGATGGGGCCGACAACAACGAAGCAAAATCCCGCAGCGTGTCATTAGGGCGGCAAACCCATCCTAAATCTCGGGAGGAGACAATGAAAATCCGACTAGTTCAGGTAGGTCGGTAGCCTCAGCCCTGCCGCCATTGGAAGGATATAATGAAAATGCATTTACGAAAAACGGGCAGCATTGAACGGCGAAAGCTTTTGAAAGCAGCGGCGATGGGCGGGTTTGCTTGGTCGATTGGGGGCGCCGCGAGTCTGCTCGCCCCGAACGGAGCGCGTGCACAAGGAACGCCTCCCCCTGCTGCTCCAAGCTGGCCGAATAGAAGATTGCTCGATCTCTTGAAGATCGACCATCCGATCATCCAGGCGCCCATGGGAGGGGCTGTAAGTCCCAGCATGCCGGTAGCCGTTTGCGGGTCGGGCGGGCTCGGCTCTTTTCCTTGTTCCTTTTTGACTGTCGCGCAGCTGCGCGAAGTGGTTGCCAAAATTCGCGCCCAAATCGGCGCCAAGGCTCTGAATCTCAACTTCTTCTGTGATGTGAGACAGCGGGATGCGGCGGTGGAAGCCGCATGGCTCAAACGGCTAGCACCCTACTACACCGAGTTTGGTGTGGACCCTCCTGCTTTTCCTACCAGTATTCACCCGCCCTTTAACGCGGAAATGTGTGATGTTGTTGTGGAGTTAAAGCCGGAAGTCGTCAGCTTTCATTTCGGGTTGCCGGAGAAATCCCTGGTCGATCGCCTCAAAGCCGCGGGCTGCGTGATCCTCAGCTCTGCGACAACGGTCATGGAAGCGCGGTGGCTCGAGGACCATGGAGTTGATGCAGTTATTGCCCAAGGTGTCGAGGCTGGCGGCACCCGCGCCATGTTCTTAACGAGCGACCTCGAATCGCAGCTCGGTACACTCGTTCTCGTCCCACAAGTCGTCGATGTGGTGAAAGTTCCGGTCATTGCGGCGGGTGGCATTGCCGATGGCCGGGCTATCGCGGCGGCGCTCGCGTTGGGTGCGTCAGCCGTGCAAATGGGGACGGCGTACTTGCTTTGCCCCGAGGCGACAATCTCCGCACTTCATCGTGCAGCCATCAAGTCCGCGAACGGCAAGCCCAGCGCCATCAGCAATGTACTAACGGGGCGGCCCGCTCGTGTACTCGTCAATCGCATCGTCCGCGAGGTAGGACCTCTCGCCACCGATGTTCCATCTTTTCCTCTGGGCGCACTCGCACTTGAGCCACTGCGTAAGAAGGCGGAGTCCGAGGGCTCTACCGACTTCACGGGCCTTACCGCCGGAGAAGGTGCGGCACTTTGTCGAGACCTTCCCGCGGGTGAGCTTACCTTGAAGCTGGCCGCTGAGACACTTCAGAGCCTCGGCGCGCTCGGCCGGGCAGGCTAAGATCGGCGCGAAACCGAGTATAAGCACGATGCCCCAAGCTGGCGAACCCACAAGCTGTGCGTGCCTAGCAATCAGGAACGTGAAACACGGGTGAGCAAGCGCCCCATCCTAGAGGAGTCAAAGCTTATCCTCCGTATAGAGCGACAGCTCGATCATGCGCTCGAGAAGCTGATCCCCGGGAACGCCGCTAAAATTTCGCAGGACGAGCTCCTTGACATAGAGCCTTAAGAGATAGCGCAGTTTGAGCGCTTGGGTACGCGAGGCGAACACGAAATCGCGATGGCCGTTGTTCACGACGATCACGTTACGCGCCGCATCGAAGCGGGAGCGCCATAATTCGCCCGACGCGCACTCGAAGGTGTATCCGGGAAGACCGCGTGCATCGATCACGCCTGAACCAGTGGAGGGGACGAGGCTGTCGGTCACAGTAATGAGCGTTTCCGCAGAACAAGTGACATCGCGCTGCCTCACGGTGATGCGCAATCGCACGAGTCCAGGCGTCGCCGGTGCCTGAAAATTGATCTCCTGATCGTGCTCACTCGCCAGGGTGCCCCCACCTTCGATGATTTCCCAGCGGAATTGCAGGTCGTCTGTCACTCTGCGTCTGGATCGATCGCGGGGCAGCGCTTTGAAATGGCGGGAGGCGTTCACGGCAATCGTGCTCGCCGCCGGCGAGACAACGACACTGAAGAGCGATCCTGCGTGCTCGAAGAACTGGCGCTGTCGCTCTGGCGTGGGCTCCGGTTCGGCCGCGCCCAGCACCTGATCGTCCGGCAAAGTCTCGAGCGCTTTGCCGTTCTCGCCCGAAGGACGCGCCTCGCCCCGCCGACCTGAGCGCGCGTGCACGTCGAACCAGTCGTATTCCTCCGGCGGCAGGGCCAGGAGTGCCTCGTGAAAGGCGCGCTGAATGGCACGCATGAGCTGCTGGCTTGCCTGCTCCTCCTTCGCGCGTTGCTGCTCGGCAATCAGCGCATTCAGATCTTCCTCAAGCGGCTTCAGGGCCTCGCACAGAGCCGCATAGCGCTCATCGTGGATGATGCCGCTGCGCGTACCCGGCGTGACGTTCAGAAAGGGCACATCGATGAGGCCCTCGAGATAGCTCGACGTCCAGGGAGCTTTTTCGAGTCCTGGAAGAGAGCCGAGCACCTCTACGACACGCGTGCCGGAACGGTACAGCGCAACGCGCGAGGGCTCCGCGGGTTCAGTCACATACAGTTCCACATAGGCATCCCCGTACGAGGTGCGGACCGGCGGCAGCTGGTGCAGGAGGCGACCATCAAACTGCCGCGGCTCGACCTCGAGTTGTTTACGCGCCAGCTTATCCATCACGCTGATGCGCACTCCAGAGTTGCGAATACGATCGCGCAGCTCCGAAGCTAGATACCACTGGATCTTCTCCCCGCTCAGTGTACGAATGCCTTCGAGGAGCGGCGAGATGCGAACCTCCGTGCCACGCTCGGCGAACAGCATGCGGCGAGGGCTCATCTCGTAACTGGGATCCCCCTTGTTCATCGTCATTTGGTAGGCGCGCTGGTCACTGCCGGTAGAGGTCATGACGAGCCGCTCGCCAAACGTCCAGAAGCTCAGTAAGCCAATGCCAAACTCGCCCTGGATTCCCGCTCCCGTCCCTTGAGACTTCAGACGACGCTTCACCGAATCGCAGATATGCGTGGCGACGTAGCGGAAATCGGGAATGCCGTCAGCATCGCGTGGAACGCCATCGCCATCGTCGCGGATGGCAAGATAGTGTTCGCCGTGCTCCCGACCACGCGTGATCGTGATCTTTCGCGCGTGCGCGTCGATGCTGTTCTCGACGAGCTCGGCAATAGCTTTCAGCGGGTTGCTCTGCGATAGGGCGATGATCCGGATTGCGTTCCAGTCATCGCCGATTCGCAGCTTACCTTTCGCTTCCGCAGCACGTGCCATGAGTCAGTCAGATTGTGTGTTGGGCTCGAGCTACACTCGTCGTTGGTACAGAGAAATCACGGCACCTGTGCAGCCAGACAGAGTACACCACGATCAACCCTTCGCCAAAAAGTCGACCCGCGGTTCCAAAAGCCGTAGGGAGAAGCGGGTCGGCGGGAGAAACGGGTCGGCGGGTCGGCGTAGGGGCGTGTCGGCGTGGAGCGTTATGGCGTTGGGCGTTGGGCGTGGCACCCAGTGTTTTTTGCTGGCGATGTTAAGAAATCGAGGACGAGAACGATAACGAGAACGATTGAGGAGCGTTTGGCCACGCCGACACGCCCCTACGCCGATCCGCCGACCCGTTTCCCCTCACGCTCCTACGCCGATCCGCCGACCCGTTTCCCCTCACGCCCCGCCGCAACGATCCCCGTCATCACCAGCACGCCGAAAATCACCGAGCCATCGATTGGCTCGCCTAAAATCCAGTGTGCGGCGAAGATTGCCAGGAATGGTAAGATCAATTGCACCTGGCTCATCTTTGCAATGCCTCCCAACGCCAGGCCTTTGTAATAAAAGAAAAACCCGATGAATTGGCTGACCGCCGTGAGATAGAACAGACCCACCCATGATTCTACCGGTACGGTGCCGATTTGCAGACCGGCACGCGAAAGATAGATCCACAGCGCGACCAACTCGAGAGGGAGTACGGTCACCAGCGCCCAGCAGATCGCCAGCCATCCCCCCATCTCACGTGCGAGCAGACCTCCTTCGGCGTACCCGTAGGAACAAGCGATAAATGCCGCCACCAACAGCAGATCCGGCTCATCAACCGAATGAAACCCCGATCGATACGCCGAAAAGAGGCCGATCAGGCAGGTCCCTAGAATCGCAAATGTCCAAAACCCCCGCGAAACCTTTTCGCGTCCGCGGACCACTCCGAAGACAGCGGTCGCAAGTGGCAGAATCGATCCGAGCACCGACGCATGGGTCGCAGGGACAGACTGCAGTGCGATTGAGACCAGGATCGGAAAAAGAACAACCATCCCAACCGCCGCAGAACCCAGGCGAACCAATTGGCCGCGGTCTGGAGTTCGGCTTTTGCTCAACAGGAGAACAATAAGCGCCGCTAGCCCAGCCCCCGCGCCGCGAACCAGCGCAATCAAAATCGGATCAAATGTGCGCAGGCATAAGCGCGTCATCGGAAAAGTGAAGCTGAAGCAAACCACACCAAGGGTCGTAAAGAACCAGCTTTGCCATTCCGGAGATCTGCTTTTGACCACCGGAGGACCAAGGGATGCAACCGACAATGATTTCACGTCACGAGATTCGGACGGATTATCCAACCAGAACAGATACAGTTCTATAGAAAACCCACCAGAACAGTTTGCCTCGTTTCCAATCAAGTGCCATGGATGCTCTCACCACCAAATGCTTCGCACCAAACGACAACCCTTCGGTCCACTCCCAAAACGATCCGCCGAGCCGCCGACACGTTTCCCAGCATACCTCGCGCTTGCCAATTCTTTGGAAGTGCAAATTCGGGCCAACGTCTTCCTTCCCGGAGATCGTCTGCCATCCGTTCGAACGCTCTGCGGGGATCACCGGTTGAGCATGGAAACCGTCCTGCATACGTTCCGAGTGCTGGAGGACCGCGGTCTTCTTGAAGCCAGGCCCAGAAGCGGATTTTATATCAAATTCAGAAACCAATCACCGGAACCGTTGCCTCAACCGCTGCGGTTGGAAGCCTCACCAGTTGAAGTCAGCAAGCTGCGGTACCAGGCATTTTCCTTGGGAAATGCCAAAGATGTTGTCCCTTTGGGCACAGCAGTACCCTCTCCGGAAATCCTTCCGGCGACCAAGCTCGGACGCATGATCTCCGCTATTGCCCGGTCAAGTGCGTCGGAAATTGTAGGTTACACGGAACCCGCCGGCCACCCTAAACTGCGCAGGCAGTTGGCGCGACGGGCCAGCGATTGGGGATGTCTCATGAAGCCGGATGACTTCATTGTCACCAACGGCGCGGCCGAAGCGCTCTCCTTGGCGCTCCGGACTGTCTGTCCCCCCAACTCGGCTGTTCTGGTCGAGTCACCGACTTACTATGGAATCCTTGAGATGATTGAGAATCTTGGATTGCGTGTC
>DATHPI010000434.1:0-7741 GCA_035484035.1 Chthoniobacterales bacterium
GCATGTTTGTCACGCAGTCGATTGGCTGCCGTTGCCAGAGCAGAACCAATAGCGGTCCCATCTTCGACCAGGCTGGATCCGATTGCAGTCTGGTCACCTATTCGACGAATACTCAGGCGAGCGAGATTTTCGACCAGCCAGTTGTGATCGAGGGTGAGCGGACTGACGAGATAAGCGCGGCCGGAGAATGCGATGACGCCAATGCGATCGTCCGGTCGTCCATTGATGAATTTTTCGGTCACCTGTTTCACCACTTCGAGACGGCTCGCTCGTTTTGTTCCGATAGAATAATCTTCCGACAACATCGAGAGCGAAACGTCCAGCAAAATCATGATATCAATGCCGTTCGCGTGAATGCGATTGGTTGCAGTCCCAAACTGTGGTCTAGCCAAGGCCACGATCAAACAGACGCAGCCTAAGTAATAGAGTGCATTCTGGACCGACTTTCTCCAGGACCGTCGGAAAATAGTGGCTCGCTCGAAGATGCGCGCAGCGGCAAATCGAATCGCCGGCGGCCTCTGGAAACGTCTGCCGATGAGCCAGAAAAGAGGGAGAAACAAGGCTAGCAGCAAAAACCAGGGTTGTTCGAGTCGGAAATAGTTGTTCACTTGACCTCCTCTACGAAGGCGGAAGCCTGTTCAAACAACGCTTCGCTTTCCGCTGTCCCGGCAGCAGCCCGGGCGAATTTGATAGCGTCGCAGGTGTGCAGAAAATTCCGCAACCTGTCCTGGTGCGGGAGGTCAAAATGGGAAGTTTGTGAAGCCTCGTTCAAGAACTCGATTGTGGTTTGCCGGACAGCCTTGATTCCGAACTGCTGCTCTATAAAGCTTCTCAGAATGTCCGAAATTTCAATGCTGAAATCATAGGAGCTATCGGCTGAGATTCTGGCTCTCGCTTTTTCCAGCCGCTTTCGGGCCAGGTCTTTCGGGAGCGGTGGCTGGACGATTCCTGGTTTTGGATTAGGCCAAAGGAAGTAGGCTACGATTGCGAGCAAAAGCAGCGCCGCTAACAGGCCGACAATCCAGAGAGCGGGCGAACCGGAGATCGGTGGCCGAATGTCTTCAATTTCGTCCTGAGCTTTGGCAACGGCTTGTGCTAGAAAGAGCCAGATCATTGGCGTCTCAACCGGTTTTCTCTCCGGATGAAAAACGACCGGAGCAGAGGAAAGTAGTCCTGATCAGTGCGAAGCGAGATCGAATCGATACTCTTACGGCGAAACAAGGCGTCGCGGGCGAGACGCGCCTTTTCCGCATATTCACTAAACTCGGATCGCACACGGCGATCGGAAGAATCGATCTCATAGACCGCGCCACTTTCAGGATCTTCGACCAGGACCCATCCGATATTTGGGAGCGATAGTTCGCCACGATCTTCGATCGGAATTGCGATCAGGTCATGGCGCCGGCTGCAAATGGTCAAAGCCTTTTCATAATGGTCGGCTTGAAAATCCGAGAGCAGAAACACCACGGCGCGTCTGGTGGTCACGCGATTTAGAAAATCCAGAGGCTGTTTCAGGTCCGTTCTTTTCCCTTTGGCTTCGAAGTAGAGAATCTCGCGGATCAACCTCAGGATATGGAGCCGTCCTTTGCGCGGTGCAATGTAGAGCTCGACGCGATCAGTGAATAAAATGAGCCCAACTTTGTCGCTGTTCCGAATGGCACAAAAGGCCAGCAAACAAGCGACTTCAGCAGCCAACTCTCTCTTGCTGGCGTTGACGCTCCCGTAACCTCCAGATGCGCTCACGTCGATCAGCAGCATGACCGTAAGTTCACGTTCTTCGACATACTTGCGCACATAAGGCTCGCCCATCCGGGCCGTCACGTTCCAATCGATCGAACGAACTTCGTCCCCGAAATCGTACTGTCGAAACTCGTCGAAATTCATACCGCGTCCTTTAAAAACGCTGTGGTATTGGCCGGCAAAAGCGGTTTCGACGAAACGACGGGTGCGAAGCTCCAACTTGCGGATCTTTTTGAGGATCTCAGGAACGGACTGCATGGAGTGGGTTAGGGGACAGGAAGCCCGGCAAAGATTCTTTGAACGACCGTTTCGCTGGTAACCTCTTCAGCCTCGGCCTCATAACTGACGATGACCCGATGCCTCAGCACATCAAGCCCGATCGATTTGACATCTTGCGGGGTGACGTAACCTCTTCCATTCAGGAAGGCATGTGCGCGGGCCGCAAGCGTCAGGTTGATGGTGGCACGTGGAGAAGCTCCGTACCGGATCAACCCTTCCATCCCAAGATGGTACTCTTCCGGTCGGCGCGTCGCCCAAACGATATCGACAATGTAGTCTTTCACCCGCTCATCGATAAAGATGCGATTGACGATATCGCGTGAGCGAATGATTTCCTCAGTGGAGGCGACCGTCTCGACGGAGAGATCAGGCGCTGAAGTACCCATCAGGTCCAGGATCTTGCGTTCTTCCGCCTTGGTCGGGTATGCGACATTTAGCTTCAACATGAACCGATCGAGTTGAGCCTCAGGCAATTGATAAGTGCCCTCCTGCTCGAGCGGATTCTGCGTAGCCAGCACCAGGAAGGGATCCGACAGAGGATAGGTCTGGTCGCTGATGGTGATCCGCCGTTCCTGCATCGCTTCCAGCAGGGCGCTCTGTACCTTGGCCGGGGCTCGATTAATCTCGTCGGCCAAAATCAGGTTGGAGAAGATCGGGCCGAGTTTCGGTCGAAAGACACCGTCCCTCGGATTGTAGATCATCGTCCCAATAATATCCGCCGGCAACAGGTCCGGTGTAAATTGGAGGCGCTGAAATTTGGTGTGGACACAGGAAGCCAGCGTCCTGACCGCCAGCGTTTTCGCCAATCCGGGGACTCCCTCCAAAAGGACATGGCCGTTGGTCAGAAGCCCGACCAGAAGACGGTCGATCAGATATTTTTGTCCCACGATCACGCGAGAAATTTCATTTTGAACGGCATGGACCCAATGGCCGTTGCTCAATACTTCCTCGGTGATTGCCTCTGTCGAAATGGTCATATGTGGATGCTACAGATCAGATATTCTACCCATCTATCCGTTTAAATACAGCAGTTGCCAGTGTCAGTTGTCAGTGGGGACCTTGACCGGTCTTGCCGCTTTGCGACAATAACACCCTGGTTTTCGGGATAAAGCCGATCGAATCGGCTCTCGTTTGCTCAGAAAATAAGGATCTTACCCTGCCGCCACTGGTAACTGACAACTGACACTGGCAACTCTGAGCTTTTTCGTTGCAACCTGCGAAGGTCGTACTCATCTTTCTGCCAATCTTGTATCATCCGACTCGCTGGCAGATGAAGTTGATGTGGAACGCGATCACCGCGCTTTCCTTGCTGGTCATTGCCGCGATCGTCATTTTCACCTTGTATGTCGCCACGCAAATTCTCGCCTTTCTGCAGCCCCTCCTGTTGCCGGTCGCTCTGGCGGGCGTCTTCGCCTACTTGCTGGAACCGGTCGTCAGTTGGCTGGCCCGCAAAAGAATGCCTCGCCTCCTGGCGGTGACCATCGTGTTTGGAGGGTTTGTTCTGGGTGCGGTGCTCCTGGTGGTCTTAGTGGTTCCCTCAATTTACGCCGAAAGCGTGAAATTTTCTTCGACACTTCCTGGATACCTGGAACGAGGCTGGGGCGCTATTGACGGTTTTCTCGAGCAAAACTTACAGAAGTTCCCTCAGTTGGGCGGCAGTGCGTCTCCATCCCCGACAGAGGCAATTACGCCTACCCCGACCCCGGCACCTCCTTTGAGCTCGGCCAGCGAGAATCCGAAAACAGGTCTCTCGCGCTATCAGCGCTATCAGAATAACCCCTATGTCCAGCAATCGCTCCAGTATTTGCAGGATCAGCTCCCCACGTTAGCGCAACGGACCTGGGCTCTTGTCCAAACAAGTCTTACCGGTGTTTTCGGCGTCTTCGGGTTCCTGGTCGGCCTGCTGATCGTCCCGATTTATCTATTTTTCTTTCTAAAAGAGAGCCCGCGGATTGCGGAATCCTGGAGTAATTATCTACCGCTTCGGCGCTCGGAATTTAAGGACGAGGTGGTCACCGTGTTGACGGAGATCAATGGTTATCTCATCAATTTTTTCCGCGGCCAACTTGTGGTGGCCGCCATCAACGGGATCATGGTGGCCATCGGGCTCTCGATCGTGGGCCTCCAGTTCGGCTTTCTGATCGGGCTTGGATTCGCCTTTATCGGAATAATTCCGTATGCCGGTTACATCGTCTGCTATATCCCGGCGATCCTGATTGCCTTCGCGCAATTCAATGATTGGTCGCACCCACTGTGGGTGACGATAATTTTCTTTTTGATCGTCGCGCAGATCGACGGCTTGGTGACCACGCCTCGAATCGTTGGAAATTCGGTCGGGCTCCACCCGATGACGGTCATCATGTCCGTCTTTTTGTGGACACTCGTCCTTGGGGGCCTGCTAGGAGCGGTCCTGGCCATCCCGTTAACCGCGACGCTAAAGGTGTTGCTCCATCGTTACGTTTGGGATCGTCAAAAGAATATCTTTTTTCCGGAGGACATCTCGACCAAGGATGACATCGAAATCGCGACCTAGTAGGCGCAGCGTCCTCTCTTTGCATCCAGAGGAAGAGGCGCGAATTGCTTGATCGTGCTCGTGGTCGTCGTCGTCTCGGTCTGCTGGTGGCGAAGAGATCCAGCACGAAGAACGACCACGACGACCAGAACGATCCTGATATTAAGAAGCAAAGCAGGGACGCTTCGCCTCTGCCTACGTCATGTGGTCGATAATGTTGTCCCCGAATTCCGAGCATTTAATCTCGGTTGCCCCTTCCATCAAACGCGCGAAGTCGTAGGTGACCCGTTTGCTCGCGATAGCCTCGTTCAATCCTTTAATCACGAGATCAGCGGCTTCCCGCCAACCAAGGTGTCTCAACATCATTTCTCCCGAGAGCACCACTGAACCCGGGTTAACCTTATCGAGATTCGCATACTTGGGCGCGGTACCATGGGTCGCTTCGAAAATTGCGTGCCCGGTGTGATAATTAATATTGCCGCCGGGTGCGATACCGATGCCGCCGACCTGCGCAGCCAAGGCGTCGGAAAGATAATCGCCGTTCAAATTCAGTGTCGCGATCACATCAAAATCTTCAGGGCGTGTCAGGATCTGCTGCAGGGTGATGTCTGCGATTGCGTCTTTGACAAGAATCTTACCCTCGGCTAGCGCCGACTTCATTTCGTCGTTGGCACTTTTTTCGCCTTTCTCCTTCTTGGTCCGTTCCCACTTCGACCAGGAATAGGTCTCATTGCCAAAAAGCGTGTCGGCAAGCTCGTATCCCCAATCTCGGAAGGCTCCCTCGGTGAATTTCATGATGTTGCCCTTGTGAACGAAGGTGACGGACTTCTTCTGGTTCGTGATGGCGTAGCGAATCGCTGCAGCGATCAAGCGATTGGAGCCGAGACGGCTCACCGGTTTAATCCCGATCCCCACTTCAACGTCCGACTTTCCCAGTACCGGCTCGGCAGAAACAAACTCTTTGGTCGCTTTTTCCGTGCCGAATCGAATTTTGGTAAATTCTTTGGGGAATTCTTGTTCGAACAGCTTCAAGAAACGCTGCGACTCCGGAGTGCCGGCCCGAAACTCGATTCCCGCGTAAATGTCCTCCGTATTTTCCCGGAAGATGACCATGTCGACTTTTTCAGGATTTTTGACCGGCGACGGCACACCCTTGAAATATTGAACTGGACGCAGACAAACGTACAAATCCAGAAGTTGGCGCAACGCCACATTCAGCGACCGAATCCCGCCTCCGACGGGCGTGGTGAGCGGCCCCTTGATCCCAACTAGATAATCTCTAAAAGCGGTGACGGTCTCTTCGGGCAACCAATCATCGAATTGATTTTTTGCTGTCTCGCCGGCGAATACTTCAAACCAGGAAATCTTCCTGGAACCCTTGTACGCCTTTTCGACGGCTGCATCAAATACGCGTACGCTCGCTGCCCAAATGTCCGGTCCGGTGCCATCGCCTCGGATGAACGGAATCACCGGATTGTCGGGGCACTGAATCTGGCCGTTGTGAATGGTGATTTTGTCCCCGCTGGGGGCCACTGCTTTTTGGTATGCCATAGTGCTTCGCTTAGAACGGGAAATTACTGGAGCTCGAAACTATCCGAACATTCCTCACCTAAAAACGGACCACGTGCAAATGACGATTTAGGTCTTGAACCGATGGATTTTCGCCGGCACGTGAAGTTCGGGTTTGATGATGCCGATCCACTGGGTTGCAAACCAAAGGGTCTATGCTTTAATCATGGCGAGAGAAACTTAACTCCCTTGATTTTTTATATCGTCTATGTTTACGACCGAGCAGCGCTCGCCCGGGCCACGGTCTGATTTCGACCTGCAAGTGGAAGCGGAAGAACTTGCCGAGATTATCATGCACATGCAGAGAAAATTTCTGCATAATCTGTCCGAAGAGCTCGGTCACGGGAGCGTTTCTTTTCCGCAATATTTTCTGCTCGGGTATCTCGACAAACAGGACGTGATCACGATGTCCGGCATCGCCTCGAAGATGGGCCATACCACGGCTGCCGCGACCGGATTGGTCGATCGCCTGGAGAAACTTGGGTATGTTCAGCGTTCACATGCGCTCGACGACCGTCGCAAGGTGATGGTAAAAATTACCCGAAAAGGATCTGGTCTGGTCGCCAAAATTCGTGGTGACATGGTGAACAAGATCATCACTCTTTTGCGTGAATTTCTTACCGCCGAGGAAGGAAGAGCTTGGCTTCTGATCTATCGCAAGATAGCAGATTGTTCCGATAAATTGACAAAAAAATGAGACTTCCGCTGTTAGCTTTAACCATCGCAGGGATGTGCTGCAATCTGATCGCTGGCGAATCAACTCTGGAGCCCCTCAGTCTCAGCCGCCCTTTAACAATTGAAGATGCCGTTCGCATCTCCCTCCTGCAGAACGCGTCGATCCTTCAACAAATTCAACAGCTCAAGGTCCAGAGAGGCCTGTTCTTCCAGGCCCAGTCCCAGTTGCTGCCTCAGTTGACGATGTCTTCGAACTACATGCAGACCAGCAACTCGCTCGTTCCGTCGGTCTCTTCTTCCCGCCCAAACTTTGACCTGCTGGCTGTGCCGAGCGGAAAACAACTGACCGTCAACTCGGCTGGGGCTACGGGCACCAACAATGCCATCGCCATTCCTGTCAGCACGCTTACTGGTGGCTCAACAACAACCTCATCCACCCAGAACCAAAGCTGGAGTGTCCAGATTACCGTCTCGCAACTGGTCTATGACGGCGGAGCCACCATTGCTGGACGTCGACAGGCGCTGATCAACGAGCAGGAGGCCTATTACACTCTGCGAGACACGATCGATTCAGTGGTCTCCACGGTGCGCACGCAATTTTATCAGATCCTCCTCAACAAGGCTTTAGTGCAGGTTCAGGAAGAATCGGTCAACCTCCTCCAGAGCCAATTAGAAGATCAGAAGAGCCGGTATGAAGCCGGTACCGTTCCGCAATTCAACGTTTTGCAAGCAGAAGGCCAGCTCCAGAACCAGATTCCCCAGCTGATCGCCGCCCGGAACAACTACCTGATCGCGCAACAGACGCTGGCCCGCACCTTGGCTATTCCTGCTGGTCCGCAGTACACCACCAATCAACCGCTGCCGGTCGAAGGCGAGCTCGGGTTCAATCCCATCCAATACGATCTGGGCAGTGCTCTGATCGCGGCCAGGGCTAACCGCCCATTCCTGAAAGCACAGCAATCCGCT